>CAZBWU010000001.1:0-121139 GCA_964496095.1 uncultured Gammaproteobacteria bacterium
TAGCTATTAATAATTTATTAGTTCCTGAGGGCACGACCGCAGAAACACCAGCTAGCGGTGATTTGCAAGCAGGCTCTTCGGGGGCGTCTGTGGTGACATTACAAAAATATCTTATACAAGCTAATTCTGGACCAGCTTCTCAAAAATTAAAAACAGCGGGTGCAACAGGTACCTTTGGACCAGTGACTAAAGCGGCGCTTGTTGAGTTTCAACTAGTTAAAGATATTGCTTCAACAAGTGGCGTTTATGATGCGCCAACCAGGTTATATGTGGCAAGTCATACGTTTGGTGAAACACCAGTAACTATCTCTGCTATACCAGTTGCAACTGGTAACAATAACATTTTTTTAAGCCGAGATTTGCGTCGCGGTATGACTGGGGCAGATGTGCGTGCATTGCAAATATTTCTAAACTCCAAAGGATTTATGGTAGCGGGTACTGGAGTTGGCTCACCAGGAAAAGAAACAAATTATTTTGGACTGGCGACAGAAGCAGCAGTCAAGAAATTTCAGGCAGCTAACGGGATTAAGCCGATAAATGGTAGGGTGGGACCGCTTACCCGCGCGACCTTAAATAATCTCTCGGACTAATGACAAAGTTTATTCGGCTGTATATAATAGATGCAAATTAATATGCATAAAGTTTCTAAAAAACTAACCATTTGTAGTCGGGGACATAAGTTTGAGAAAAGTAAAAACAGGCCAACTTGTCCTGTGTGTTGGCTAGGGAGGTATAAATAGTAAATTAATATTTACAGAATATGCCAAAAGAAATTCCATTTTATCCTCACTCGGCATCTGGTCCAGAAGCAGTCATACCTTACCACGAAGAAGGCGATGACTTTGAATTTTCTAATGAAGCATCAGACAGGCTGATTTTAGGCGTAGATATAGGGATATCAAGAGATGTAATTGGATTAAAGAAAATTGATGAGGTTGTAGATAAGCTAAAAGATAGCGGAAAGCTAACCAGTCAGGATATTAAAATCATAGAAATATTTAAAGAAATAGGCAATGATTTTAATGGGGTAGCAAAAATATTAAGAGAAGAGGAGGGGGTGGAAATTTCATCTAAAGAAGTGGAAAAAGAATGGCTACGAATTGTAAACGAAATTAAGAGAGCCATGCCTGTAGAGAGAACCTTATCACCGGAAGATTTAGTTAAGAGGTCAGAAACTCCTTTCTATGAAGGACTTCAAGCATTTTTGGCTGAAAATCATGCCAGACGCAAAGAAGATTTTGATATTTTGTTTAAAAAATTTGTTTTAGAAGGATTTAAAGATGATATTAAACAACCCCTTCAGAATTTCAGTAAAAAAACAATAGCTAGGTACGGTATTGATCCATTTTCAGATATACAAGAAATAGAAGAGGTTATTGATTCTGCTATAGAAGAAGTGCGAAAAGATATATTTGATAATCTTACAAAATTACAACAAGAAAATTTTTTGTATTTTTTTAAAACTGGCAACAGTGAGGAAATGGGCGAGATGCAAAAAAAGATGCTGGAAAAGCAGGTTCGGAGTGTGGTCCTTAAAATTCAAGATAAAGTTCGAGAGTGGGCAGTGCAAAAGTTAATAAGTTTTTTTCAGAATGAACAATAAGATTTAGAGATTGAAGTCAAATAAAGTAAATAAAATATGCCCCCAAAACCACACTGTCTAGCCTGTGGCAACAATCAAATAAACCACGCTCTTAATTGGCTTAGCCAAACACTGGCGGTAATAACTTTGCCAGCACAGCTTTTTTTGGCAAGAAGTTTTTTGGCTACTTTGGCTAGCTATATTACCAATCCCGTTTTGGATTTTTTTGTTTGGTTTTATCGCACTGTCGGGGTTTTGAAAGTGAATAATGATCCAACCAAAACTATAAATCAGCGAGGCAAGGTGTTGTGGGAAGAAGCCAATCGTCGCGGGATACCTTTGCATAATTTTTTTATGTTAGGCAAGCCGGTTGATTTGTTTGGTGCCACAGTCAAAGGCAAAAAGTTTTATTTCAATGGTCTGCCTAGACCAAAAGTTACGCCTAAACATTCGGAGTGGTGGGCTGACGATAAATATTTGCTCAAACTTGCTTTGCAAGAAGCAGGAATCCCGGTGGCAAAAGGAGGAAGCTTTTCTAAGTTTGAAACACTTCTGAAAAAATTTCATGAATTAGAAAAACCGGTAATTATAAAACCGCGCCTGGGTTCGCGTGGACGACACACCACAACTTTTATATACAATGAAGAAGAATTAAAAAAAGCTTTTGTGCGAGCTAAACAACTTTGTTATTGGGCGGTAATGGAAGAGCATTTGGTGGGTAGTGTTTATCGTGGCACTATGATAAATGGCAAGTTGGCTGGGGTGTTGCGAGGCGACCCACCAAGAATTACTGGAGATGGAACACGCACAATCAGCGAACTTGTAGAAATTAAAAATCAGCACAAACATAAAGAGGTAAAAGATGTTGTTATTTCTCAAGAGCATATTAGTTTTTTAGGTAGGCTTGGATTAACTACTAATTCTATTTTACCAGCCGGTAAAACCATTGATTTGACTGAGAAGATCGGCGTTAATTATGGAGGATGCGCCGCTGAAGTGACTAATATTACTCACCCCGAAATAAAAAAGACTTTGGAAAAAGCAGCCGAGGTGATAGGCGATCCGATCATTGGCTTTGATTTTATTGTTGAATATATTGACCAAGACCCAAACAAGCAAAAATGGGGAATTATAGAATGTAATGGCTTGCCATTTATAAACCTGCATTATGATCCAATAGAAGGTGAAACAAACAATGTGGCCAAACCGCTCTGGGATTATGTGGAAGAAAACATAGAGAAATTTTAGTTATGCATGATAATAATAAAAATTTAGCTAAAGATTTTATCCATCTCACTGAGATGGTTTTTGCAAAAAGTCCAATCTTGAAAGAAAATTTCGAAAAAAATGGAAAGAAAACTTTGTTTGAACATGCGCAAAGCTATAGAGAAAATAAATTAAGCGCATCAGCATTGGCGCGTCGCCCAGAATTAGTCTCGGCTGTTTCTGCGAGAGCAACCAAAATTTTTGGAAAAGAAATTGCATATAGTGTAGCTAAGCAATTAGAAAAAAACTTCTTTGTTTCTACAGCCGATCATCATGGAATGATTTGTCACCCTTTTTCTTTGAGCGCAAATTTAATTGCCGCGACACAGTCGGCTAGTTTGGAAAATCTATTAGTATTTTCTTGTGGCAATGTTTCGCTTAACAATTCATCCTTTCCTAAAGGCCTTATTTTTCATAGCGACAGCCATGATTATAGGGCCACTCAACAGCTTTCTTTTTTTCCGGCTAGTGAAAATCAACGACCAGTAATCCGAGTCCAGGCTTTTACAATAAAAGACATTGCGCGCGTGAAAAGAAACTTATGGTCAATGGTAAAATCCAAGGCGGTTAGTATGGACGTTGCGGAAAAAATATCAGGAATAATTGATGAGGTATATACTCAGCCAAATATTTTAGGAGTTGAAGGTTTTGCCAAACAAGCCTCGATAACGAATATGTTATTGTGGCAAAAATTTTTCTCTACCAGTCAAACAGTGCCACGACTTATATATATTGACCAGGAAAGCATAGTTAGCGATCTATTATTGTTACACCATTTGTTTAAGGAAACAATGATTAGTCGAATTATATTTGATGAGACTGTGACTTTGATTTTTAGTAAGCATTTTGATGGTATTAGGGGTGGTTTTTCTAAGAAAGACAAGAAAGGTTCGTATTTGTTTTGGGCAATTCCAGAGGGCGCCAAATATCGTCAGCAATTATGGCTGGAAGGGTGTGAGCTCGTGAGCGCGGATGGGTCTTTTCGTATACCTTTGGAGGCCGAAGCGGTAGCTGAAAAATTGGAAAGTGGAGAATTAGTGCCAAGCATGCTTTTAACTTTTTTAGTACTATCTTTTTATTATGGTCTAAAATGTTTGGGTGGGTTTTTGCAACCTAGTTATCTAACTGCTATGAAACATGCGTATAGTCAGACGCTAAGAGATATGGGTGCCAAGGAAGAAATAGAGGTATTTGCCAACACTGAAACCAAGGCTATGGGTGGGGATTTGGCGTTGGCGTTTCTCCAAGATAAGAACAAGCAACTTCATCAAGCTACAGGTTTGGATCTGATTTTGTATGGTGATACAAATATTTGGTCAAAGTTGGTAGACTTAGCAAAACATATGACAGTAGAAGAGTCGGTGGCAGTAATGATGCCGCTGTTTTATTCGGTTTTGTATCAGGGTCAGGAGAGTGATAAAAGTTTGGTAAATATCAATGTAGAGGGTATAATTAAATTGACTGGTTTGGATAAAAAGATCAGACCTTGTGTTTCCATGTAGTTTATTCAGTAATTAATTCTATATGAACACCTATAATTGGTACGCCCAGCTAGTCAAGCCTTCTTGGGCGCCACCATCTTGGCTTTTTGGTCCTGCCTGGTCAGTGCTCTATGTCCTGATTGGCATATCTTTCGGTAAAGTTTTTTTGATGTTTTTCAAAAAAGAAATTCCTTTTATAGTTTTGCTTCCCTTTATTTTGAATTTAGTTTTTAATGCGATTTTTACTCCGATCCAGTTTGGTCTAAAGAATAATTTATTGGCTACGGCCGATATTTTACTTCTTCTAGGCACTCTTATTTGGGCGACGGTGGCTATATTTCCTTATGCTCGTTGGGTTAGTTATATTCAAATTCCTTATTTACTTTGGGTATCGTTTGCAACCGTTTTACAAATCACAGTTACTTATTTAAACAGATAATTATGTTCTTGAAACTTTATGCCATCGCCCTACCTGTTTTTTTTGCTATTGACATGGTTTGGTTAGGTTTGGTCGCCAAAAACTTTTATGCAAAACAGATTGGTTTCTTGATGAAGAGTAATATTAACTGGCCAGCGGCGATTATTTTTTATCTTTTGTTTATTGTTGGGTTGGTGCTCTTTGTTATATCCCCAGCTTTGGAAAAGCATTCTTGGATGTACGCAGTTTTGTTTGGAGCCTTGTTTGGACTTATTACATATGCGACTTATGATTTGACCAACTTGGCAACGATGAAAAATTGGCCATTAGTTATCACGATTGTGGATTTGATTTGGGGTTCCGTGCTCGCTTCCTCTGTCTCAATAGTTACTTATTTTATAGCCGTTAAAATTGGTCTATGAAGTATTTTTTAATTTTATCTTTTGTTCTCTGGGTCTATATGACAGGGTGGTTTGTTATTTCTTTACTAAAAAAAAGAAATGATGTGGTCGATATTGCTTGGGGGGTAGGTTTTGTTTTGATGGCTTGGTTGTCTTGGGTTTTATCTCCTGATTTTAGTCAGAGAGGTTTGTTGTTAGGAATTTTAATTACGGTTTGGGGCGTGCGTTTAGCTCTGCATATTTTTAGGCGTAATTATGGCAAACCCGAGGATTATCGTTATCAAGTTTGGCGACAAGAATGGGGTAAATGGTTTTATTTGCGTTCGTACGGACAAGTATATTTGTTGCAAGGTTCGTTTTTATTTTTGATTATTTTGCCGGTTTTATTAGTTAACAATAACACCAATCAAGCGTTTGGATATTTAGATATTATAGGCCTGGTAGTTTGGTTAATAGGTTTCTTTTTTGAGTCTGTTGGTGATAAGCAGTTGTCCGAGTTTGTTAAAAATCCAGAGAATAAAGGCAAACTGATGCAAAATGGTTTATGGAAATATACTCGCCACCCAAATTATTTTGGTGAGGTCACACAGTGGTGGGGTATTTGGTTGGTGACAATGGGCGCGCCAGTTGCTTGGTTTGGTATCATTGGTCCCCTAACAATTACATTTTTAATTTTGAAAGTTTCTGGTGTGCCGATGCTTGAGAAAAAAATGCAGGAAAAGCCAGAATTTACAGAGTATGCCAGACGAACAAGTAAGTTTTTTCCTTGGTTTCAAAAGAGGTAATTGTATATGGAAGATAAAAAATCTTTTGTTTATCTCAAGAAAACCGACCCAATTTTGGGAGAACTTTTTGGTAAATATAGACCGGCTATAATTCGTCCCAGCAAAAACTATTTTGAATCTTTGGCCGACGCTATCATGAGTCAGCAACTTTCGGGTAAAGCCGCCGATACAATTATAAAACGTTTCAAAGCCTTGTTTCCTAAAGGAAAATTTCCTACACCGAAACAAGTGTTAGTTAAAACTGATGTCGAGTTGCGTGCAGTGGGAGTGTCTGGCGCCAAAGCCAGTTACCTCAAAAATTTGGCACAAGCCTTTGAAGACGGAACTCTAAATTTTAGAAATATAGATAAAAAAACCGATGAAGAAATAATTACAATGCTTGTGACGGTAAAAGGTATTGGTCGGTGGACAGCGGAAATGTTTCTTATCTTTTCTCTTGGTAGGCCGGATGTATTTTCTTTTGGAGATTTAGGCTTGCGCAATGCCGTCAAAAAAGTGTATAGGTTGCGACAGGATCCTTCGCCAAAGAAACTAAAACAACTTTCAGCTCGCTGGCAACCGTACCGTTCCACGGCTTCGTTGTATCTTTGGGCGAGCCTGAATAACCGTTGAATAGTTGCATAATAAGTGTTAGGATAAAGCAAATTTCAATGGAGAGGTGTCTGAGTGGTTGAAGGTACCGCTCTCGAAAAGCGGCAGGGTGAATAGCCCTCGTGGGTTCAAATCCCACCCTCTCCGCAAATCAAATTAGCTAGTAATTATATGTCTGAATTAAAAACAAAAGTAAATAATGCCAGTGTTCTCAAGTTTTTGAACAGCGTCAAAGATAAGCAGAAAGTGGTCGACTGTTTGGCTATTTTGGGCATGATGGAAAAAGCGACAAAATCTAAAGCAGAAATGTGGGGGACAGCCATAGTCGGCTTCGGTCGCATGACATATACCTATGCCAATGGCAAAGAGGCAGAGTGGATGATGATAGGTTTTTCTCCTAGAAAAGGAAATATAGCTCTTTATGGGTTAAAAGTTTTTACAATGGCTCGCGAAGGTTTAATAGAAAATAAAGGAGAAAATGACTTCCTGTTAAAACTGGGAAAATATAAAGAAGGAGGAGGATGTATTTATATAAACAAACTTTCAGATGTGGATACAAAAGAGCTTGAGAAAATTATCAAACTCGCAGTAGGCCGAAAGAAAAAGTAAAACTATAATAACTCATAATAAAATTATAGGGGCTAAAACCACATATATACTCATTTCGTATATGAAAAAAACAATCGCAATAACTATTTCTGAGTACAATAAATTACAAACTAAAAAAGTAAAAGAAATTTGTGATTTTCTAGAAGTAAATATAAATAGTAATTTAAAGAAAAGTGAATCAAAAATCTGGCATGGTAGCCCGGTCTATTTTATAGACGGAAACCCTGTCGTGTCATATTCAGTACGGAAGGATAATAAAGTTGCGCTTATGTTTTTTAGTGGGCAAAGTTTTGAAGAAAAAGAATTAAAGCCGGAAGGTAAATTTAAAGCTGCCGAAATAGTTTACACTGACTTAAAAGAAATTAAAGTCACGCATCTAAAAAAATGGCTTAAAAAAGCTAAAGAAATACAGTGGGATTACAAAAATATAGTTAAGAGAAAAGGCGTTCTAGAAAAAATAAAGTCTGAAAAATAAATTCGTAACACCATGCGTATAATTTCTTGGAACATCAATGGTATTCGAGCAGTCCATAAAAAAGGGTTGTTTTTGCCTTTTATTGAAAAATACAAACCCGATATTTTGTGTTTGCAGGAAACCAAGGCTCAGCAACACCAGAGTGCGGTTGATTTGCCTGACTATGAAGAATATTGGAACTCTGCAGTGCGACCAGGGTATAGTGGCACGGCTATATTTACCAAGATCAAACCGCTGTCCGTAGTTTTAGGTATTCCTGAAAAGATCGCTCAAAAACATAACCTGGTGGCTGATAAGTATGGAGATCCCAATGCTGAAGGTCGGGTCACGACCATAGAATTAAAAGACTGCTACGTTGTCACGGTATATACGCCTAATGCCAAAGACGATCTCTCACGCATTCCCTTGCGCCATAAGCAGTGGGATCCTGCATTTCTGGAATATATGTGTCAGCTTGAGAAAAAGAAGCCGGTTATTTTTTGCGGTGACTTAAATGTCGCTCATACCGAAGATGACCTTGCTCGCCCAAAAGAAAATATTGGCAACAAAGGATTTACCTACGAGGAGCGTGAAGGGATTGATAATATGATTAAGCACAACTTTGTGGACACCTTCCGTATGTTTACTCAAGGCAATGGGCATTACACTTGGTGGAGTCACTTCGCCGGCGCTCGTGCCCGCAATGTTGGTTGGAGAATTGATTATGTCTTTGTTAGTCAGAAATTAGCACCCAAAGTTACCAAAGCTTCTATCCACGCTGACGTCCTGGGCTCTGACCATTGCCCAGTAGCAGTTGAGATTGATTTGTAATTAGATTAATAGTCTGTGTATGAATTATTGGCTTCTTAAAACAGAACCAGAAGAGTTTTCAATTGATGATTTGAAGAAAAATAAGCGCGAGGCGTGGACAGGTGTACGCAATTTCGTGGCGCGCAATCATATGCGGGCAATGAAAAAAGGGGATCTCGTTTTTATCTATCACACTGGCGACGAAAAACAAATCGTTGGTATCGGCAAGGTTGCGAGTGAACCGTATGCCGACCCGACGCAGTTTGAAAAAAAGAGCGATTATTACGATGTGTCGAGTACAAAGGAAAATCCAAAATGGCAGCTGGTTGATATTGCATTTGTGAAAAAGTTTAAAAAAGTAATGACTCTTGCTGAGATTAAGCAAGATCCGAAGCTTGATGGTATGGTTCTTGCCGAGGCGCCCCGGCTTTCCGTACAGCCGGTTTCAGCCAAACATTTTGCGTATATTTTGAAAAAACTTTCATAAAATCAAAACATATGACCACATACAAACATACTCAAATTGGCTATCTAATGTTGGTTGTGACGCTGGCTGTGCTAGCGCTTTTTGCATGGCTTCAGATTATGGCTCGGGCCGAGGCTCCGTCGGTTGACTCTGGCACCAATTTTGCTGTTACCGCCATGATGGCACTCATTCTATTTGTTCTGGTATCGTTTGTAACCTTGACAGTGTCTATTGAAGAAAATTACCTTGGGATCAAATTTGGCTGGGGCATTTTCAAAAAGAAATTTTCCCTTGCCGAAATTATCTCGGTGAAAGCCGTGAAAAATCAGTGGTATTATGGCTGGGGTATCAGGCTGTGGTTTTGGCCAAAAATGTGGATTTATAATGTTTCCGGATTTGATGCCGTGGAAATTTCTTTGAAAAATGGCAAGGTGTATCGTATCGGGACTGATGTGCCTGAAGAACTTGAAAGGACGCTAAAAATGAAGATCGGGAATGTTTTGGCGTAAACCATTTTGCTGTGAAAAATTGAAAATTGGAAGGCGTTGAGAGTAATAAGCGATGAGCTTTTAAAATAAATCTTATGGAATCAATGAAAGAAAAATTTGATAAAAAATTTCCAGAAGCAAAGATGCTTCGGGAAATCGAATTAAAGAGGGCCTCCCGTAATCTCTACAACCAATCCTCATTTGGTAAAGCATCTATCGTGATTTATCTCGTTGTTGCCTTAGTAAGCATTTTTATATATTGGAAATTTTTTGAAGTAAATATTTTTCTTTCAATTCTATACGGACTAATTACTTGGTTTGGCGTCACATATATTTTTGACAAAATCTTTATTAAACTTTTCGGCGTAGAAAAAGCCGTCAGGAAAGCTAACGATGAGGAAATAGAAGCCACTGGAAAAAAGCTTGAAGAAACATTGAAAGAAAGAGGTAAATCAATGAATGATTTTTTAGAATGATATGAAAAATGACTTATCAGAAGATTATTTTGATTGCCCCCACTGCGGAATTAAAAATGTGATTTACGATACCCAATCGTCAAATCACGAGCAACTTGTGCATAAAACAGGAGAAGGACGCGCTGATTGGATTGCTTATGATTGGGCACATTACATTGTGAAATGTAGTAGAGAAGGGTGTAAGCGATTAACCTATATCAAAGTAAAGGAAAAGTTTAGTATGTCTGGACGTGGTTGGGATGATGTTAAGGAAAGAGAAGTTGAGATTCAGTATCCTTCCAGTAACAGCACATTGCCAGATTATATTCCTGAAAATATTCGCAAGCATTACAAAGAAGCAGTTGATGCCTATAATTTTGGACTTCTTTCATCTGCTTCGGTAATGTGCAGAAAAGTTATATATGAAATTTGTGACAAGCAGAAAACAAAAGGGGAGGATTACAAAGAGAAAATTCAAAAACTTGGTTTCGATAAGCGTATAACAGATCCGCTTTTGAATATTAAAAATATCGGCGATGAAACTGTGCACGCCAAAAGCTGGGACAAGGTTACAATACAAAAAGCTATTGATGCACTTGGAATTATTATTGATATGATTTATACGCAGGAAAATCGAATCAAAGATTTTTCATCACATTATAGTAAAGTAAATCAGGAGCGTAAAAATTCCATCCCTCTCGCAGAAGAAGAAAAGTAATTCTATGTCCACCTACACTTGGTATCAAACACTAACCAAACCCTCCTGGGCACCACCAAGCTGGCTTTTTGGTCCCGTGTGGACAGTGCTGTATGCAATAATTGCGGTAACTTTTGGCACCGTGTTTTACAAGACGTTTACGGGCAAAATTCCGTGGATTGTGGCTTTGCCTTTTGCGCTCAATCTATTGTTTAATTTCGCATTTACACCCATCCAATTTGGACTCAAGAATAACCTCCTTGCTTCGGTTGATATCATTCTTGTTCTCAGTACGCTCGTGTGGGCGCTTATCGCTTTGTACTCTTTTGGACTCAAGCTTCATATTGAAACTGGAGCGCCAACGTATACTTGGATTATCTATGCCAATATCCCGTATCTGTTGTGGGTTTTGTTTGCGACAATATTGCAAATTACTATAACGAGAATGAATTACTAATTTATCCTTTTCAACCACTTTGTTTATGAAAAAAGTTTTTATTGTTCATGGTTTTTGTGGTAGTCCAAATGGAGGTTGGAGACCCTGGCTTATGGGCGAGCTAAAAAAGCAAGGTGTCTATGCTGGTGCTTTATCTATGCCAACTCCTGACGAGCCAGTTTGTAAAGAGTGGGTTGAGGAAATCGCTCGGCATGTAGAAAGAAATAAAAGTGACGAAATTTATTTGGTCGGACACTCGCTTGGCGTGCCGGCAATTTTACGTTACTTAGAAAATAAACAAGACGGATATATTGCCGGAGCGGTTTTAGTATCTGGACCTTCAGAAAAAACTGATAATAGAAAATTAGATAGTTTTTTAGACAAACCTTTTGATTTTAAAACCATTAAGTCTAGATGCAAATTATTTTCAATAATCCATGGAGATAATGATCCGAAAGTTCCGCTTGAACATGCAAAAAATTTATCAAGTGAGCTTGGTGGCGAGCTGGTAATTGTTAAAAATGGTGGTCATCTGAATAGTGAGGCTGGTTGGGATACGCTTCCACAGTGCCTTGAGGCTTTAAATAGTATGATGTAGTATGGTAGTATCTTAAGAGAATCATAATTATATAGTTGTTTTTATGAAAAAAGCTCTCATCATCGCAGTTGTAATTCTAGGTATTGGCATCTATCAATTAGTCACTAAGCAAAAACATATGACTATTCAAGATGTAATTTCCAATATGTCCGAAATAGGTATTTATCCTGTCTCGCACGCCACGGCTTTGATAAATTGGGGCGAAGAGGTAATTTATACGGACCCTGTTGGTGGAGCTAAAGCCTTTGCTGGTTTAGATGAGCCAGGCCTTATTTTGATTACTGATATTCATAGTGATCATTTGAATGTAGAGACCCTACTGGCAATTGTGAGTGATAATACAATCATAGTCGCGCCAAAGGCCGTAGCTGATCTTTTGCCAGAAAAATTACAGGCAAAAACAGTTGTGTTGGCCAATGGTGAGAAAACTACGCAAAAAGGATTCTCTATTGAAGCAATTCCAATGTATAATCTTCCTGAAGATCCAAAGAGTTTTCATACTAAAGGCAGAGGTAATGGTTATGTAGTAGAAAAATCAGGCAAGCGTTTGTATGTGGCTGGTGATACATCTGGTACGCCAGAAATGCGAGCCCTCAAAAACATAGATATTGCCTTAATACCAATGAATTTGCCCTATACTATGAGCGTAGAAGAAGCATCTAGCGCTGTGCTCGACTTTGCGCCAAGAGAGGTGTATCCTTACCACTACCGCGGAACAAACGGTTTAAGTGATGTAAACAAGTTTAAGGAACTTGTAAACGTCGGCAATCCAAATATTACGGTAGAGATGCTTAATTGGTATCCAGAAACAAAATATTAATTTTTATCATGAATAATACTAAACCACAAAAATCGACTCAGCCGAATTTATTTGGCTTGCTAAAACCTTATCGTAATTTGATAATACCCTTGGTTTTATTGGCAATTTTTGGTAATGCTTTAACTCTTTGGTTGCCAAGATTATTATCGCACGGAGTGGATGGGTTTTTGAAGGGTGGGGGATTAAATAAAATTTTGTGGGAGTTTGGTATAGCTTCAGGCTTTATATTTTTACTTACTTATCTGCAAAGTATTGTGCAGACATACGCTTCGGAACGAGTAGCGAGAGATTTACGCGCCAAGTTATCAGAAAAAATTTCGACGCAAACTTTTGCCGAAGTACAAACTATTACACCATCAAAATTATTAACCAACTTAACTTCGGATATTGATTCGGTGAAGAACTTTGTTTCGCAAGCGGTGGTTAGTATCATTTCTTCGATTGTCCTAATTTTAGGGGGAAGCATTTTGCTTATTTCTATCAATTGGAAATTAGGCTTAGCGGTACTTGTTATCTTGCCGATTATTGGGGTAACTTTTTTTGTTATTTTTGGTAGAGTGAGAGTCCTATTTCTCAAAGTTCGTGAAGTGATTGATTGGCTTAATAAAGTAATAAATGAAAGCATTCTTGGTTCAGCCCTGATTAGGGTTTTGAATTCACAGCAACTCGAGCATGAAAAATTTACTCAAGCCAACAGTGAAGCGCGAAGCGTGGGTACAAAAATCCTCAAACTTTTTTCAGCCCTTATTCCAATTGTTACTTTTGCTTCCAACTTCGCAGTGCTTATTATTTTAGTATTAGGTGGTAAGTTTATTATTGGTGGAACGATGAGTTTGGGAGATTTTGCTTCCTTTAATAGTTATTTAGTTATTTTAATTTTCCCAATTTTTATTTTGGGTTTTGTCAGTACTATTATTGCTCAAGCACAAGCTTCTTATACTAGAATTTATACGGTCTTATCTTCACCAGCGCCAAAAGACGATGGTCAGATTACCGATTTATTAAAAGGCGAAATTGAAATAGAGAATGTTAGTTTGTTTTACGGTGAAAAGGCGGCTTTAAAAAATGTGTCTTTGCAAATTAAGTCTGGTAGTAGAGTGGCAATCATCGGGCCGACCGCTGCCGGAAAAACTCAACTGTTAAGTTTGTTAATTGGCTTGATTCAACCAACTTCAGGTCAGGTAAAGTATGATGGCTGGAATATAAGTGAGTATCAAAAAGAAAACTTATATAAGCAAATCGGTCTGGTCTTTCAGGATAGTATTATCTTTAATATTTCTTTGCGAGAAAATATTGCTTTTAATACCAATGTTGAATCTGCAGATTTGGAAAAAGCAATTAGCACAGCCGAACTGGATGATTTTGTTGGGGGTCTACCCCAAGGCCTAGAAACCATTGTTTCGGAACGTGGCACGAGTTTATCCGGCGGACAGAAACAGCGCATTATGCTGGCTCGCGCTTTGGCAATTGATCCAAAGATTTTACTATTGGATGATTTTACGGCGCGGGTTGATGCTAGTACAGAAAAAAAGATTTTGGATAATGTGACCAAAAATTATCCTGGGTTAACTTTGGTGTCTGTAACCCAAAAGATTGCTTCGGTAGAAAGTTATGATCAAATTATTGTGTTGATGGAGGGTGAAGTGGTGGCCGTAGGTAAACATAAAGACTTAATGGAAACTTCGCCGGAATATGTCCAAATATATAATTCACAGCAAAGTACAAGCGCTTATGAATTACAATCTAAGTAAGCCAAACAATTCTCAGAAAACATCTACTTGGCAAGCAATGAAAAAAATGTGGCCACTTATTGTAGAAGAAAAAAAAATTATGACCATGGCTTTAGTGGCCGTGGTTGTTAATTCTGCGCTTAGTTTGTTGGCGCCTCGGCTGATTGCTCATACGGTAGATACCTATATAATTGGTCGTAATTTTCAAGGAGTTCTAATTTTTTCCGGGATAATTTTTGGGGTGTATGTGGTAGGGCTTGTAACTAGTTATGTGCAAATAAGGTTGATGGGTGGGGTTGGTCAGAGAGTTTTATATCGTTTACGTAATCAAATTTTTAACAAACTTCAAGCTTTGCCGGTGGCTTTTTTTAATCAAAATAAAGCCGGCGATTTGATTTCCAGAATCAATAATGATACTGATAAAATCAACCAGTTTTTTTCTCAGTCACTGGTACAATTTTTTAGTAATATTTTTTTGATGGTAGGGTCAGCTATATTTCTTTTAAGTCTCAATTTGCGTTTGGGTTCGGCTACTTTGGCACCGGCGATCTTTCTGTTTTTTATCACTAGAATTTTATCAGCTTGGGTTAAGAGAAAAAATTTAGTTAGTTCACAGTCGTTGGGGGATATGAGTTCTGAGATTCAAGAGAGCTTAAATAATTTTAAAGTTATTATTGCGTTTAATCGTCGAGATTATTTCAAAAAACGATTTCAAGAAGTAAATGATTTAAATTATAAAGCGGCTGTAGGTGCTGGTGTGGCCAACAATACCTTTATTCCAATCTATGGTTTGGCAGCCAATTTGGGGCAATTAATTGTTTTGGCTTATGGCATCGCCCTTATTTCATCAGGCAATTTTACCATTGGTTTGTTGATTAGTTTTCTTTCTTACGCTACTAGTTTCTATAACCCCCTGCGCCAGCTAGCGGCTCTCTGGGCCAACTTTCAAGCTGCACTAGCTAGTTGGGACAGAGTTCACGATATTCTAGTATTAGAAAGTGATTTGCCAATTTTGACAGACGTTGATTCAGTCGGCACTGATTCTGTTTTAGAATTTAAAAACATTAATTTTAAATATCCTGAAGGTAAAGAAGTGTTGCGTAATATTAATTTTAGTCTTGAAAAAGGAAAAACGTACGCTTTGATTGGTCCAACCGGTGGTGGTAAGACCACCACAGCATCTTTGATGGCCCGGCTGTACGACCCAACCAGCGGTAGTATTTTGTTAAGTGGCAGGGATATTCGCAGTTATTCACCTCAAGAAAGAACTAAAAAAATTGGTTTTATTTTGCAAGAACCGGTTTTGTTTACCGGCACTGTTAGAGAAAATATTTTGTATGGCAATGAAGAATATACAGCTCATAATAATGAACAGTTGGAAGGGGTAATTGCTAAGGCAGGGTTAGAAGGTTTATTAAAACGTTTTGATCAAGGATTGGATACTAAACTCACAGCCAGTGGAGACGCTGTTAGTCTTGGTCAAAAACAATTGATTGCTTTTATGCGCGCTGTATTACGCAATCCTGATATTTTAATTTTGGATGAAGCTACAGCCAACATTGATACGGTGACAGAGCAGTTATTAGAGGATATTTTAAATCATTTACCAATCTCAACCACAAAAGTAATTATTGCCCATCGGTTAAATACGATTAAAAATGCTGATGACATCTTCTTTGTTAATGGTGGTGATGTGGTAGAGGCGGGTTCTATGGAACACGCCATGGAAATGTTGTTACACAACAATAGAAAAAGTTAGTCTATGCAACAAAGCATTGAGCTTCTTCAAAGAAATATTATATATACTCTCAAAATTAGTGGTCGATCTCGAAGTTTGCGATTGGTTGTCTATCCGGGCGGTGAGTTGATTGTGACTGCGCCCAGGTTTTTGAGTATTAGGGCTATTGAACAATTTATTATTCGTAAATCAAAGTGGGTTTTGGAAAAAATTGATAAGTTGGCGTCTGTGCCAAAACGAGTAAAGGCAAAAAATTCGAGAATGGATTTTATCAGAAACAAATCAACGGCTCTAAAAATTGCTAGACAAAAAATGGAATACTTTAATCAGTTTTATGGATTGAGGTGGAAAAAAGTGATGATTAAAAATCAAACGACTAGATGGGGGAGTTGTTCTAGACAGGGGAATATAAACTTTAATTATAAGATTGCCTTATTACCCGAGCGAGCGGTAGATTATATTGTAGTGCATGAGATGTGCCATTTGGCAGAGATGAATCACTCGCGTAAGTTTTGGAGTTTGGTAGCCAAGACTGTGCCGGATTATAGAGAATTTAGAAAAGAATTAAGAAAAAATAATTTAACATCAGGATAATTTTAATTGTCATTCTGAGCAACGCGAAGAATCCCTGTCCGTGCGTTGTCATTCCGACCGAAGGAGTTTTTACGACTGAGTGGAGGAATCCCTTAAACATGGTATTTACAAAAACTTAGTATAAGGGATCCCTCGACTACGCTCGGGATGACAAACCGTAATTAAATTATATGAAACTCAATGCCCTAACCCCTGAAGAAGAAAGAGTAATAATAAACAAAGGCACGGAAAGGCCATTTACGGGTGAGTATGAGGATTTTTTTGTAGAAGGGACCTATATTTGTCGTCGGTGTAATACACCATTATATACTTCAGATAGTAAATTTCATTCAGGTTGTGGTTGGCCAAGTTTTGATCAGGAGATCCCTGGCGCAGTCAAGAAAACTATGGATGCCGATGGTTCTAGAACTGAAATCACTTGTGCGATCTGTGGTGGTCATCTCGGGCATGTCTTTACTGGCGAAGGCTACACGCCAAAAGACACTAGACACTGTGTAAATTCTATTTCTCTTAAGTTTATACCAAAAGAAAAAACTTCTAATTAAAATTCAAAGTAAAGTTAAACATTCCCATTGAGCAGAGACCACGAATAGAAGTGCCAGATTTTTGCGGTTGAATTTCAACAGTAGTTTCTCCGGTTGGAGGGAGGTTTTTTCTGTATTTCAAGCTAGGGATAACAAGTGATGAAGAGCAATCAAACGTGCCGTTTGTTTGTATTTTTAAGGTTGTAGCTGTATCGGCTTTAGCAGTTGTGTTTCTTGGTTCGTATCCGCCCTTGGCTTTAATAGTAATGGTTTGTTTGTTGTCACCTGTAATTACATTATTTGTTAGTTGGGTTGCGCGAGGATCTGTGCCAGCTGGTTTGTTGAAAATTACTAAAGCGAGGATAATAGTGACGAATGCAAGTATGGTTGGGATAAGTATTTTTTTCATATTAAAAACTAAACAAAGGCGGAATAATTCCCGCTGCTACTAAACTATTTATTAAATTAAAAAGACCAAAAAATATAACGACCAAACCAGCAGTTTTGAAAAATATACCTGATTGCGCTTTTTTGTGAATGCCGAGCGAGCTAAAACTTAAAATAGCTAGGACTGGCAGAGTACCAAGCGCAAAAATAAACATAGTAAGAGCGCCGGTCCAAAAACTGCCTGTAGTTAGGCTGTAGATTTGCATAGATTGGGTAAAGCCACAGGGTAGAAAAAACGTAGCGGTGCCAACCAGGAGCGGAGTAAGGGTGTGACTAATATTTTTTAAGCCATGCACACGCTTGCCGATAAAAGCAGGCATGGTTGGTTGGAGCTTCTTTGCCCAAGGGAAAATATCTAATAGGTTCAAACCTAAAATCAAAAGCACAACCCCTACTATCAGTCCAAGAATAAGTGTACCGGTTAGACCTAATTGGAAAGTTGATCCTAAGATGCCGATAACACCACCGAGAATAAAAAATGAAACAAGTCTTCCAAGATGAAAAAGTATCGAAGGTCGTATCCTGTCGCCATCTTTGGCAAAACTAGCAGACATAGATAGTACTAGCCCGCCTACAACGGCCATACAACTAGAAACAGAGGCAACCAGGCCGATGATAAAGGCGGTACCATAACTAACTTTAGATCCGCCAATTAAATTTACGAGGCCAGTTTTTTGCAAAAGAATAAATAGGACAATAAAAGCCAAGGCAATAGGTCCGGCAATATAAAAATCAGACCATTTTACCGTATGATTTTGTTTTTCCAAACTGAGAGTGTATCCGTGTGGTTTTAGTACAACACTGAGATCAGAGGCGATAACTTCTGGGGTTTTATTACCAAAATCACCGCTAACATCAACGCTTAGATCTGTCAGGGATGCTTTTACTTGGTTTACTCCGGGCTGTTCTATTAATTCAGTTTCAGTGAGAACCACACACGATTGGCAATGCATGCCATTGACGTGGAATTTATAAGTTTGCATAATATTTTATTTTTCTTTACTACATATTGTAGTAGTAATGATTACAATTGTCAAATTAAATTATTACAATTTTTTAGTCTTTAAGCGTAAGGAATTGCCTACCACCGAAACACTTGAAAATGCCATGGCCAGTCCGGCAAATATTGGGTTGAGCATCCATCCAAAAATTGGGTAGAACACACCGGCCGCCAACGGTATGCCGACGATGTTATAAATAAATGCCCAGAACAGATTTTGCTTGATGCCGCGCATGGTTATTTTGGACAGCTTTATTGCCTTGACCAATTTGGAGATATCTCCACCGAGCAGGGTAATACCAGCAGATTCAATGGCTACATCAGTGCCAGTACCCATAGCGATGCCCACATCAGCTTGAGCGAGCGCAGGAGCGTCATTGACGCCATCGCCAGCCATAACTACAACTTTGCCTTGGGCTTGGATTTCTTTTATTTTTGCCAATTTATCTTGGGGTAAGACATGGGCCACTACTTCGTCTATACCAACAAGTGAGGCGATATATTTAGCAGTTTTTTCCTCATCACCAGTTAGCATTACTACCTTTATACCAAGTTTGTGTAGATTGGCCACAGCTTGTTTTGATTCAGGTTTTATTTCATCAGCCACCATCACAAATCCTAGCACTTTGGTTTTGGTTGCTAGTATGACAGGGGTTTTTCCTTGAGCGGTAAATTCTTCGATGGTTGCGCTGTTAAAAGTTATGTCAAGATCTTTAATAAGTTTTATATTGCCTGCGTAGTATTCTGTATTGTTTACCATTCCTTTAACACCTTTGCCTTGAAGCCCTTCAAAATTCATAATTTCTGATGTGAGGATATTTTTTTCTTTAGCATAGTTTATTATAGCATGAGCGATCGGGTGCTCTGATTTTTTTTCAAGCGACGCGAGAATAGAAATTACCTCAATATCTTTTAGATCGGATAAATTTTTAATATCAACCAGCGTCGGTTTACCGATGGTAATTGTTCCTGTTTTATCAACTATTACTACGTCTGCTTGATGAAGCTTTTCGAGAGTGGCTGCGTCTTTAATCAAAATACCTTCACGCGCGCCTTTACCAACCCCGACAATAATTGCGGTGGGAGTGGCGAGGCCAAGAGCGCAAGGGCAAGCGATGACGAGCACACTGACAAATGAAACTAAGCCAAATGATAAAGCTTGTGAAAATCCAAGCGGGCCAGAGCCAAATAGTAGCCACGCGCCTAAGGACAAAACAGAAATGACCAGCACTATCGGCACAAAGACACTGGAAATCTTGTCAGCCAAAGCCTGGATAGGAGCTTTGCTTCCTTGTGCGCCTTCAACCATTTTGATGATTTGCGCCAAGAGTGTTTCTGAACCGACTTTCGTTGCTCTGAAGGTAAATGAACCACTAGTATTGATAGTGCCAGACACGACACTATCGCCAATATTTTTTTGGACTGGCATCGGTTCGCCAGTTACCATTGATTCGTCTACAAATGAAGTACCTTCGGTAATAACACCATCAACCGGAATTTTTGTTCCTGGCTTTACAATGATTAAATCATCATGCTTAACATCATTAATAGAGATCTCTATTTCTTTACCATCACGTATGAGTAAGGCAGTTTTGGCCTGTAGGTTTAGTAGTTTTTTAATGGCGTCACCAGTTTTTTCTTTTGCCCGCATTTCCAAGTATTTACCGAAAGTAATAAAGGCAATTACGACAATGGTGACATCAAAATATGTGTAGTCTGGTAGTTTTAGGAGCTCTCTAATATTTGGGAAGAGTGTAATTATGACGCTGTATAAATAGGCCACCAGAGTTCCCAGGCCTACAAGTGTTTCCATATTCGCTACGCCATATCGAATGAACCTGCCGACACTATCTATATATTGTCTGCCAATCCAGAACATGGCTACTGTAGCTAGGATCATGGAAAGTGTGTTAAACAAGGACATTGGCAGTGCCAAATTGGGAACGGAGATTGTTTGTTTAGCCAAAATATCCCAGATCATTAATACAAAAATTACAAGAGCTATTGGTAAAATAAAGTAGGTTTTTTGCTGTAAAATCAGCAACTCGTCGTTTTTACTTGGACTGGCGTGGTGCATTGTTTCATTTTTTTCGTCGTCTGAGTTCAGGCTGTAACCAAGTTTTTTTAGCTCCTCGTTTATTGTTTGTATATTAAGAGATGAGTCAGATTCAATGACGGCCTTTTCATTGCCGTAGTTTACAGCTACGGATGTAATATTAGGTAGTTTGGAAATTTTTTTGGTGATAATAGAGGCGCAACTAGCGCAATGCATGCCTTTAACTGTAAAAGTTTGGCTGGTCATATATTTATAAGTTATACCAGTTTTTTCTAAGTCCTTTGAGCATTTGTATACCACCTGATAAAAACGCTTCCACCGCGTCGGCATTATTTAAAATTTCGGGACGGCTTGATTTGAGACGCGTTTCTTGAGTCATGAGAATGCCTGCTTCGTGGTGCGCGATAATAGCGTTTAGGAATCGTAGTTCGAATTTTTCATCAGCGGATCCCAATTGTGCCACGATTGGATCGCGGACAATCTTTGTATCTTTATACCAGTCTTTTTTCCAGGCGTATAGTTCGGCAATCGCGGTTGGTTCGTCTTTTAGAATAGCTCCCGCCAAATCTTTCATTTCCGGTCGAGAAGCATTTTTTTGTAGTTGTTCAGCTAGAAGCATTGCGCCTCGATGATGCGCAATCATGGCATTTATATAACGAAGGTCAAGCGTTCGGTTTGCCAATCCAAGATCCATAGAAGATTTGTCATACATGGAAATTTTGTAATCGCTGGTTAAAAAATAACCAAAGACTACTCCGACCACCAAGGCTGTCACTATTAGTCCTGATGCTAAATATACAGATATTTTCATACTTACTAGTTAAAATGAATTAGAATTATTTTCTTTTAAGTTTGTATACTTTAAGGATTTCTTTTTTGGCCTTGTCGGTTTGGCCTGACTTTATTTGATGTAAAATACAACCACCAAGGTGGCTTTCCATAAGCATGTCTTCTACATTAGACAGTGCTTGTTTGACCGCCGAAGTCTGAGTAATGATATCAATACAATAAACATCATTTTCTATCATTTTTTGTAAGCCACGAACCTGACCCTCTATAAGTTTGAGACGACGACTGATTTTGGATTTGTTTTCATCGGGCATGTATTTTGTATGCTCCATATTTTATAAAACTTAAATTAACTATAAAATAACAATATACCCCCTGGGGGTATATGTCAAGTGTGGATAAAACTTAAAAAAATAAATGTTACTTTTTTAAAGCACTCCAAAGTAGTTTGAAGATAAGTCTTTGTAAATCGGCTAATTCTTTTGATTCAATAATTACTGCCATTTTTTCTTTCCACGACGCTACTAACATTTTATTATTATATACATTAATTTCAGGAGTGAAATGTAGATTTTTGTCAGGCAGTATAATGGACTCACGCAGTTCTTGATGATCGTGAGTGGTAAGTTCTTTACCCGCTTCATTGTTTTCAAAAATCGCTTTGATGGGAATTTTTAAACCTGCACGTCTGCTGTAGTATTCAGGAAAAAAGTTTGGCAATCCTTTATGTACTGCATCCACGTTTGCATACGCCATAATACCGTCGGTCGCTGTAAGTGTATCTTCGTAAGCTTCACGCATGCCTTTTTCACCTTCGTAAAAAGATACACGGGGGTGAGTGCCTCGCGGGTTAATAAGTGATATTAGTTCTGGTAGAATTTCTTTAATTTGTTCCTTTTTAAAATTAATCTTTTTTTCATATTCTTCTTTTTCACGATCTAAGTAGCTGGTAAGACGCCTTGGGTCAGCGGCACTAAAAAAGATTTTCTTTTTTTTGCGGAATTTACTAACCAAGCCCTTTTTAATAAGGCTTTCTAGCACATCATAACAGCTGGTACGGTTGATCCCAGCTTGTTTAGTAATTTGGATAACGCTACCTGAATCGAGTTCAAGTAGGGCAGTATAGACTTTTATTTCGTTTTCGCTGAAACCAAGTTGTTCTAAAATTACATGATAGCGCATATTTTTGTGGGAGTATACTACGACAGTTTTATTATATCAAATTAGCCAAAATATGTCAATATTTTATATGTTTGTCTTATGATTATTGACAAAAATAGGTAGCTATCCTATTATTAAAGACTATCTTACTAGGGTTGATGGTAGGTAGTATTTTTGAGGATTTCACAAGGAGGGGTTATGAGAACTCGGAAGACAAACGTGGACAGTTGCGATCAGTGCGTTGCTGAGGTTGTTCTGGGCTATGTCCGTGCTGGAATGGAGGGGGAAATTCCCGATTCAGTGAGAGTTGCGTTCTACGCCCACGCTTCGGAGTCATCAGCCTGTGGCGACCGAGTGTGGTCGGTCTTGTTGGGGGCGGGGCAGGTGGATTTCGAGGCGAGGTGGAATGGCAGTTTGTTTCTCTGTGCTCTTATTGATGCTGTGGCTTCTGTGAGAGATGATAAACCTCTCCGCAACTCATTGAATCACAAGGTAGGTTGGTTGTTGGAGGCGTTGAGGGCGTTGGAGGCGCCCAAGTTGTTCAGTAAGCGACAAGTGTACCGGTGGACCCAAGGGATGAGGCCCCACCAAAGACTAGTCGATACTCTGGTCGTTTTTCTCAAAAGCCATGACGTTGTAGAAGTTCACATTAAAAAGGTGGTAGATTCTGCACCTGATTAGAAGGAGGGATTCGTGCCGCCGACACGTTAAATACCGGCATCTCAACTTGTGCACAAACGAGGCAAAAAACTGTCCGCTATTGGCGGCGGTTTTTTGTTTGTCCATATTCTCTGTACATATCTGATATTTTTGGTATAATCCACTCAAATCAATTTATATGTTTTTAGATATAATCAAAGCTATTATCCTTGGCCTGGTAGAAGGCATTACCGAGTTTTTGCCGATTTCTTCTACTGGCCATCTTATAGTTGTTAATAATTGGCTAAGTTTTAGTAAGTCATTTACAGACATGTTTGATGTGGTGATTCAGCTTGGGGCAATTTTGGCCGTGGTGGTTGTATTTTGGAAAAAGTTGTGGCCTTTTGGCAAAGATGAAAAGACAAAAGCTACGACTTTAAATATTTTGAATGTAAATATTTGGTATAAGACAATTTTGGCTGTGGCGCCAGCATTGGTCTTGGGTGCTCTGTTTGGTAGTATGATTGAAGAAATATTGTTTAACACATTTACGGTGGCCGTTGCTTTGATAGTGGGAGGTGTCGTATTGATTATGGTAGAAAGAAGACAGATTGTTGTTCCGTCGGTAAAATTTACTTCAGAAATTTCTTACCGTACTGCTTTTTTAATCGGCTTGTTCCAATGTTTGGCTATGATCCCGGGTACTTCTCGGGCGGCGGCCACTATTATCGGGGCAATGGTTCTAGGGGCGAGCCGAGCCGTAGCCGTGGAGTTTTCTTTCTTCTTGGCAATTCCTACGATGCTGGCAGCTTCAGGTTATAGTTTGCTTAAGTATGAAGGAATTTTGAATGGAAATGATTGGTTGATTTTGGTAGTGGGTTTTGTGGTGGCATTTTTGACAGCGCTTTTAGTTATTAAATTTTTGTTGCGTTATATCCAAAATCATAATTTCAAAATCTTTGGGTATTATAGGATTGTGTTGGGGGTGATAATCTTGTTGGTGCCTTGGCTTTGGTCAATGATAAAAATTGTAGATTAAATATTATGAATAATTTCGAAATTCTTTTGTATTATAAATATACAAACATCGTTAATCCCGACGAATTTTGCGCTGAGCAAAAAGTGCTTTGCCAGAAGCTTGGTTTTAAAGGCAGAATTATTATTACTAGTGAAGGTATAAATGGTACGGTGGAAGGATTACGAGAAAATACCCAAAAGTATGTTGATGAAATGCTCAAAGATTCAAGATTTACAGACATGAATTTCAAAAGAAGTGAAGGAACAGGCAGTGCCTTTCCTAAGCTATCGGTAAAATCACGCACAGAAATTGTGAGCGCGCATTTAGGAAATGATGATGTTAATCCAAATATTACAACCGGTAAATATTTGTCAGCTGAAGATTTGCACAGCTGGATTCATAGTGACAAAGAGTTTTATATTGTGGACATGCGCAACGAGTATGAACACTCGGTTGGTTTTTTTAAGAATTCGGTTTTGCCTCCGCTGAAAAATTTTAGAGATTTACCGAAGATTCTTCCAGAATTAGAACACTTGAAAAATAAAACAGTGGTGACGGTTTGTACAGGTGGCGTGCGTTGCGAGAAAGCTTCCGGATTTCTCGTTAAGCATGGTTTCAAGAATGTTTATCAATTGCACAACGGCATTGTCACTTATATGGAAAAATACCCAAACGAAGATTTTTTGGGCAAGCTTTATGTGTTTGATGGGCGGGTAACAATGGGGTTCAACAGTCCAGATAAGCCAGCGGTGGTGGTGGGGAAATGCCGAAAATGTGGAGTTTCTAGCGAACATTTTGTAAATTGTGCCGAGCCAAGCTGTCACGACCATTTTATTTGTTGTGAAAAATGTTTAGATGTTAAAGGTGAAGCTTTTTGTAATTGGAAATGCGCTTTGCTTAAAAAATTACGGGATACGTTTCCAATGTTTAAACATAGTGTTAAGAATAAAAGATCTGTATGGTAGTAGTTTCCGGTATAGTGGTAGATGGGAAAAAGGATGGTCGTAAGTTGGGTTTTCCGACAGCCAATATTGTTTTGTCAGAACCGATGGAGGATGGAATTTATGCTGGCAAAACCAAAGTAGAAGGCAAAGAATATTTGGGAGCTATATTTGTTTATTCGGCCAATAATTTATTTGAAATACATTTGTTAGATTTTAGCGGTGATTTGTACGGGCAGTTTTTGGAAGTAGAAGTCGGGGAAAAATTGAGAGATTCAAAAAAATTTGATAATGAAGAAGATTTGAAATTGCAAATTGCAAATGATGTGGCTAAAGTTCGCGCGCTCTATTCTTAATTCCCAAAGTATGTTCACAGGCATTATAAAAAAAGTTTCTACAGTTGATGATATTTATTCCCAGAACGGGAGTTTATTTGCGGTGATAAAAAAAGAAAAAAATTGGCCGGTAGAATTAGGGCAAAGTATTTCTATCAATGGTGTTTGTTCGACTGTGCAGAAATTTGATAAGAATACCTTTTTGGTAGAGTGGATGCCAGAGACTTTGAAAAAAACTACTGTTTCAAGTTTCCAAAAAGGCCAATTAGTAAATTTGGAAACAAGTTTGAATTTAAATTCTTTGCTTGATGGTCATATTGTGCAGGGGCATGTGGATACTGTTGGCAAGGTATTGGAAATAAAACCATTGAAAGATTCAAAGATTATAAAAATAAAAATCCCGTCCAAGTTTATGAAGTTGATAGTTGATAAGGGTTCGGTGGCGATAGATGGAATTAGTTTGACGGTGGTTGATACTGGGCGTGATTGGTTTACCGTGTCGCTGGTAAGTTATACTGTTGCGAATACAAATTTTCAAAACACAAAAAAAGGAGATCTTGTAAATATTGAGACAGATGTGTTTGCAAAGTATGTGACTAAATTAATGAAGAAATAATTTAAACTTCCAAATCGGCAATATCTTGTTTGTATTTATCTGCCTGAGCCATAACGTTGTCTCCGTAGAATCGGTAGCGAGTATTAGTACCACCGGAAAAATAACGCATTGCTGCCTTCCACTCACCATCACGAGTGCCGTCAGCTCCGTTGTTTTTGAGTAGTAGAGCTGCGCCCATAAAGGCGTCTCGGATATCCCATGGATCAGCTGGGGTTTTGCCAGTAATGGCGCTTACTTTGTCTTTATAACCCATCCAAGTTGAAGGAATAAATTGCGCCGGACCCATACCTCCACCCCAACCTAACTGGGAGCCGTCTTTGTTTTTCATGGGACAAGAAACTGGGGTGACGTCAGGATCACGACCCAGTTCGGAAGTAATAGTGATAAAAGGTTCCTGGTCGCGAGTTGGCTTCATAATAGTTTTCCAACCTTTTTCTGGCGGATCACCGGGGCGGTTGCAGGTACCGACATTTTTGCCGAGGTTTGATTCTTGAGTAAGAATAGCGAGAAGGAATGCTGGAGAGACACCGCTTTGTTTGCTGGTAGATTTGGCAATTTCTACCGCTTGTCCAAAGTTGATTTGGGTGCCGACCCCAAGTAATTCATAGATACGACTGCGGATTTGAGCGGCTTGCTTTTTACTGTCTTGCAAAAGTGTTTGATAGGAAATCTCCAACCCTTTGGTTTCTTCAAGTAGTTGCGTTTGTTCTTGAAGTTTGCCTCCCAGCGCCCCCTGTTGAATTTTGGCAACGTTTAGAAGTTTTTCAGCATCAGTTTGCTGGTCTTCGTAAGCGACTTGTTTTTCACCTAGATCTCTTTGTAATTTTTTGGATTCTTGGACAAGGTTAGTGATAGAATCAGATAACTTGTCATAGTTGGTTGCTTCCACAAAAGCTTGGCTTACACCTTCCTTTATAAAAAGATTAAGCAGAAAAAAATCTCTGTCTTTTTGTTGGACTGTGCGGATGAGTTTGGCTAGATCTGTTTTTAGTTTGGCAATTTTTGATTTGTTCGTTTCTATAGCCGTGCTTGTTTTCACCAGTTTTTCTTCCAGGTTGGCTATTTTGAGGTTGGTGGCTTTTATTTCCAGTCTTAATCTGGTCTCTTCGTTTTTTAACTGTTTGATTTTGTTGGCTAAAGTTTTTTTCTCACCTTTGGTGGAGGTTAATTGTTTTTCTAGGTCAGCAATTTGATTTTCAATGGCTTGGAGCTGTCCTTCTAGTTCTTGGCGAACACTGGTGTCTATTTGGGCGAGGGTTGGTCTGCCAAAAACTATGCTGAAAAGCATTAAAAAGATAATAAATTTTTGTAGGCTTTGCTTCATATGAAGAAAATTCTTAGTGTTAAGGTAGGATACCAGGTTTTGAGCCTTTACTCAACCCAAATCGCTATAAATAAGGGATTAAATAGACAATAAAGGGGCTTTTTGCTATAGTATGACCACTGTTATGAACTTAATTTTAGTAATTTACTCTCTACTTTTTCTGTTTTTAGCTTGGAAGAACTGGCGCTGGGCTATTTTTTTGTTTATTGTACTTTTGCCTACCTACCTTATTCGGTTTGAATTGCTTCGTGTTGGTAAATATCCATTTCCGACTACCCTTTTAGAGGTGACTTTTGGTCTGTTGTTTTTGGTTTGGTTAGTTAGGTATAGTCGGGAGGATTGGTCAAAAATTATTAGCGTGATAAAACAACACAGATTATTTTTTATCGCCACAGTCATATTTTTTCTTTCATCGGTCGTCAGTATTTTTGTTAGTGATATGGTATTTTACTCTCTCGGAGAGTGGCGGGCTTATTTTTTGGAGCCGATAATTTTATTTTTGATTTTGTTGGGGAGAAAGGACACGTTAAAAACAAAAGATTTTATCTGGGCTTTAGGTCTTTCTACCTTAAGCATTAGTATTTTTGCAGTTATTCAAAAATTTACCGGTTGGGGGATAGCGACACCCGAATGGGCAAACGAAGCTACACGAAGAGTGACTGCTTTTTATACTTCGCCTAATGCGGTTGGTTTGTATTTGGCGCCAGTATTGATGTTGATGATTAGTGTCATTGCGAAGACGATTAAGTCGGCTGAAGCAATCCCTTTGGTTGGTAGTGCTAACAAGGGGATTGCCACGTCGGCCAAATTTTTTGGCCTCCTCGCAATGACATTACTTGTTTCTTTGGCTATTTTTTTCACAAAATCTCAAGGCGCCTGGATTGCAGTGGGAGCTGGGTTTTTGGTTTTATTATTTTTTATTGGGTATAAAAAAATTACGATTGGGTTGGCTATTGCCGGGATTATTTTTTCTTTGGTGGTACCGTCTATGCGGGAAGCAGTGTTGTTTAAAGATCAAGCAAACAAAAATCGTTTGCGACTATGGGGTTATTCTTGGACTTTTTTGAAACAAAATCCAAAGAATTTTATGTTGGGCACAGGCGTTCGTCAGTTTTTTCGTAAAATCCAGAAACCGTATTATGATGCAAAAGTTATGGAAAGACTTATTTATCCGCACAATATTTTCTTAAACTTTTGGACGGAGATTGGTCTGTTTGGCATGTTGGCCATAGTTTTTGTCTTGTGTTATGCTACCTATTTATCTAATAAAGTCAGGCAAAATAACAAGATAATCGGCGCTGGCCTACTAGCTATGCTTACTGCTTTGGTAGTACATGGGCTGGTCGATGTACCGTATTTTAAAAATGACTTGGCGTTTCTATTTTGGATTTTAATTGCGGCTGTATTCATCTCTTATACTGAAGGTATAAGCTCGTTCGTTCAGGAATGATTAAACAAGTTTATCATCCCGTTCACTCATTTCGTTTATGCAAATATTTGTCAAAGCCAAGCCGATGGCCTACGAAAATAAAGTAGAAAAAATTGATGCTACGCATTTTACGGTGGCGGTAAAAGAACCGCCACAAAACGGGTTGGCCAATAAAGGGATTGTGAGAAATTTAGCTGATTATTTCAAGGTGGCGCCATCTCGAGTGGTGATAAAAAAAGGGTTTACATCAAAGCAAAAAATTGTTGAGATAATTTAAATGCTTATGAAACATACAATACCAGATGATATTAAAATTATTAAATATTCAAAAAAGTATACAAAGGACTTGGAAGAGTGCGCTGAAGGTTTGCAGAAATATTTAGCTAGCGTTGATACTTTTGATCTATTATATTGTCCAAAAAATTATGGTAGGAAGTATGTTTCACAGGTATTATTAAAATCTGTTCAGGGAAGTAAAGGTGTAGTATTCTTAGCGCAGTCGGACTCTAAAATCGTAGGTTTTGTCACAGGTATTTTTGATAAATTACCCGCAGAAGAAACATTGGGTTATAAGAAAAAATTGAAAGCCGCAAGGGTAGTTGATTTGTATGTTGATGAGAATTGTCGTGGTATAGGGGTAGGTAAATTATTATTACAGACAGTTGAGAGATATTTTATTGCTAAAAAATGTGATCAAATAAAAATAGAAGTATATGCGCCAAATAAGGATGCATATAAGTTTTATCAGGGGTCAGGTTATCAAACAGATTCAATTGATTTGGTTAAAAAATTAAAATAATCTTATGGATAAAGTATATTCAGACTCTCTAAAACTCCACAAAAAATTCCATGGAAAATTGGCAGTAGTAAGTAAAGTAAAAATAAAAGATAGAAAAGATTTATCTTTGGCCTATACACCTGGAGTAGCAGAAGTGTGTCGGGTGATTGCTAAGGATAAAAGTTTGGCGCGTGAGTATACACTAAAAAGAAATACGATTGCCGTGGTCTCGGATGGTTCGGCGATTTTGGGTTTGGGTAATCTGGGCGCAGAAGCGGCGATTCCTGTTATGGAAGGCAAAGCGATTCTCTTTAAAGAACTAGCTGATTTGGACGCTTTTCCAATTTGTCTAGATACCCAAGACACAGAAGAAATTATCAAAGCCGTAAAATATTTAGCGCCAGTTTTTGGTGGAATAAACCTAGAAGATATTTCCGCACCTCGTTGTTTTGAAATTGAAGAAAGATTGAAAAAAGAATTATCTATTCCAGTGATGCATGACGATCAGCATGGCACGGCTGTGGTAGTGCTGGCAGGCATGATAAACGCGATGAAACTGAAGAAGATGAGCAAATCTGTGGCTAAGGTGGTAATTAGCGGTGCTGGAGCCGCTGGGACAGCTGTAGCCAAGCTGTTGATTGATTATGGGTTCAAAAATATTGCCATTTGTGATTCCAAAGGTTTGATTCACAAGGGTAGAACAGATCTGAATTCAGCAAAAATGGAATTGGCAAATGCTACCAATCAAGAAAAACAACCAGACGCGAGTTTGAAAGAGGTGCTAAAAAATGCGGATGTGTTTATTGGTGTTAGCGGGCCAAATATTATTGGCAAAGCCGAAGTGCAAAGCATGAATAGTAAGCCAGCGGTGTTTGCAATCGCCAATCCAATACCGGAGATAATGCCTGACGTGGCCAAAGCTGGTGGAGCCTATATTATCGCCACAGGCCGGTCAGATTTTGCTAATCAGCTGAATAACGTGTTAGTTTTTCCAGGGGTATTTCGTGGAGCGCTTGATAATAAAGTGACGCAAATTACCGATAAGATGTTAATCAAAGCTGCAGAAAACCTGGCTGGTTATGTGAAGAAATTAAATCCAGAGAATATTTTGCCGAGGCCTTTGGATAAGGGTGTGGTGAAAGTGGTGGCTAGGGCAATAAAAGAATAAAGAACAAAAAAACCGGCCAAGTGGTCGGTTTTTTAAATTGTGGGATATTTAGTTGGTCAGTGTAGGAGTCGTCTCAGAATTTAACAATTTATTTTTTCTCTACCGCCTCGAGGCGGCGCCCCGCCCGCAGGCGGTGGCAAAAAACGAAACTAAAAATAAATAATGTAGTAGAAGTGACAGCTGAACCCATACAGTAAAGACAGATAGATTTGAGAACGAATAGTTGAATGTATACAAAACACAAGGAAGCCAGAAAGCCAAGGGTTGTTGTGTAAACAATGAGTTTGATGATTATTACTTTTTTAGTTTCAAGATAAATAGCGCTTAAAATCATTACTGTTAGATAAAAAAACGCACCAAGCATGGCAGTAGGTAGGCCATAAATTATGGAATATTTACTATTCAAAACAATTTCACATCCATGAAGAATAGAACAGGGAACTGGTGTGCCCAAAAAATGTTTTACTGTTAAGTACGTCGCATCGGCAAATCCTAATGCGCTAACAAAGAGAAAAACAAATGGTAGCCAGTTAGGAATTTGAAATGGCTTTTTCAATAACACTTCTGAATTCATCATAATTTCTTGGATTTTCAATTTTTTTATTATTTATGAAAAATGTAGGGGTGCCAGATATTTCTTTATCAACGCTTTGAACATCAGAATCAATTTTTGTTTTGCTGGCCTGCGCGTTGGCATCAGTTCGGAATTTATCTAGGTCTAAGCCAAGTTTTTTGGCATAGGCTTCGAAGACCCCAGCTGGGTTTTTTTCTTCAGACCAAATACTTTGGTTTTCAAATAACAGGTCATGCATTTCCCAAAACTTACCTTGGGCTCCAGCTGCCTCGGCTACTTGGGCTGCTAATCTAGCGTTTGCATGTTGAGGAAGAGGGAAGTGTCTATAAACAACATTAAGAGTAGGAAAGTCTTTTTCTATTTGTTTAATTACTGGGTGATAGGAGGCGCAAGCTGGACATTGGAAGTCGCTATATTCTATCAAAGTAACTTTTGAGCTAGTATCCTTTAAGCCGGGACCTCGCACCCAATCACTTTCGTCAGCAGCTTTGACAGTACCACCAACAAATTTGGTATCAGGATTTTTGGAAGCAAAAATTACCATAGTGGTGATAGTGCCAACAACAAAAAGGGTGATAAAAGACCAAAGAATAATAGAAGTTAATCTTTTCTTTTTTTGTTCAGACATTTGTTTGTTTATTTTTTCTTCCTTTTTTAATTCTTGGCGTTCTTTTTTGCTGAGATTTTGATTGTTTTCTTCCATATATTTATGCTTATTATATAATAAGCATTATATTTCATAATTAGAAGTGCGTCAACTACACGGGATAGTAGGCTAGGGTTTTTTCAGATTACCCTTCTGGTTTGGTAGTTGTGAAAATAACGGCATATACATATCTTCTCTGATATCTATATATAATTCTGTCCTGTTTATTTTATTGGTAAATATAATTGGCGCATCGGTAATCATTGCCAACGGCTGTTGTTCGTCACCTTCACCCATAGTCAACGTTGCGGCCGTAGCTAGACTGTCTGCAATATCGGTTTTAGAAAAATGAAATTTACGTCCAAAGATATCAGGTGTATTGATATAGTTTTTAAGACCGTGGAATCCAGCGTACCCAAGAGCCATTCCTGTGACCCCAGCTCGAAGTGGCATGAGTCGACTATCGGTAATAAGGACACCGAGATGCTTGATGTTATGTTTTTTTTGTAATTTTTTTCTTAAATCAATGGCTGTTTGGAAACTATCTTTTGGAAGTAAAATAAGTTTGCCATTGGCATTTGATTCGTCTATACCCGCCGACGACATCACTACGCCATCTTTGATAGTTAGCCATGTGTATTTGGTTCGTTTCATCCACTGACTTTCTGACTGGATCAATTCTTCACGAGTGTTTTTATCTTTGATAATCACTGTTCTTTTTTCAGCCAGGGCTACAATTTTGGAAGTGACTATTAGAACAGATTTTTCTGGTAATTTTTTGATGTATTTATTTATAAAATCTAGAAGATTCTCGCCTTCTTGGAATACTCTGGTTTTGATTGGTTTGACTAGCATATTATTTTTTTAGATTTGATTAGGTGTACCATTTTTTTCTTTTAGTAAGTAAATACCAAGATAAGAAAGAGGAGTATAGAATAGGCCCATAGCCACTTTGTAGAGCCACCAAGAGATTATGATACTGATGAGCGTGCGGGTGGAGTATACACCAGCAAAAGCTATTACCATAAAAATGACTGTATCAAGCAATTGTGACCAAAGATTAGAGAGTAAAGATCGTAGCCAAAAAAATTTGCCGGCAAATTTTTGGCGGAAGAAAAAGAAAGAAAACACGTCTTGATATTCGGCGATGAAAAATGCGACTAGCGATGCGATGGCCATGCGTATCGATACGCCAAAGACGTCATTGTATCCAAGCCGTACCCACTCACCTCTCGCTGACCACGGCATGTATAGTGAGATTAAGGTATAGGCGATAAATAGAGCGGTGCTGACAAACCCGGCTAGAACAAAAAACTTGGCCATTTGTTTTCCGTAAACCTCGCCAATGACATCGGTCATCAGAAAAACGAATGGAAAATAAAAGACCGACACTGATAAGTTAGTGCCAAAGATAAAGGGCATGAGTTTGAGGCCGAGGGTGTTGGCGGCAAACAGGGATGTAAGATATATAGCCAGTGTAATGATTAGTTTTTTGAATGATTTTTCAGTGAGTTGGATCATAGATAAGATTATATAAATAAATGCAGGATAGCGTTTCACCCCGTATGAAAGCGGGGTTGTTACTCCCAGCAAAATTTACTTCGCTTAACTCGTAAATTTTGGGCGAGTAACAAAAAACCGCCGATAGGGCGGGCGCAGCATATATAAAAAGCAAGCCCGTCTATCGAAGAGAAGAAGCAGTGCCAGTGAAGCTGGACCAGGTGATTGTATTTTTGTTATTTAACATATGTATTCATAGGGTTCATTGTTAGGTAATACTTGGGCATTATATCAGGCGAGATAAATTTGGCAAGAGGCGCTGTTTTTATAGACAAAACCGCCCATTTCATCTAAGATAACATTAAGACTAAATTTTTAATTTTGATTTGACTGTTGTATGAAAATCAAACTACTAATCATTGGGTTCCTGATTGTCCTCGGAGCAGGTTTGTTTTTTGGTTATCGTCTGGGAAAACCAAAACAAGCGAGCGAACAAGTTAGTTCGCAGTCCATTGTGCAAGCGCTCCAGCACGAAGGATTTTTGGTGACTGAAACTTATATTATCACTCAGCAAATTACGATTGACCGAAGTACGGGCAGTGTATTCAAGGATTTCTTTTGGGGGCAGGATATAGTGGCAATTGGCACAATGAAAACAAGTTTGGGTGTGGATTTAAGTAAATTATCTCTGGAGGATATAAAAATAACGGCGGACACTTTGTCGTTGACTGTGCCTGCTATAGAAGATCATGGAGTGGAACTAGTGGGTGATATTAGTTTGCAAAATAAACAAGGAATTTTCAAGAAGATTTTCAATAATGACGATGGGTATAACTCCGCTTATGCAAAACTAAAAGAAGCCGCCTTAGCAACGGCCGAAACTGATATGGTAAAAATTGAAGCGAGAGAAAATACCAGAAAAGAAATTGAGCGGTTGGTGCGCTTGGTGGCGGGGGATAGGCGGATTGAGGTGAATTATAGGTAATTATAATTTTGGCTTTTGAAAAAATAAAACCACCAAATTAAGGGGGTTTTATTTTTATCGGCGTTGGGGACGAAGGTATAGCTTATTTGATTGAAGTTAGGATGGTTTAGGTATTTCTTTTTCTACAGAAACAGATACGGTTGAGTTGGGTCCGGGGAACTCATAAATAAATTTTAGTAACATTTCCAAGAAGGTAATGGTATCTTGGGCATTCTCTTTTGTCATTGTTATAATTTCATGGTTTGCTTCATTGCCGAGTTTCCTGATTTTATCAACCCAAATTTTACTTTTTGGAGGCGCAAAGTGATTTTCAACCAGGTAATCTACATATTGCAGAAAGTTTAAATTTTTTTCTGCGCCTTGTTCTACGGCGATGTGCATTAAAAGTTTTCTTCCAACTAATACCGCTGATGTAAAGGCGTTATATCCGGTTTCCTCCCTAATTTCATTATAAAGTGTCTCAATATCATGCGGTAGATGTTTAACGCTGCCGCCTTGGGTAACACCTGGCAATTGGGTTTGTGCATTAATATCAAAAAAGGTTGGCCGTCTGCAATTCGGACATTCATAGATGCACCCGTCCATAAATCTGCCATCTTTATCTTTATGGACCCATCCTTTTTCTGAACTTACATCCCTTCCACAATTTTTATGGCCGCAATTGTAATTTCGTGCTTTTTGATGCGTAATATTTTCCCACGGTTGATTGTGTAGCATAAATAGTAATATTAAACTGGTATGATTTGATTTTACTCTACTCCTAAGTACAAAAAAAGACCAGCCAATGGACTGATCTCTTGTGTCGGGGTAGTGGGACTTGAACCCACAATCCTCTGGTCCCAAACCAGATGCTCTAGCCAATTGAGCCATACCCCGTTTATTCTAATTGTATAATTTATATTGTTGGTGCCGGGGGCGAGAGTCGAACTCGCCACGCCAGCCTCTTCAGGGCTGCGCTCTACCGATGAGCTACCCCGGCATTCACAGTACAAACCATTTGTGGACCCTATCGGGCTCGAACCGATCACCCCCGCGTTGCAAACGCGGTGCTCTACCAAATGAGCTAAGGGCCCTTTTGTTTTAAAAAGTAAAAATATTCTATCAATAATTAACACAAACGTCAACAGGTGGTATAATAATCTTATTGTTATTAACTTTAAATTCAATAGTATGGCAGAGATAACTATGGTTCTACATGTGGTTTTAGCTTTATTTTTGGGTGGAATTCTGGGTTGGCAGAGAGAAAATTCTGGTAAATGGGCTGGGCCTCGAACCTTTGCCTTGGTCTCTGGTGGCTCGGCTTTATTTACTATTTTATCAATTACCGCCTTTGGCGCAGATATTTCTCGAGTTGCTTCCCAGATTGTGGTAGGGATTGGGTTTTTGGGAGCAGGGACAATTTTGCATAAAGAAAATAGAGTTGTAGGACTAACTACAGCGGCCGGTTTGTGGATGGTGGCAGCCATTGGAATGGCTGTGGGGGTAAGATATTATATTTTGGCTGTTAGTGTGAGTATGTTATGTTTGATTACCTTTATGTTTGATGATAGGCGGCTTAAAAGGGATGTGGAAGATAAAGATGTACTTAAGTAATAAAATTATGGAAGGTGAAGGATACCGATTAGCAAAAAAAGAGATGGAAACGGAATCAAAGGGTATAGCTTTTGTGTTTTCACATTGGGTAGAAAAGAATAATCCGACTGAATTAAGTCAAGAAAGCCAAGATCGATTAGAAAAGGCTGTAGAACTTTATCAGGCAAATAAAATTGCTTATATTCTTGTAAGTGGCGGGGAGTTTGTTGAGAATTTGGAAAAACCGGTGGCTAAAATGATGACAGATTATTTAGAATTACGTGGGGTTCCCCAGGGTATTATAATTGAAGAAAGACACTCTAAAGATACTACTAGTAATGTACGTTTCGGTAAGTTTCTTTTAGGTTTAAAAAAGTTAGACGATTTGCCTGTATATTATATTAGCAGTGGATATCATCTTAAAAGGATTAAAACAATAGTTGATGGTCAAGAAAGAGGTAAAAGTGATGATAAGTATATCTCAAGTGGGAGAGATGAGCTTTCGGGAAGTGGGCGGTTAAAAGAAATTATATTCCATTTAATAAATCGTTATGATCCGGGAGGGGAGTCTGTACTTGCCAAGTACATGAGAAGAAAACGGAGTCATCCAATAAGGTATAGTGAGCATATAGAAGAACGCCAGTCTCGTCTCGATGATGAAAATGTCGAACAGGTTTTATTAGATATGGTTAATGATATTACTGATGAACAGGTTAGATCAACGCAGCGTCAATTACAAAAAGACGGATTTACTGCCTTTGATGAATATGATGAGAAGGATAAGAAACTTTTTATTGTACTGGATAAATTGACTGATTATGAAATTCATTTTTTAATGAATCTTAAAATTGATTATTTGAGAGGACTCCACGATTTTAAAATGCCTTTGGTGGCATACGTAGCCTATTGCAGGAGTCAAAAGAAAAGAAAAATTTAACTTTGAAATAAAAATCCTGACTTTAGTCAGGATTTTTTAAACATCTATTCTTCAGTTGGTGGTGGGACTTCTTCTTCGGTAGGTGATTCTTCTTCTGGGGCTTCACCTTTTTCTACTATTTCCCAGATATCTTTGGATACTGCTTTCATTAATTTTGGATTATCTTTGAGGTATTTTTTGGCAGTTTCTCGGCCGACTCCAAGTTTTTCTTCTTTATAACTATATGAGTTTCCTGATTTGTTTATGACTTTGAAGACTACGCCGTTATCAAGCACATCGCCTGAAACTGAGATGCCCTCATTATACATAATATCAAATTCACAAGTGCGGAATGGGGGAGCGACTTTATTCTTGACAACCTTGGCTTTGACGCGGTTGCCGATAATCTTGTCGCCTTGTTTTATTTGAGCGGCGCGACGAACTTCAATACGTAATGAAGAATAGAATTTCAAAGCATTACCACCAGTAGTTGTTTCTGGGTTGCCAAAGACAATACCAATTTTCATTCTGATTTGGTTGATAAAGATTACCACAGTTTTGGATTTACTGATAATACCAGTCAGTTTGCGTAGAGCCTGACTCATTAGTCTTGCCTGGAGACCCATATGGGAATCACCCATGTCGCCTTCAATTTCAGCTTTTGGTACGAGGGCGGCAACTGAGTCAATAACTATTACATCCACCGCATTGGAGCGTACAAGGGTCTCTACGATGTCTAAAGCCTGTTCGCCGGTATCTGGTTGGGAAATGAGGAGTTCATCTACTCTGACGCCAATTTTTCTGGCGTAGTCAGGGTCAAGAGCGTGCTCAGCATCCACAAATGCGGCAATGCCACCAAGTTTTTGTACTTCAGAGACAATATGCTGTGCCAGAGTGGTTTTACCACTAGCTTCTGGGCCATAGATTTCAATAATACGTCCGCGAGGTACGCCACCAACTCCAAGAGCAATATCTAGAGAGAGACAGCCGGTTGGGACGGTGTCTACCTGCATGATTTTTGATTCTCCAAATTTCATGATGGCGCCATCACCAAACTTGCTTTTTATCTGTTCAATCGCGCTTTCGGCTGCTTTCAATTTCTCCTTGACCTCATCTGATATTTGTTTTGCCATACATTGTTGAATTAAGAATAATTAGTAATTTTTTTCCGTTTCTCCAATGGAGAGGTTGTTTGATTTTACAATGACGTGTCTGATAACGGTCGTGACTTTTCCATGCTTTTTGATAGCTGATATATTAATAGTATTTACTCCATTTGACAAGTCCAGGACAATTTCAAATCTACCTTTGTCGTTTGGCATAGCTTCTTTGCCGTTTACGGTCAGTTGGACTTCTTTTTCGGTTTCACCTTGGACAGTGGCGGTAAGTTTATTGGAAATAGATCCATCATTTGGAGAAAAAACAAAAAGTTTTGGTGGTTGTAAGATGCCGTTTACTTGCCAGAGCAAGTAGCCGACAAAGCCGACCAGGAAAACTCCAACAACGACGCTTCGTAAAATTGTAGAAAGAGAATTCAGTGGCCAAAATTTGAGTGTACGTTTTGGATGAATGGTTGGAATATTATGTAAATCTGATTCTTGAGAAAATTGGTAAAGAAAACTGGCAGGATTTAAATTTAACATCTTGGCGTATTCTTTTATATAGGCCAGGCGATGCGCTTTGGCGATTGGGAGTTCTTTGAAACGAGCAGTTTCAATCGCCTCTAAATATTTGAGAGGAATTCTAGTTTTTTGGGAGACATCTTCTATGGAAAGATTTTGTAAAACGCGGGCGTTTTTTAAACGCTCGCCAACTCTTACCATTGGTTCTAAATTTTTGCGACAGAAAACAGCCATAATCTTTTTATTGTCATCGCGAGGAGTCCCGATTAGGTCGGGACGACGTGGCGATCCCGTCGAGTGTAGTTTTTCTTAGCGCAGCGGGATTGCTTCGTCGCTTCTCTTCTCGCAATGACACTTGTGAGTTAGTTTTTTTCTTCAATAGGGATTTCGTCATCAAACACCGGCGCTCCACCAGCATCAAGAGTTTGTTTTGTTTCAGGTAAATCATCTGGTTCGGTAGGGCGGAAATGTTCCATGAAAACCTCTCTTGGTTTGGCGCCGTCAGCAGGTCCTACTATACCAGCTTCTTCCATTTCGTCCAAGAGTCTGGCAGCTCGAGCATATCCTACTTTCATTCGTCGTTGTAACAGTGAAGCACTGGCCTTGCCAGATTCCATTACCAAGGTCTTGGCTTCATCAAAAAGAGCGTCGTGATCACTGCTTGAACCATCAAACATATTCATTGTACCACCGCCAGCGTTGTTATTTTTGGAAGTAATAGAATCGTCATAGACAGGCGGTTCATCACCTTTGAGATTATCTATCACTCGCTTCATTTCTTCTTCAGAAACAAATGCGCCTTGCAAACGTTTTGGTTTTGATAAGTCAGCTGTTAAAAATAACATATCACCGCGACCAAGAAGTTTTTCAGCTCCGGAAGAATCCAAGATTGTGCGTGAATCAACCAGTGAGGCGACAGAAAATGCGATACGAGCTGGGATGTTGGCTTTCATTAGACCCGTAATAACTTCTACACTTGGTCTTTGAGTAGCAACGATTAAGTGGATACCAACGGCACGCGCCATTTGCGCAAGACGGATAATACCAGCTTCCACTTCGCTGGCAGCCATAGCCATTAGGTCAGCGAGTTCATCAATAATAAATACGATATATGGCAGTGGTTCGGCTGCGGATTTATTGTATGATCCAATATCTCTTTTGCCAGCATCGGCCAAGACGGTAAAACGACGATCCATTTCACCGATTGTCCATTTGAGAGCGTTAACGGTTTTGGCCGCGTCAGTGATTACCGGTGTGAGGAGGTGGGGGATGCCATTATAGAGAGTAAGCTCAACACGTTTTGGATCCACCATAATCATACGTAAAGTGGCAGCTGTGTTTTGGAAAATAAGACTTAAAATAATAGTATTAATACAAACAGTTTTGCCCGAGCCGGTAGCACCTGCGACAAGTAAGTGAGGCATTTTGAGTAAATCACCAAACCAAACTTTACCAGCCACGTCTTTACCCAGCGCAATCATCATATTGTGTGCATCTGGGTTTTTGAATTCTGGGCTCTCTAGTAGTTCACGCAAAGTCACCATGGCTACTTTTTGATTTGGCACTTCAATACCAACTAAAGATTGGCCTGGGATTGGCGCTTCAATACGGATAGGGTGCGCAGCTAGAGCCAGAGACAAATCATTGCTCAGAGTCGTGATACGAGTCAATTTGATGCCCTTAGAAGGCTTGAGAGAGTACTGGGTGACAGTTGGTCCGACTCGTACTTCCCCCATATCAACGTCAATGCCAAAGTTGTGCAGAGTGTCTTGGATAAGAGTGGCGTTGCCTTTGATATCACCTGAAGTTGGTTTGCTTTTTGAAGTAAACAATAAATCTATTGGGGGTAAATCGCGAATAATTGGTTTTGGCGGTTTTCCGCCCAAGGCGGATCCGCCTTGGGCGGAGGCCAATCCTTCTATTTCCAATCCCTCTTCCTCAACGTTTTCTTCACTTTCCTTTTTAACCAAACTGCGTTGTTGGAAAACTCTTTTTTCTTCTTCGGCGTCTTCTTCATCTTCAACCTCATCAGCTTCTTCTTCGGTGGCTTGGTAGTCTCCTTTTATTTTAAAAGCAACGGCGTCTTTTTTGAAAGATCCAAAGAAAGCAATAATTTTTTGACCAAACCAGCCAAGCAAGAAAAAGAATTTTTTGTGTAGGTCAACAATTTTTGCCAGGGAAGTATTAAATAAAAAGATAAAGCCTACAAGAATAAGAGCGACCAGAATCATGGTCGCGCCCCAGTAGCCAATATAGGTACCAAAGAGCCAGGCCAAACCAAATCCGACTAATCCACCGCCGTAACCTTGAGTAGCAACCTCATACATTTTTTCAACTGGATTTTGTAAATGGATAAGGCCATTGAAACCAAGGATAAATAAAATTGATCCCAGCCAGTGAGTGGGGCGATATTCATATTCCAAATCTTTGACCATTAGGATTGCCACCAGAATTATAATAATAGGAAATATATAACGAACCTGGCCGAAAATGATAGCAAGTAAGGAATCAATAAATTGACCGGCAACTCCGGCCATAGAAAAAAAACTTAGCACGGATAGTCCGCCTAGGATAAAAAGAAGAATGGCTATTAGTCCGCGCCCGATGTCCGGGTTGAGGTTTATTCTTTCACTGAAAGTTAATTTACGAGTTTTATGTCTTCCCATATTGATTAAACGTAATCACGTCGCGTAACGTCCATTGAAACTCGGCGCTGACATCATTGTAGCATAAAATTTTTGGTTGAGAAAGAATTTATAATCAAAGCCCCGCCTATTTTAAGACGGGGCTAGGTTTTCTTCAATAAGCTGCGACAAGAATTGCATGTTTTAACTAACGGATCAAAGTTAGGAAACTTTCTCTGAACAAAAAAATGTTCGAGAGAAAAGAGAGAGATTTGTTTGATAAATCCGATCCGGTTGATACATCAACTCTTGCGCAACTTGCTGAAGAAAAATATTTTTGAGAAAAAATAAATCTTGATGACACTATTTTATAGTGAAAAAATATTTTGTCAAGCATTTTTAGTGATGTTAATAAAAGACTTGCCAAAATTTTTTTTATTTTTTAATATATATAGAACTTTGTTGCATTTTAGTTTTTTATTTGTTGGAAATAAACCTTGTTCATATGATTGACAGGGTGGCAAAAGTCTGCTAAGTTGCTTGATTAGTTTAAGATTTGGGTTGGTTATACCGCTTTAGACATTTATATAAGTGTATAGAGCGGTATCGACCATCTCGGTCGGTGATTGCCCTCCTAACCAGGGGGTGGGAGTATCTCCAATGGATGATTGTGACAACGATACGAAGAGGGCGAGTCGCAAGGCGCGTAAGCGGGAACGCAAGCAGTTGCGTGGAGCCTACAAGAAGGCCCGCAAGGCGCGCATGCAGGCCAAGGAGCAGGCCCGCAAGGCAGCCCGCGAAGTGGCTGAGCGCAAGGTTCGCGCGGCTGGTCCGACGCACGTCATGTCGCTCAACTGGACCGGCGGTCCGCCGCCCCGGTTGTAGCGACTAGTCGACGCGTCTCTGCGTCGACCACGGAAGGAGCCGCCCGAGGGCTCCGACCGTGATTATGAATAGAAAATTTGTATTCATAATCACGGAGCTCTCGGTATATTTTTTAAAAAACATTCCATGAAAGTGGGATGTTTTTTGTTAAAAGAGTATTTAATATAAGTTATTATGTATAACCTGCCTGCAGGGCAGTGAGCTTGCTCTGCTGCCCTGTGGATAAAAACTTTGGAAATAGTCATTCCTTTGTCTTTATTCGGCTCAAGTTAGCGAAATAATTGGATTCTCTTGACAAACCGGATTATATTTCATTTGCTTGACATTAGTTTATAATTAGCGTAGTATGTAGATACTTGAATACTTCTAGAAAGAGAGAGACCAAGTTTTTAGCTTAAATTAGCGCAAAAGTAGTAATCCCGAGCTGTTTGGGATTGCGAAGTCGTGCAAGGAATAAATAATTTTACATGCTGGCCTTGCTTTTATTAGCTAACCTTTAAGAAAAAGAGTCAAAACGCCCCCAAGGCGCCATTTTTTGTTTCTACGGATCGCCCAATTGTCATTCCGACCACCCTAAAGGGTATAAACTCCGTGGAGGAATCCCTTAAACATGGTATTTACTATTACTTGGTATAAGGGATCCCTCGACTCCGCTACGGCTCCGCTCGGAATGACAAATTGAATTTAAAATTACAATACAAATTAACTAATAAAAAAATCAATATTAATTAATCGATGTATGCCAATTTTTAAACGCCAAGCGCTGAAGACAAAGGAACGAAAATTTTTCACCAGCATCCGCGACGCGATGCCAGTGCCAGACTTGATTGATGTGCAGAAGAGTTCGTACGATTGGTTTTTAAAATTTGGAATCAAAGATTTATTTGAAGAAGTTTCTCCGATGACCGATTTTACCGGCCGTGATTTGGAATTATATTTAGAAAATTATTATTTAGACGAACCAAAGTTTGATGAAGTAGTTTGTCGCGAAAGAAATCTTACTTTTGAAGCCCCTCTAAGAGTAACTGCTAGACTGGTAAACAAACGTACTACTCAAACTAAATCTCAAGAAATTTATTTGGGCGATGTTCCGCTCATGACTCAGCGCGGGACTTTTATTGTTAACGGAATTGAGCGTGTTGTTGTTTCTCAGCTTATCCGCAGTGCTGGCGCCTTCTTTACCGCTGAAAATATCCGCGGACGCCGATATTACGGAGCTAAAATCATCCCAAATCGTGGCGCTTGGATTGAAATCGAAACTGACATGAACAATGTTGTTTGGATCAAAGTTGATCGCAAACGTAAGATGGCCGCTACTTCCTTATTGCGCGCTTTTGGTGTTGAAGGCGATGAAAAAATCTTGGAAGCATTCAAAGATGTAAATAATCACCCAAGCGTTGACTATATTGATGCAACTTTGAAAAAAGATATTGCCAAAACTCAGGAAGAAGGTTTGATTGAAGTATATAAAAGAATTCGCCCGGGTGATTTGGCTACTGCCGACAATGCCAAGAGTTTAATCTTTGCCATGTTCTTTAACTTTGATCGTTATGATTTGGGCAGAGTTGGTGTTTATAAATTTAATACAAAATTTGATTTAGGATATAACAATGATGATTACGATAAGAAAGAAAATAGAGTTTTGTCTCCGGAAAAATTATTAGCTGTTCTCAAAGAAGTAGTTCGTCTCAATGTCACTCAAGAAGAACCGGATGATATTGATCACTTGGGTAATCGTCGTATTCGCGCTGTGGGTGAACTTGCGCAAAACAGATTCCGCGTAGGACTAGCTCGTATGGAACGTATTGTCAAAGACCGCATGAGTACCCAAGACTTGGATGCCTTGTCACCAAATAAACTTATCAATGCTCGTCCTGTAATCTCTGCGATTCGTGAATTCTTCATGAGTTCACAGTTGTCACAGTTCATGGATCAAACCAATCCGCTCTCTGAATTGGAGCACAAACGCCGTGTGAGTGCTTTGGGTCCAGGTGGTTTGTCTCGAGATAGAGCTGGCTTTGAAGTCCGTGACGTACACACTACTCATTATGGTCGTATTTGTCCGATTGCTACTCCGGAAGGACCAAATATCGGTTTGGTTAACCACCTTTCCAGTTTTGCTCGCGTCAATGAGTTTGGTTTTATTGAAACTCCTTATCGTAAGGTTTTGAAATCAGTGCCAAATGATCCAAAGTTTACCGAAGGTGAAATTTTATTGGATACCATTGAAGATGTAAAAGGCGGAAACAAAATCACTAAAGAAATTGCCGCTAAATTGGCAAAAGTAAAAATGAAAGATATTCCAGTTCGCTCTCGCGTCACCAATGAAATTGTTTTCTTAAACGCTTTCAAAGAAGAAAAAGCCAAGACTGCTTCCGCTACCACCAAGATTGATAGCGAGGGTTATTTTGTAGAAGAAAATGTGCCAGCTCGTATCCATGGTAATCCTGGTGTTGGTAAGACCAGTGACTTGGATTATATTGATGTGGCTTCCAATCAAATTATTAGTATTGCTACTTCTTGTATTCCTTTCTTAGAACACGATGACGCGACTCGCGCGCTGATGGGTACAAACATGCAAAGACAGGCTGTGCCTTGTATCCGCCCACAACCACCTTTAGTTGGTACTGGCACCGAACAAAGCGCTGCTTATTATTCCGGCTATGTTATTCTTTCTGAAGTAGACGGTGAAGTGACCGAAGTAGACGGTAATCACATTGTGGTGACCGATAAAAAAGAGGTTAAACATACTTATTACTTAAGTAAGTTCATCCGCTCCAACCACTCTACTTGTGTCAACCAGACGCCAGTTGTGAAATTGGGAGAAAAAGTAAAGAAAGGCCAAGGTCTTACCGATGGTCCTGGTATCAAAGACGGCGAATTATCACTTGGTCAGAATATGCTTGTAGCCTATATGGTTTGGGATGGCTATAACTATGAAGATGCGATTATCGTTTCCGAACGCGTGGTACAAAGAGACCACTTTACTTCTATTCACATTGAAGATTATACAATTGATGTTCGTGAAACTAAGCTTGGTCCGGAAATCATCACCGCTGATATTCCAAACGTCAGTGAAGAAAAATTAAAGAACTTGGACAGTGAAGGTATTGTCCGTATTGGCGCGGAAGTAAAATCCGGTGATATTTTGGTCGGTAAGATTACACCAAAAGGTGAAACTGAATTATCTGCAGAAGAAAGATTGTTGCGCGCTATCTTTGGTGAAAAAGCTAGAGACGTTCGCGACTCTTCTCTCTATCTTGAGCACGGTGAACACGGACGTGTGACTGGTATTAAAATATTTTCAACAGAAAATGGCGACAAGCTCCAGCCTGGTGTGATTAAACAAGTCCAGGTTAGAGTTGCAGATCAAAGAAAGATTCAGGTTGGTGATAAAATGGCCGGTCGTCACGGAAACAAAGGTGTTATTTCTCGAGTTGTGCCAGCTGAAGATATGCCTTTCTTAGAAGATGGTACACCGGTTGATATTATCCTTTCTCCACTCGGTGTTATCTCTCGTATGAACCTTGGTCAGCTCTTAGAAACTCACTTAGGTTTGGCTGCCAATGCTTTGGGTTATAAAGTAGCTACTCCAGTTCTCAATGGTATTAATGAAGCTCAAATCAAAGAAGAATTGGCCAAAGCCGGTTTCCCAACCAGCGGTCAAGTTCCTTTGTTTGATGGCCGAACAGGAGAACCTTATGACTATAAAGTGACGGTTGGTTATAACTATATGTTAAAACTTAACCACATGGTTGAAGACAAGATTCACCAAAGATCTATTGGTCCATATAGTTTGATTACTCAACAACCTCTTGGTGGTAAGGCTCAGTTTGGTGGTCAGAGATTTGGTGAAATGGAAGTTTGGGCGCTTGAAGCTTACGGCGCTGCTCATACCTTGCAAGAAATCTTGACTATTAAATCTGACGATGTCCCAGGTCGTTCCAAAGCTTATGAAGCTATTATTAAGGGCGAGCCAATCAGCAAAGTTAACTTGCCAGAATCATTCAATGTTTTGGTAAGAGAGTTGAAAGGCTTAGCTTTGGATGTGGAACTTTTACAAAAGAATGAAGCGGGTGAATATTCAGTTATGCCTGATGTTAAAAAACAAAAAGAATTAGATGATGCTAGGTCGAACAATGAGGAAGAAAGTCATGTTATAGTTAAAAAACATCACGATAAATAAATCATAATTTTGATTAATTATAATAATATGGCTGACAACTTTGTTCCTACAGACTTTAGCGCCATCCGTCTCAAGCTCGCTTCTCCGGAAGTGATCAAGGGTTGGTCTTATGGTGAGGTCAATAAACCTGAAACCATCAATTACCGCACTCAAAAACCGGAAAAGGGCGGTCTCTTTGCCGAAGAAATTTTTGGACCGGTAAAAGATTGGGAATGTTATTGTGGTAAGTATAAAAAAATTCGTTATAAAGGCATTGTTTGTGATAAATGTGGTGTGGAAGTGACACACTCTTCCGTTCGTCGTGAACGTATGGGTCATATTGAGCTTTCTGCTCCAGTAGCTCATATTTGGTTCCTACGCTCTGTGCCTTCTAAGGTTGGTTTGGTCTTGGATCTTTCTGCTCAAGCTTTGGAAAAAGTAATTTATTTTGCTGCTTTCATTATTACTCATGTTAATGAAGAAGAAAAGAAAAAGACTGGAGAAATGTTGCGTCAAGAATATAAATCAAAGAAAAAACAGATTGAAAAAGAATCTCAGGATCAAATCAAGAGCGCTAATGATAAAAAATTAGGTGCCCAAGCTTTGGAAAAAATTCAAGAAGAAACAGATAGAAAATACAAAGCTCTTGATGAAGATTTCCAACAGGCTGATAAAGAACTCAAAGAGTTGCAAGTGATGAGAATTGTTTCTGAAAATAAATATCAAGAATTATCTTTGCGCTACGGTCATTTGTTTGAAGCTTCTATCGGCGCTGATGGCGTACGCAATTTGTTGGCCCGTATTAATCTAGAAGATACAGTCAAGAAACTAAACGAAGAAGAGCAAAAAACAAAAGGCGCGAAATTGGAAAGAGTTATTCGTCGCAAGAAAGTATTAAAGAGCTTCTACTTAAACAAGATTCGTCCAGAATGGATGATTCTCCAAGTAATCCCAGTTATTCCACCAGACTTACGTCCAATGGTGGCGCTTGATGGTGGACGTTTTGCTACCTCAGATTTAAATGATTTATATAGACGTGTTATCAACCGCAATAATCGTTTGCGCAGATTGCTTGAGCTCGACGCTCCGGAAGTTATTTGTCGCAATGAAAAACGCATGTTGCAAGAAGCGGTTGACGCGCTCGTAGATAACAATGCTAGACAAGCCAAGACTGTCACTGCCTCCACTGGTCAGAAGAGACAATTACGATCTTTGGCCGATATTTTGAAAGGTAAACAAGGACGTTTCCGTCAGAACTTGCTTGGTAAACGTGTTGACTATTCTGGTCGTTCGGTAATCGTCGTTGGTCCAAACTTAAATATTGATGAATGTGGTTTGCCAAAGAGAATGGCTTTGGAACTTTTCAAACCATTTATCATGAGTGAAATTATCAAACGTGAATTGGCTCACAATGTTCGTAGCGCTTCCAAATATATTGAAGCTGAACATGATGAAGTTTGGGATATCTTAGAAGATTTAACCAAGAAAACTCGCGTGCTCTTAAACCGCGCGCCAACCTTGCACCGTTTAGGTATTCAAGCTTTCCACCCACGTCTGATTGAAGGTAAAGCTATTCAGTTGCATCCGCTGGTTTGTACCGCTTTTAACGCCGACTTCGATGGTGACCAGATGGCAGTGCACTTGCCACTTACCGCTGAAGCTCGTTGGGAAGCAGACAACTTGATGGCAGCTGAAAAAAATATTTTGAAGCCTGCTACTGGTAGTCCGGTAGTTACTCCTAAGCACGATATTGCTTTGGGTTGTTATTACTTAACTCGCAATGATACTGCAGACACTGATCAAACTGTAAAATATTTTAGTTCAGAAAAAGAAGCAATTCTTGCATACCGCTCTCGTGTGATTGGTTTGCAGAAAAGAATTAAAGTTCGCTTTGAAGATATGAGTCGTTTCCCAGAAGGCACCAGTCCAATGATTGAAACTTCTGTTGGTAGAATTTTGTTTAATCAAATTTTGCCACCGAAACTTCCATATTTCAACGAAATTATCAATGTAAAAAAATTAGGTCTTATCATCCGTCTCTGTTTAGAACTTTCTAATGACCAACAAGAAGTAGCTTATTTCCTTGATGAGCTCAAGAATCTTGGTTTCAGATATGTCACGAAGTCTGGTTACTCTTTGGGTATGGACGACTTCCCAGCTATTGCTGAAAAACCTGGTATCTTGAAAGAGTCAGACAAGTTGGTAGTGACTGTGGAAGAACAATATCAAGAAGGTTTGTTAACTCAATCTGAACGTCATGCTAAGATTTTGGAAATCTGGTCAAACACCAAAGATAGAGTTGTGGCCAAGAACCAAGAAACTTTGGGCAAGAACGGTCCGGTATTTGCCATGATCGATTCCGGTGCTCGTGGTAGTTGGGGTCAGCTCGGTCAGGTTATCGGTATGAAAGGTTTGGTGGCTTCACCATCTGGAGACACCATCGAATTGCCGGTTAAAGGTAACTTTAAAGAAGGTTTTGAAGTACTTGAATTCTTTATCTCTTCTCACGGTACGAGAAAAGGTTTGTCCGATACCGCTCTTCGTACCGCTAATGCTGGTTACCTCACCAGACGTTTGGTAGATGTGTCTCAAGATGTAATCGTCTTCCAAGATGATTGTGGTGATACTACCGGTGAAATATTCTCTATGGCTCAGTCCAAAGAAATGGGTGAAAAATTATCAGAACGTATTTGGGGACGTTATGCTGTGGAAACAGTTAAGGTTGGAAATAAAATTTTAGTTAAAGAAGGCGATGCGATTGATGATCAAGTTGCTCGCGCCGTAGATGAAAACAAGATTGAATCTGTCCGCGTTCGCAGTATTTTACAATGTAAAATGCAAAAAGGTATTTGTCGTAAATGTTATGGCTTCGATCTTTCCAAGAACAAAGCGGTAGAGTTTGGAGTAGCGGTAGGTATTATCGCGGCTCAATCTATCGGTGAACCTGGTACTCAGCTTACTATGAGAACCTTCCATACTGGTGGTGTGGCGGGTGGTGGCGATATCACTCAAGGTTTGCCTCGTGTAGATGAACTCTTTGAAGCTCGCGCTCCAAAGAAACAAGCAATGCTTGCTGAAGTGTCAGGTGAAATTGAGATTGAAAAAGCTGATGGTAAGATTATTACTTCTCCAAGTGGTAAGAAAGTTTTCGAAGGTCGTCGTGGTCAAGAAATTATCCATATTCATTTTTCAGGTATGGATGAGATGAAAATCAAAACCAAGGCTGAAGATGAAATCATGGTAAAAGATGGTGATTTGGTACAGCAAGATCAAACTGTCTTGGTACGCGGATCATCCGGAGAAGAAATTGTCGCTAAATATCCAAGTACTGTAAAGATTGAAAAGAATACTTTGACATTATCTTATGAAGGACCTCATGTTCGCGAGTATATTGTACCGCTCGGTTATAAGATTTTGGTTAAGACCGGAGATAAGGTAGAAAAAGGTGATATTTTAACAGACGGCAGTATCAATCCGCACCAACTCTTTGAACTCAAAGGCAGAGAAGCGGTCCAGAGATATATTTTGCAAGAAGTTCAAAATATTTATTCTTCTCAAGGTCAGAAAGTTAATGACAAACACGTAGAACTTATCATCCGCCAGATGTTTAGCCGTGTCTATATTGAAGACGCCGGTGAGACAGATTTGTTGCCAGGTGAAGTGGTAGAAAAATCACAACTCGATTTCTCTAATCGACAAGCCAAGAAAGATGGTACCAAGCTCGCAGTTGGCCGAGAATTATTCTTGGGTATTTCCAAGGTTGCTCTCTCCACTCAAAGCTTCTTGTCCGCCGCTTCCTTCCAAGAAACCGCCAAAGTTCTTATCAATACTGCTATTACCGGTAAGATTGACTACTTGGATGGTCTCAAAGAAAACGTTATTATTGGTAGACTTATTCCAGCTGGAACTGGGTTTAAACAGTAAGTTGGCAGTAGTAAATAGAAATAAAAAAGACCTGTGAAATTCACAGGTCTTTTTAGTTTTTTTTATTTTTCCATCGCTTTCAAAACTTGCAAGTACATATCTTCCACAATCTTTTTTTGCGCCTCGCCAATTTTTAGATAATGGTCTAGGCCTGGCGCAGAATTGACTTCTAATACCCAATATTTTTTAGGTGGTTGGCTGATATCTCCGGCTATCATCAGATCAACCCCGCATAATCGCAGACCCATATATTTGGTAATAACTACGGCCAGTTTTTTGAATTCAGGATGGATTGTATGAGTGACATCAATTCCGTCTCCGCCAGTGGAGAGATTGGCATTGTCTAATAGGTAAATTATTTTGTTTTTTGGAGGGACAGATTTGAGGGTTAATTTTTGGTGTTTCAAATTTTGGACGATTCTAGTGTCGGTCATGGGTAAATGAGTGTCGCGTTTGTTGGTTATATATCCTTTGCCTTTGTTTTGTAGTAGCTGAAAGATAGAAGATTTGCCATCGCCGGTGACATTGAGGGGTATTCGTTGGTAGGCGGAGATAATCTTATTATCAAGCACAACAATGCGGTAATCTCTGCCTGTTAAAAGTTTTTGCACCAGGGCCACATCATCAAATTGGAAAATAAATTTCATGGCACGATAGAATTCTGATTTGGTATAGACTTTGGCTACACCTCGGCCTTGGCTACTACTATTTGGTTTGACGATAACGGGCAGACCTAGTTGATTTGCGTATTTATACGCCATTTTTATATTATCTTTTGAGTCTATAGCCTTGGCCCAAGAGTCTGAAAAAAAGGCCTTGCCTGGGACAGTGGGGAAGCCACCACGTGTGAGAAAAAAATTGGCGTAGTCCTTGTCTTTGGCGATTTTGGATGCGCCCAAAGTATTAAGATCAAGACTGGTATGTCGCCAATAGCTGGTTTTGCCATTTTTAAAAATAATTTGACCAACCTTATTCCATCTTGGCTCCATCACAATTTTTGCTCCGATTTGCGGGGCCACTTTTTGGAAAATTTGAGATAATAGAGTAGGTTTATGTTTGGGCATATTGCCAGCACACTCTATCATAGATGGTTAAATTAGGCTAGATAGAGGGATAAATTGACTGGTTTGCTACTAGCGTAGTACAATGCCAAGTATAAATTAAAGCTTATTTAACCTATAAAATATGGTCTTCCAAATCCCGGAAACAATAGAGAAAAAGCTATCTGTAAAGCTAAAAATAGCGATGGTAATAGGGTCGGTGGTTGTACTCGTAGGCGCGACTTTTGCCGGTTATTATTTTGGGCAAAAGAAAAATGCTGTACCGCCACAGGTAGTTCAAAATAATGATAATACTGTACCGCCAACAGGTACGGTAGGTGAGATTGTTCCAGATCCTGTTACTGTGCCAGACACAGAAAATAGTACAGAACCTAAGAAGTACGTTTTTCCTACCACTTCTTTGCCACAGGAGATTGATAAGAAAATTGTCTGGCTTGCACAACCAAAACAGGTTGAGAATTTGAAGTGGTTTGAAGGAAGTGAATATGAGATAAATGCCTCATATTATGAGGTCGGTAATTTTGAGCACCAAGGAGAAAGCGGTAGAATCATTCTTGTGCAATGGGGTGTTGAAGGTATGGGCCCCCCGCCCTATTTTCATATATTAAACTTTAAAAAAGAAATAGTTATCTTGGTAAATTATTCTGATATATATCTCCCAAAAGACAGCTCTGATTATAGTGATCTAGGTTATATAGCACAATCTATAAGTCCAGATTTCAAACAGAAGATTAAATTAAATACGGATTTTCAGATGAGCTCATTAGATTTTCCGAAAGTGATTAAGGGTTCAAATGATAGACAGGTTCTGCAGTCGTCAGATGTTTGGTATGGATTATCACAGGAATCTAGTAATTTTACTAGTGCTTCAGATAAAAAAATAACTATATTGTCTGATTCAAAATTTGGACAGATTTACACTTCGGTAAATACAGGCGCATTTTATTTGTACGGGGCTCATGGAGTGGAGGTAACCTATGTTCTAGTGCCTGATTTTTTTAATAGGAGTAATCATTTGGCGCAAATTGTTTGGAATGATGGTTCTTGGAATGGGTATGAATATAGCTATACCGATCGGGGAGGATGTGGTGCAAAAAATTATATTTCTGTAATGACTTCTTCCATAAATGTGGCTACAGATTTGGAAGCGGTGGGCAAGACAAGCAAAGGAGATAAAGTCTATGAATTAAAGGATAAAAACCATTTGTTGTTAGAGAATCTTTATACCGACGGATATTTCCCTAACCAAAATGGCAATAAAGTTTCTTACGAAGAATTTATTACTTTGCGGCCATTAATATTTTGGGTAGATCCATTTGGCAGATTGATCAAGTTGCAGAACATGCGTTTTGTGCCACAAGCCGAATGTGGTAAGCCAGTCATTTATTTATACCCAGAAAAAACATCTATTGTAGATGTAAAAGTTGAGCCCCAAGGTGGAATGACTGTTTCTGATCCGTTTTATAATGGCGGTTGGCAGGTAAAGGCAGGGCCAAATGGCCAATTAACAGAAACAAAATCAGGCAAGCAATACCCATATCTTTTCTGGGAAGGAAGGGGCGGATTGTACCAAACACCAGAAAAAGGTTTCTTAATTAAAAAAGAGAATATAGCCAAAGAGCTTCCAGAAAAACTGACTCAACTTGGATTAAACGCCAACGAAACCAAAGACTTTATGGAGTTTTGGTATCCACGCATGCAGGTTAAACCGTATTATTTTGTGACTTTCCTTGGTACTCAACAGATGAACCAATTGGCGCCTCTCACTATCAATCCTCGACCAGACACAGTGGTGAGAATCCTTATGGACTTTACTCCGCTTGATAAGCCAATTGATGTTTTGCCACTATCACTTGGTCGTACACCGGAAAGAAAAGGGTTTACAGTCATTGAGTGGGGCGGTGTGATTCGGTAATAATTATAATCTATGTCAGTGAAAGCAAAGATTCTCCTGTATATTTTTGGACTCGCTATTTTGGCAGGGGTGTTTGCTGTCTTTGGTTTTTGGTATCAAGCGCAAAACTCAAAGCAAAGCTTGTTTGATTTTAGTAGAGAAGTAAAAGAACAAAAATTTCATCGCGCCTATTCTATGGACGTTGGTTTTTATGATTCTTTTTTTACCAATAATAATCCAAAAGAAAAAATTGAGGATAGAGTTTTTTCAGCGGTTGTGCCACACCATTTGGTCGCAGGTAGGTATCTGGGGTCTTTTTTTAGAAGGTTAGATTATCAATCTCCGCAGACAGTTGTGATTATAGGTCCAAATCATAAACAGATTGGTAATGACTCTATTATTTCTAGCCCACTCGCTTGGCAGACTCCATATGGAGTATTGGCGACGGATAAAAAATTGGTGGCCAGTATCACAGAGAAAAAGTTAGCAACCAACAATGAAGGAGTAATGGGTGATGAACACAGTATTTCGACCCTTGTACCATTTGTAAAAAAGACTTGGCCAAATGCAAAAATAGTACCAATAGTTCTCAAAAATAATACAACCGAAAATCGCATAGATGAGTTGGTAAAATTACTGGCTGATTCTAAAGAAAAAATATTGGTGTTAGTAAGTGTAGATTTTTCTCATTATTTACCAAAATTAGTGGCGGATTTTCACGATGAATTATCTCTTAATGTTTTGGAAAGCGGTAGTCAAACAAATTTACAAGAATTAGAAGTAGATAGTAAACCTAGTTTGTCTGCTTTATTAAAATACAATAAATTGAAAGAAGCAGAAAACTTTACAGTTTTTTCTAATACTAACAGCGGGGAGATTATTTATAAAGATTTAGCAGAAACAACCAGTCATATTATTGGCGCCTATACGAGTGGATTACCTAGTAAAAAACCGGTCGCATCTTTGCAATTCTTTGGAGATATTATGCTTGATAGAAGTGTGGCTAAAGTTATGAGTAGTGATGGCCTAGATTATTTGTTTGCCAATTTACACGGTCAGGAGAATAGGTTTTTTGAAGGTCAGCATATTTTGATGGCCAACTTAGAAGGGCCGTTCGCGCCAACACGTGTACCGACGACCAAGTCAATTGCTTTTCGTTTTGATCCAAAACTGGCCAAAGATTTAAAGTCCTATGGATTTGATGGATTTACTTTGGCCAATAATCACATAGTAGATATGGGATGGAAGAATGTTGATTTTACTAAGCAGGTTTTAAAAGATTCTGGTTTGGGTAGTTTTGGTAACCAGTATGATGAAGGTGTGGATGATATCTATATAGCGGGAGAGGAACAGAATTTGCCATTTAAAATTGCTTTTATTGGTCTCAATACCGTTGGTCACGAATTGGATATGTCAGTAGTAAAGCAGATGATAATTAAGGCCAAACAGCAAGCCAAATTTTTGATTATAAATATTCATTGGGGGCAGGAATACAGTCTAAAATCAAATAAATTTCAGCAAGACCTTGGGCATCAGCTGATTGATATGGGGACTGACGCCATTATTGGTCACCATCCGCATGTGGTAGAGGAGATGGAAGTCTATAATGGTCATCCAATTTTTTATTCTTTAGGTAATTTTATTTTTGATCAGTATTTTTCCAAAGAAACACAGGAAGGTATAAGCGTTGGATTAATTATAAATGATGATGGTAGAATAAATTGGCATGTGTTTCCTTTTTTTTCCAAAAAATCTCAGGTGCAGTTGATGCTGGGCAAGCAACGAGAAGAGTTTATGGAGTGGTTTGAGAAGGATAGTCGGATAACTCATAATTTTTTACATTAATTTTTTATGTCAGGTCATAGTAAATGGCACAACATACAAGGTAGAAAGGGGAAGCAGGATGCTTTGCGTAGTGGGCAATTTACCAAAGTTTCCAAACTTATTACTATCGCTGCCAAAAGCGGAGGTGATCCGTCGTCTAATTTTTCTTTGCGTATTGCGGTAGATAAGGCTAGGGCGGTTGGCATGCCAAAAGACAATATTGAGCGCGCTATTAAGCGTGGCACAGGCGAGCTAGAAGGCGCGCAGATCGAAGAAGTGCTCTATGAGTGTTATGGTCCGGGTGGAGTAGCGGTACTGGTCAAATGTTTGACTGATAATAAGAATAGAGCGGTATCTGATATAAAACATATTTTTTCAGATCATGGTGGCTCTATGGCTGGCGCTGGGAGCGTGCTGTGGATGTTTGCACAGATGGGAGTAGTGACAGTCCTCGGTTCACAGTTTTCAGTTCATAGAGAAGAAAATGAGTTGGCTTTGATTGAGGCTGGAGCTGAAGAGATAAAAGATAGCGAAGAAAATGAATTAGAGATATATACAAAAATGGAAAATTTTCAAAAAGTTTTGGGAGTTCTAAAAGAAATAGGAGTAGAAACAAAAGAATCAGGATTACAGTGGATAGCAAAGGATAAAGTTGAAGTAAATGAAGAAACCACAGAAAAATTAGGGGCCTTGTTTTCTGAGTTAGAGGAGAATGATGATGTGGACGATTATTTTACCAACGCCGAATAATACATCTATACTTTTTGTCACCAAAAAGTATCAAAAAGTGTTGGGGTGGCAGAACTTTCGCCCAAGCGGACAGGTGCTTTTTTCCTAAAACCCTTTGTGCAAGTAGCAAATATTTATGAAAAATATACACAGTGAAACTATTTTGGGAATCGATCCTGGTTTTGGCAGAGTCGGTTATGGAATAGTAAAAAAAGATGCCAAAGGCGAATGGAGAATGGTTGTTTTTGGTTGTATAGAAACTTCAGCCAAGAAAAGTTTTGTGGAGCGAATTGCCGAAATCCATGAAGAACTTGAGAAAATTATAAAAGAATATAAACCAACACGCATGGCTGTGGAGGAATTATTCTTCTTCAAGAATGTCAAAACCGCCATTGAGGTGGGGCAGGCGAGAGGGGTCATACTTCTCACCGGCGTAGAGAATCATTTGCCAATAGACGAGTTTACACCTTTGCAGGTCAAGCAAGCGATTACCGGTTATGGACGAGCCGAAAAAGTCCAGATGCAAAAGGTAGTGAAGATGATTCTTGGAATGAAAGAAGATATAAAATCAGATGATGCGGCTGATGCCTTGGCTGTGGCGCTCTGCGCTGGGCAGAGTTTGTGGATGAAAAATATTAAGTAGGCTTATTAATTATTTTAAATTTCTTAACTCCAAAAATTTGGGGTTAATTTTTATATTTTGTTTAAGATTAGCCAAAATAATTCAACTAACTATTGACAAAACAGGTAAATTGTGATATATTTATCGGTCGTGCGAAGTGCAAAAGCGTACCCGAATGGGTTGCTAGCCTATCGTATTACACAACCTTTGTCGTAGGAGTTTCCAGTGAACATTCGTCAGATTCTCGTTACGGTCGGGATGTTCTTTATTCTCGCTCTCGGCCTGGCCAGTCGCGTGGTGCTGGTCATCATCGTCGAAGGAAAACCGATGATGACCAATCTGCAACAATCCCCGAGGGTCATCGAGCTGAGTTGGCCGTACCGCGTGGCGGTGACGTCCGTGGTGAACGCCAGTATCAGGTGCTGGGATGTGGACGGTCATGTTGATTTGTTCCCCCCAGATGACTCGCTATGGGTAGTGCAGTGTTATTACTCATATGGGACGTCACGTTGTTGCCAGCGACGGAGAGATGGGTTGTAGTTGTGCGGGGCTTTCGCGTCCCGCCCCCGTTCTATATACGTCATGAATTGGTGTTTAGAGAACGGGTTTTTAGTTTATATTTTTTTAATTTTGAGGGCTCCCTTCAGTAGTTTGTTTCAATTTTTTAAACGGAATTTTCATAGCGCTCTTAAGTTGGAAATAAAACATTAATGCAAAAAACTTTTTGATGAGTAGGTATGATATATATGCGCTTCTGGTAATAATAAATTGTAATAATCGTAGTACAATATTAGCCGCATATTCTACATTTTCATGTTTCAAACATACTTTGGAATCAAGACGTAGTCTTGTCCCTCCCTCAATAGGTGAAAGTGTATAAAGATCATAAGTAATAGTTTGAAACCAGGTATTTTTGCCAGCACCTGATTCAAGTTCTAATAAAAAGGGTGGATTATATTGGGTGATAATCCCGTTTATTATAACGGTTATTGACTCTGTGTTTGTGTCTTGAGTCGGACCAATTTTTGTATACTTAGTAAACTCGGCGCCAACCCCCGGTTTTCCCTTGTATTCTATTGTAGCTTTAGAGGAGGTCTGTCCCAAGTATTCAAAACTACCCCAAATTGTAATCTTGTCTGGATCAACAAGATAAGGAAAAATTACTTCTGGTGAAGCGTGTATATCAATTTCAAAAGAGAGTTTTATAAATGGTTTTGATTCCATGCTGTTTTATTTAGAAATTTGTAATTTTCTAAAATCTTTTCTTCCGAGAATAAGTAAAAGCAAAATTGCTATTGGTAAAACTTCTTTATTCAGAGATATTTCTGCGCCCGGAGTTAGATTAAAGGCGATTTCTTTTAAATCGCTAAAGGCCAATACTGGCAAAATTAGTAAAATTAAAATAAAGCTTAAAAAATAAGCCCATCGTTTTTGCTTCCATAAGAAAAATGAGCTGATAAATAATATGAGACTTCCTCCGCCAATAAATACGGCATATATCAGCATAGCAAAATTATGTAGGGCTGCAAATTCTCCGCCTTCTGACGGTTCGCCCAGAGAAAATGAGACGAGTATGATGTTTATGACTATGAAAACGTATAATAGGCCGACGGCGATTTTGGTTGGCAAGGAAATGTTTTGCATATTAATAATAATGATCAATTAGTGGAAATGTTAGAATGATTGTTATTAAGCTTAGAATGTAGATAAGCAACCATATTGGCCAGCGTTGCGTGTATCGGACGCAGATTTTTAGAAGAATAGTTGAATTGATACTTAGGATAATAAAACAGATCCACAAAATTCGAATCATATCCAAACGAAGATCCCCATATCCGTAACCCAAGGTCGGATGAAACCAAATTAGTAAACTTAGTGAGATGAGAATTGCTACTAAAGTTAAAAGAATGTATTTTTGTATTTTCCAGATTGATCTCATAATTTTTTTAATTTTTTCAAATTTATCTTCCGCCAATAAAGTTTTTCTTGGGAATAAAAATTTTTGTATTTAAGTAAGCCTCTATCTCAATACCTTCATTTGTCCAATTAGTTTTTGTATCAAGCAGATCTTGTTCGCTCGTAATAGAAGCAAAGGGGTAATTAAGAGCAAAGCCATAAGTCGGTTCGACTTGTTTTGATATCCAGATAAAATATTTTGTATCAAGCGTTTGTTGTTGTTTAATTATGGAGATGCAATATTGGTTAGATGATCCGTAGTTTATTTCTTGTGGCTGGCAAGATAATGCAAACTTTTGTTCACTCCAAGATACGCCAAATAATTGGCAAATAATTACAATTCCGAATAAAAATAAAAGTAGGGTTTCTATTAAAAAAATAATTTTTTTCATATTATTGTACTCTCAATTTACTTGTGTTAGTATTGTAAGACTAATAAAATTATACCGTTTTACTTTATATAACGCAATGTTTTAGCCGAGTATGACAACTAGTAATATGCTTCCAAAATTTATTCTCATCCTCCCTAATATCCGTAGTGGTCACAATGTGGGGGCTATTTTTCGGACTGCTGATGGTGCGGGTGTAGACAAGTTATACCTCACCGGCTATACGCCTTGCCCGCCACATGTGCAGATTGACAAGGTGTCGCTGGGCGCGGAAAAGTGGATGCCTTGGGAGTATCGCAAACAAACTGGCAGACTGCTTAAAGAATTAAAACAAATAGGGTATAATATAGTGGCTCTAGAACAAACCAAAACGAGCCAAGACATATTTGGTTTTCAGCCGCAATTTCCGCTAGCCTTGGTTTTGGGAAATGAAAAAACCGGTGTTTCCAAAGCCTTGCTCAAGTATTGCGACCAGGCGATTGAGATTCCAATGCACGGCAAGAAAAACAGTCTCAATGTCAGTGTGGCGGCGGGTGTGGCGATGTACGTTATAAAAAATAAAATTTAAAACTGTCATCCCGAGGGTTACGCCCGAGGGATCTCTGTCCCAACTGTCATTCCCGCCACAGCGGGAATCCAGACAATTTAATTGGACGCTGGATACCCGATCAGGTCGGGGATTACAACGACGAACGAACTGGACAGAGATTCCTCCTTTGTCGTCGGAATGACAATAAAAAATTATGCAATCAACCATTCAATTATTTCATTACTTCTACAACAATCTACCGCCACTTGTGCCGGAAGATGTGGTTTTGTCTATGAAAAAAGAATTGGATGATTTGGAAAAAGACCCAAATGTCACTTTGGCCGAAGTCGAAGACAGGATGGTCAGATTTGGCTATGAAGTTTGGCCTTGGAATCAAGCCTTCAAATATTTTTTAAATAATGTTGAAGAAAAAATGGGTGACCATTTTTTGTTGCCTAGAATGAGTGAAGGATTGCGCGAAAAATACCTTAATTTCCAAGCATTAAATGGCACGCTCAAAGATCTGCAAACCGGCCGACCCGCTTCGTTTTTTACTTCAGAAGAAAGGGCTGAATTGTGCGAAAAATTAGTAGATATGCGTTTGCACTTGAAAGAATATGTAAAGAGAGATCTGCTCGGAGTAAACCGAGAGGCCTATTTAGAAAAAGTAGATGAGTATAAAAACTTAGTAGAAAAAATAAAGTTTAATTTGGAATCTTTGCGTAATTTTGTAGAAAAGGAAGAAGACGGATCCGTTTTGATTGCGGAAATAAATACAAAGATTCGAGATTTTGAACATGGCCTGTGTCTACTTGGTACGGAGTTGGATTTTGAAGCAGTTTGCCAAGTGCATGATTTTTTTGTAGGACGCAAAAAAGATTTGAATAGAATGAGAGGAATCAATACGCCAATAGAGGTTAATTTTTATAATGATTAACCAATCAGAACTGGTTTGATAGAAGAGAATTTAGAAATGGCTTTGGCCATTTCTTTTTGTGTAAGGAGGTTTTTTTCTGGTCCATGAGTTGATATAACGCTGCTACTATTGGCAATACCCCAACTTAAAGCAATATCAAGAGGTTTTTTATAAAATTTGGCAGCTAGATATCCTGCTGAAAAAGCATCACCCGCGCCATTTTTGGCTACCACCTCTACCGGAAAGCTTTCAGAGTGCCAAATCTGGGTGGCGTTTCCAGTCCAAGCGCCACGTTCACCGTCGGTAATAACTACTTCTTTGGCGCCCAGATTTTGTAAATTCTTAATAAGAAGTGAAGTGTCAGTTGGTTGGTCTGCGGGAGTACCAAGGACCATTCTTGCTTCTTCTAGATTTAAGATTAAAAGATCGGTGCGAGGAAGAATGTCTTTAACCAGTTCTAAATTTTGTAATTGGAGGGAACCGGGATTGTAAGCCAATAAAATATCTCGGTGTTTATTTAAAAATTGTAATAACTTTTTTTGTAGAGGCTCATAACCTTCACTGAGACTAGTGTAGTAAACCCAATCTGTTTCTGGAAGGTTAGTTGGGAATTTATAGTTTCTTTTTTGATGAGCGGACAGGATTGTTCTTTCTTTTTTGAAGTTTAAAACAACCGAATATCTAGTTTTGGCATTTTTATCAATAACCAAAAACTTAGTATTTATTTTATATTTTTTTAATAATTTTTGGATTATTTCACCATTGGCATCCTTGCCTAGTGAGGTGAGAACGGAAGTTTTTAAGCCAAGTTTAACAGCTGCTAGGACCATGTTGGCAGCATTACCGCCCAAAGCCTGGAAACTGTCGGTAATAGGGATCTTGGCGGCGTAGTTGAGACATAATTGGCAGTTCTGTTTATTGATATCACATTCCAAAGTCGCATTATCAATCATGATATGCGTATCAATGAGCATGTCGCCGATGGTGAGAAGATTGAACATATTTTATTTTGCGGGAGTGTCTTTGTGAACATCGGGTATACAAACATGGTGATGGTGGCCGGTAAGAATTTCTATAAGCTCTATCCAGCTTCCGATAAATAAACCAGTCATCGCGATAGAAAATATTTTATTGCCAACCCAGAGAGAGTAAACTAGAAGACAAGCTGAAGCAATAATAAAAACTGCGTCCTGTCGGCGTTCAGCTTCCAAGAAAACTCCATAAGTGAGAAGAATTGCGCCTAGGGCTGCTACCACGTTCATTACAACGTCTATCAGTGGCCAAGGCATAGTAGGAAAAAGATTGAGAAATTGTTCCATAGATTTTTGTTTAGTGACTTACTCCTCCCATCTATTAATATACTCTATTGCTGCCAAAGCCGCAATAATTCCTTGACCGGCAGCGATACCAATTTGTTTGTAAGCAACAGTAGTTACGTCGCCAGCGGCAAAAACACCCGGCAAATTGGTTCGGCATTTTTCATCCACAATAATTTCACCAACTTTATTTTTATTTACTCCGTCGACAAATTGAGAATTTGGTATTTGGCCAATATGCACCATTACACCATCGCCTGGAATTTCTTTTTCTGCTCCAGATGTATCTGTATATTTTACAGCTGTCACTTTATTTTCTCCGACAATGGCCGTGGTGTTGGCTTCATAGATAACTTCAACATTATCTAAAGTTTTTAATTTTTCAATCAAGATATTTTCGCCTTTAGGAAAACCATAATTTTGTTCCGGGGTATTGGCAAATTTGCTCAGTAAATATACCTTTTTGGCAATGCCAGCCATCATTAGGGCTGATTCTAGAGCAGCATTTCCCGAGCCAACAGTGACGGTAGTTTTGTTTTTGAATAATGGGCCATCACAAACTGTACAGTAGGTAATGCCTTTTTGGTACAACTCTATTTCCCCAGGTATATCCAAATGACGAGGGTGGATGCCGGTAGCAATTATCACTGTTTTGGTTTCGTACTCCTGTTCCTCATCATTGCCGTTTACTGCTGTGATTTTATAATAATTTTTGACGGGTGTAATTTTTTTGACTTTCAATCCCTCGTCTATTTGGACACCATAAGAACGAACGTGTTCGGTAAATTTTTGCGCTAATTCAAAACCCTGAATATTTATAATACCGGGCCAGTTGGCTACTTCTCCCGAGAGGGCCACTTCTCCACCAGTATCGAGAGTGACAACTTTGAAATTGAGATTACGGCGAGCGGCGTAGATAGCAGCACTAGATCCGGCGGCAGCCGCGCCAACGATAATAAGGTCGTACATATTAAATAGTAGTTTCACCTAAGGCTTTAATTAAATTTTCATGAGCTACCTCTGTGTCAGACGCAGACATAATAGCGCTACCAACATATAATTTTTCAGCGCCAGCGTCAACTACTGATTTGATTGTATTTTCGTTTACACCACCATCAACTGAGCAAACTATATCTAGGTTTAATTTTTTGAATTCTTTTATTTTTTCTAACACCTCTTCTACAAAGACAGAACCTTGATGTCCTGGGTGTACTGTCATAAACAATATTTCGTCTACCAACTTGAGGTAAGGAAGAACCTGTGATAATGGGGTTTCAGGATTGAGGGCAATACCAGCTTTCCAACCATGTTTGCGGATATGACGAACACATTCTTCCGGGTCAACATCTGATTCTATATGAAAGACGGCGCTAGTCACATTGGCCACATCGGTCCAAAGTGCCATTTCTGACATTGGGTCTTTGACCATCAGATGCAGTTCAAAATAGGCTTCGGAGTTGAGTTCGTTGACCTGCTCACGTTCGGTAAAAGATGTGTTGTTAACAAAAAGTCCATCCATGACATCTATTTGGATAGAAGAAAAATCTTTTTCTACTTTTTTCAGTTGTTCGCTAAATGTGGTAAGACTGTTTGTGAGGATGGCGGGGACAATTAAGGGGATCATATTAGTTTACAGCTGTTGAAGAAAAAATAAGCAAAAGCATGTTTATCATAAAGCTAAAAAATAGTTGGTATAAAAATACTTTTATACCTTCTTGTGTATTTTTGTATTTATTTACAATATAATAGGGCAGTGTAAAAGTTATTGTTAATATAAACAATAAAATAAAAGCAAAACTGCTAAAAACAAAGTAGATATCGTTTGTTGACCTTACTCCATTCTCCATGAAGCTAAGTCCTAAATAAGAAATTGTTAAGCTTCCTATAATTAAAATAGTTCCTAGTAGTCCATATAGAGGTTTTTGCCAAGTCTTTAGAATATTTTTTTCTTGTTCCATATTCATTATTAATTAATTATTTTTCTAAATCCTGTATTTTTTTATTTCTTCGTACCAGTCTTTCATCACCATCAAATTTGGTAGTTAGGAATTTTTTGACTATGGCTTTGGTAAAATCAAGAGAGGGTGGATTGCTAGGAAGGCAGAGAATGTTAGCATTATTATGTTTTCGTCCCATTTCCGTAGATTGGATATTGTAACCAATAATTGCGTAGGCGCCTTTGATTTTATTGGCGGTAATACACATGCCATGGCCGGTGCCACAAATCAAAATACCCAAATTTTCTCTATCTTCAGCCACTTTTTTGGCCAAAGGCACAGCATAATCTGGAAAATCATCAGTTTGGATAAAAACTTCCGGACCTAAATCTTCTAGGTCTTTATCTAGTTCGGTTTTTAGATAGCGGACAAGCTCCTTTTTGAGCTGGAAACCGTTGTGGTCAGAGGCAATGTAGAGCATAAAAAGCAGAGTAGGTTTATAAGCAGATTAGGCAGAATTAGTAGACGGTATTGTACAATTTTATTGTTTTTTTGACAACCCTGTATTTTTTGACTAAATGCAACATTTTTGGTAATGTTAGAGGCACTATGAAGCTAGGAGAACGTCAAGTTGCTTTTGAGATCATTAAGGCGGAAGTGCACAAAGAATGCGCATCAATGTTTAAAGCTTTGGAAAAAATAAAAAATAGCAAAGATAATGCTGAACGAGTTTTAGTAATTGTTAAAGAAATTAATACTGAGATGCAAAGGATTGCCTTTTTTAATCAACAAGGGGGTTCTAATGTCGAGCAAAGGGTAATTATAGAAGCTTTGTTAGATAGTTTAGTAACTACTATAGATAGTTTTGTGGGAGAGAAAAAAACTGGGGATGATGTCTATTTTCATAATATAAAAAAATTAGCACAGGGTTCATTACGAAAATATATACATCGTTTAGCAGTGCGTCCTTAATTATAAAATATGTACAACGCCAATCAAGAAGAACAAGAAATACTGAAATACTGGAAAGATAACCACTCTTTTGAAAAGTCTATTTCCAGCAGAGCAGAGAATAAGCCCTACCATTTTTATGATGGGCCTCCTTTTGCTACCGGATTGCCTCATTATGGGCATATTGTCGCTTCGACAATGAAAGACGCTGTACCGCGTTATTTTACGATGCGTGGGTACCGTGTGGAGCGCAAGTGGGGTTGGGATAGCCATGGTCTACCAGTAGAAAATATTATTGAAAAAGAGCTTGATTTGGCATCAAAAAAAGATATTGAAGATTATGGGGTAGCAAAATTTAACGAAGCTTGCCGAGCGACTGTGCTCAAATATGCTACTGAATGGCAGAAAACCATTACCCGTATGGGTCGCTGGGTAGACATGAAAAACGACTACAAAACCATGGACCCAAATTTTATGGAAAGTGTCTGGTGGGTCTTCAAACAGCTTTGGAATAAAGGATTGATTTATAAAGATTATAAGGCGATGCATATCTGTCCTCGTTGTTCTACTACCCTTTCAAATTTTGAAGTAACACAGGGGTATAAAGATATTAAGGATATTTCAGCGATTGCCAAGTTCAAAGTAGATAGATTTAGAGGATCAAAATTACCTGACAATACTTATATTCTTGCTTGGACAACTACTCCTTGGACTTTGCCTGGGAATGTAGTGTTGGCTGTAAATCCTGAAATTGATTATGTTGTTTTAGAAATAGAAGGGGAAGAAGGAAGTTTTGTTTTGGCTAAGGAAATGGCTGAAAAAGTAATGAAAGATAAAAAGTATAAAGAAATTAGTAGTTTAAAAGGTTCTGATTTAGTTGGTTTAGAATATGAACCACTATTTTCATATTATAAAGACACTTCTAATGCTTTTAGAGTAGTGGGGGCTGAGTTTGTTTCTGTTGAAGAAGGTACGGGCATAGTGCATATTGCCCCTGGATTTGGTGAGGATGACTTCCAGGTTGGAAAGCGTGAAAATATTCCGATGGTACAGCACGTATCTATGGAAGGTAAGTTTAAGCCCGAGGTGACAGATTTTGCGGGGATGGATGTAAAACCAAAAGATGATAATAGTAAGGCTGATATTGAAATTATCAAATGGCTAGCTCATAACGGAAAATTATTTAGTAAAGAAAAAATAGAACACAGCTATCCGCATTGTTGGCGTTGTGATACTCCGCTTCTCAATTATGCCACTACTAGTTGGTTTGTGCGCGTCACTCAAATCAAAGATCAGCTCATCAAAAATAATCAAAAAATAAATTGGGTGCCGGAACATATCAAAGACGGCCGTTTTGGTTTGTGGTTGGAAGGTGCCAGAGATTGGGCAATTTCTCGCAGTCGTTATTGGGGCACACCATTGCCAGTTTGGCAGTGTGTTGGAGAAAAATGTGAAAATACGATTGTTATTGGATCAGTAGAAGAATTTGAAAAATTATCAGGACAAAAAATTACAGATTTACATAAACATATTATTGATGGTATAGAGTTGCCTTGTGATAAATGTGGAGCGCAGATGAAGAGAATTCCAGAAGTGTTGGATTGCTGGTTTGAATCCGGCAGTATGCCGTATGGGCAGATGCATTATCCTTTTGAAAATAAAGCCAAGTTTGAAGCCAGTTTTCCGGCTGAATTTATTGCCGAAGGTCAGGATCAAACTCGTGGTTGGTTTTACACATTGCATGTTTTGGCAACGGCTCTTACTATGGGAGAAAGTCCCTCTATTCCAGTACAAAAATCTGAGCCTGGATTTAAGAATGTGATTGTAAATGGTATCGTGCTGGCTGAAGATGGTAAGAAAATGAGTAAGAGATTAAAAAATTATCCAGAGCCGGAAATAGTTTTGGAGAAATATGGCGCTGATGCTTTGCGTTATTATTTGTTAACTTCACCAGTGATGCAAGCCGAGAGTCTGAACTTCTCCGAAGTGGGTGTGCGTGAAGTTTTTAATAAATTGATCAATACTGTCTATAATGTTTTGGAGTTTTATAAAATGTTTGCTAGCGAAAGTTCGCAGTTGGAAGCTGGCGGTTCGCAGCCAGAAAATGTTTTGGAAAAATGGATTTTGGCAAAGTTGCAAATCCTGATTAAAGATGTGACAACAGGAATGGAAACCTACAAACTCGTAGAAGCCAGTAGGCCAATTGTAGAATTTGTGACCGAGTTATCGCAGTGGTATGTGCGTCGTTCTCGTGATAGATTCAAAGGCGATGATGAGCAAGACAAACAATCTGCTTTAGCGACTTTGCATGAAGTATTATTAACCCTGTCTAAATTAATGGCGCCATTTACACCTTTTATTGCCGAGAAAATATATCAAGAGGTACAAAGTATGGTAGAAGGAATGCAGGGAAGCGTGCATTTAGAAGAGTGGCCTCTTGTTGATGAAAAGCTGATGGATGATAAAGTGATGAAAATGATGGAAATGGCACGTAAGGTGGTGGAGATGGGGTTGGCGCTTCGCGCAGAGCAGGGATTGAAAGTTAGACAGCCCTTAAATACTTTAACAATAAATAATAAAGAATTGGACAGTGAATTTTTTGGCATTATTCAAGATGAATTAAATATCAAGAAGGTTGAGTTGGTTGAAAATAATACAGATGATAAGTCTTTGGTCTGGAAAGAAGATGGAACAATAAAAATTGGTTTGGATGTAATCATTACCGACGATCTCAAAAAAGAAGGCTTGCTTCGTGAGATTGTGCGTACTATCAATCAGATCCGCAAAGATCAAAAGCTAACTATCTCTGATAGGGTTTCGGTTAAGTATAATGTTAAGGACGAGCTTTTGAAATCAGTGTTTGTTGAATATGTAGATGAAATCAAAAAGTCTGTGTTGGCAGATATGTTGGTAGAAGCAGACGGGGGAGAAGAAAAGGAAATCGGGGGAGTTATGGTGGGGGTTTTGGTGGAGAAGTTATAAGCGCTGTTATAGCGCTTGAAATTCCGTCGCTCGCCCCAGATGAAAGCAAAATTTCGTCTGTGGCTCACTAGGAATTATAAATCATTTATTAATTTAAAAGATCCTGTAATAAATTCAGGATGACAAATTATATGTTAACCTTCAAAGAAATGTACGACCTGGGTGTGAAGCTCGGAGGGGCAGCTGATCCTCGTGGAGCAAAGGGAGTAAAAAAGTATTTAGAAAGAGTTGCAAAAGAGTTCGCAGGTTTGAAGCCTGAGGATAAAAAATATTTTGAAACAGATAGATTAGTAAACCCATATTTTTTTGATACTCGCATGCATGTTGGTAATCATAAAGATTCAGTAAAAAGAATTTTGGCCGGTATTGATGTGGGAGCGGGTGAAATTTTGCTTGCTACTCAACTAAATGAACGTGGGCAAAAAATAGATGCCGTAGTCGCTCATCATCCAATGGGAGGAAGTTTGGCCACTCTGCACGGTATTATGGATATGGTGGTAGAAGTTTATGAAGAGTTGGGTGTACCGGTGCATTTGGCAGAAAAATATATGGAAGAAAGAATTAACGAAGTGGGTCGCAGTGTCCATCCCATCAATCATTATCAAATCATAGATATGGCTAGATTGTTAGGAGTTAATTTTATGAACATGCATACTCCTACCGATAATTTGGTGCATGTATTTTTGGAAGAATTTTTAGCTAAAAAGAAACCGGAAACTGTGGGTGATGTTATGGATGCTTTAATGGAAATTCCTGAATATCAAGAAGCCAAGAGAAGAGGCAATGGCCCAGTTATTTTTAGCGGTAGCCCTAGAAATAAAGTTGGTAAATATATTTTAGAAATGACTGGCGGTACTGAACCCGCTAGTAAAATTTATACCGAACTTTCTCGTGTTGGTATAAGTACGGTGGTGGGGATGCATATGCAAAAAGATCAAAGAGATAAAGCTAGTGAATCCAGTATGAATGTCGTAGTGGCTGGTCATATGTCTTCTGACTCTTTGGGTATGAATTTGTATTTGGATGAGCTCGAGAAAAAAGGTGTGGAAGTTATACCGTGTGGTGGATTAATTCGCGTGAGTAGAGTCAAGAAAAAATAAATCAGGCAGTTCAATTATTGATATTTTTTTGTGGCAAGACGGCTCCCGCTGGGAGCTCGCCCGCTGTGGCGGGTTGGTGATTGCCACTTTAAAAATATAAATAATTTCTCGTTTCAATAATGTAGGGTCTATGATATCTGTGGTTGCTGGAAAAATTTTAACCAAAAATGAAAACAAAGTCACGGTACTTACCTCTGGCGGCGTTGGTTATGAAGTTATGGTCAATTTTCGTTCTTCCGAGAATTGGGCAGTGGGAATGGAAGTAAGTATTTTAACCTATTTAGCTGTGCGAGAAAGTGCCTTGGATTTATATGGCTTTGCAAATTCACAAGAGAAAGATCTGTTTGAGAAGTTTTTGTTAGTAAGCGGTGTTGGTCCTAAGACTGCTTTGCATTTGTTATCTCTTGGTACAGTGTCAGAAATCTCGACCGCTATCGCTCAAGAAGATTTGGCCTATCTCACCAATGTAAGTGGTATTGGCAAGAAAACCGCGGAAAGAATTTTGGTGGAACTGAAAAATAAAATGGGTACGGGAATTATGGGCGAAGCAGGTATCGATAGTTCGTTGGGAGATGTGATAGAAGGTTTGATGGCTTTGGGCTATTCGCTTCTTGAAGCAAGAAATGCGGTGAAGAATTTAGATGTAAAGGGTAAAAATAGTGAACAGCTTTTGAAAGAGGCTTTGCAAAGAGTAAAATAAATTAGTTAATTTATTTAATATAAAACATATGGGAACTATAGGATTTTTATTACCATGGGTAGTCGGTTTGGTATTTTTAGGTTTAAGAACAGTCCAACAATATCAAAAAGGAGTTATTTTCCGTTTTGGTAAAATTGTGGGTATTAAAGAGCCTGGTCTAAATTGGATTATTCCATTTATTGATCAAGTGCGTAAAGTTGATTTCCGCACGGTCACATTGCCTGTGCCAACTCAAAAAATTATTACTCGCGATAATGTGTCAGTCGATGTTTCGGCTGTAGCCTATTACAAGATAGTTGATCCAATCAAGAGTATTGTGGCGATTGAAAATGTGATGAGTGCGATAAACCAAATCGCCCAAACTTCAATTCGCAACATTGTTGGTAAATTTCAACTCGATGAAATACTTAGCGAACGTGAACAGATTAACAAAAGTATTGCTGGCGTTTTGGATGCTCATACAGAAGCTTGGGGAGTGGTGGTGTCTGTGGTAGAAATAAAAGATATTGAATTGCCAGAAGGTATGCAGAGAGCGATGGCCAAACAGGCGGAAGCGGAAAGAGAAAAGCGCGCCAAGATTATTGCTGCTGAGGGTGAATTTTTGGCTTCCCAAAGGCTCGCAGATACAGCCGATGTTATGCAAGCTCATCCAATTGCTTTACAACTTCGCAATTTGCAAACTATGGCTGAAATTAGTGTGGAAAAAAACTCAACTATTATCTTCCCTGCTCAGTTTATGAGCACAATCGGTGAAATCAAGAAATTCATGAGCCAAGAAACAGCTAAGTAGTTTATAAAATATTATCGTTATTTATGATCTGGCTTTTTTATTCTTTGGCGACCATAATTTTATATGGTGTCCATGATATTTTGGTTAAACATTTAGCTGGGAATGTTAATGAAATTACAGCCAGCACCATTATTAATGGTAGCGCAAGCTTGATTTTACTTTTTATAGCAATTTTATTTTACATATTTAATCCGGAAACTAAATTTTTATCTGGTATAAATAATGAAAATTTTATTTGGTTGTGCTTAGCTGGAATTTGCTTAGGTATAGCAACTGTTACCTTAATGTCTTCTTTTAATAAGGGCGGCTCTTTTTCTATTGTTATACCAATTGTTTATGTAGGGATTATTTTAGTTAGTGCTTTAGTTGGGTTTTTTTATTTTAAAGAACCTTTAAATTTTAAGCAGATACTAGGTGTAGTTTTAAGCGTAGTTGGAATGGTTTTTTTATTGCAAAAATAATCTTTTATGAATTCGATAAAAAGTTTAGTTAAAAAACACGGAAGCCCAATTGTTTTATTTTCCAAAAAAGAATTTAAAAAGTCGTATTCATCGCTACAGAAATTTTTACCTCAGGTTAAGCATTTTTATTCTTTGAAGCCCCTGCCATTTGAAGAATGTGTAAAAATTGTGTCGAGTTGCAAAGGCTACGTAGATGTTGCTTCTTTAGGTGAATTAGAAATGGTAAAAAAAGTAGACCCAACCATGCTTTCTCGTTGTATATACACACATCCTATAAAAAAAGATGCTGAAATTAAATCGGCATTTGAAAATGGTGTAGACGTAATGGTGGTGGATAATATGGAGGAAATTAAAAAATTTTTACCCTATAAAGATAAAGTAAAAATTTTAATTCGCCTTGGTTTTCCAAACGATGAAGCAAAGTGCAATCTGTCTGAAAGATATGGGGCTGATGAAGCAACATTTAAAGAACTTGTAAATTTTGCTTTTGATAACCAATTAAATATAATTGGGGCCTCGTTTCATGTTGGAAGTCAAATGCAGAAACCAACCGAGCATATTAATGCTATTAAAAAGTGCAAGGTGTTTTATGATTGGGTATTTAAAAATCATGGCACAAGGTTTGGTACTTTAGATATTGGAGGTGGCTTTCCCGCAAAGTACAATAACTCTGATATGGATTTAGAAAAATTTTGTAAACCAATCGGAGAGGCATTAGAAAATTTTTTCCCAAATACTGAAATTTGGTCTGAACCAGGAAGATCTGTTGCTGCCAATTGCATGATAGCCGTAAGCAGGGTAGTAGGGAAGACATTTAAAAATGGTAAAATGTGGTATTATTTGGACGATGGAGTTTATGGAACATATTCGGGTATGATGTATGAAGATATAACCTACGAGCTCTATTCTGTTAAAAAATCTAATGAAAAACCAATTGCTTCTATTTTTGCTGGCCCAACTTGCGATAGTGTGGATATTATAGTGCCAAATGTAATGTTCCAACCCTTGGATATAGGAGATATTCTTTTTTCTAAAAGAATAGGGGCCTATAGCGTAACTAACAGAACACGTTTTAACTTGCTTGAATTAGCAAAGGTAATACCGTATGATTTTGATTTAGAAGATTTTGAAAATATTTCGAGCTCTACGTCGGTCAGTGAGGAAAAAAATCTAATTCAAAAAATTTTTGGTACAGTATTTAATCATACGGTCGCTCCATATAGGTATTTTAATAAAAAGAAAATTTAATAAGTATGGCTGAAATTAGTGTGGAGAAAAACTCAACCATCATTTTCCCAGCTCAGTTTATGAGTACAATCGGTGAGATTAGGAAATTCATGAGTCAAGAAACGGTAAATAATTAGCTTCTTTAAATCTTACCTAATACTAGTGCCAATAATGCTTGGCGTATGTATAAGCCATTGGCTGCCTGCTGAAAGTAATAAGCATATGGTGTTGCGTCCACGTCTGTATGAATTTCATTAATACGTGGGAGAGGGTTTAGGATCCGCATAGTTTTTTTGGCTCCTCGTAGCATATCGGCTCGGAGGACGTATACATTTTTTAGTCGTTCAAATTCAGCCTTATCTGAAAATCGTTCTTCTTGGACGCGATTTGTATAGAGAATATCCACTTTTTTTAGGACATCATCCATATTTTCGTGCAATGAAAACTTTATTCCAGCTTGTTTCAGTTCATTTGTAATTGAGTCTGGCATTTGCAGGCTTGGAGGAGCAATAAAGTACAATTGGACTTTGAAATGTGTAAGCGCTTGTGCCAATGAATGCATGGTACGGCTATGTTTAGGGTCGCCCATCATTGCAATGTGAAGCCCATCAATTTTCTTCTGACATTCCAATATAGTAAATAAATCTATCAGAGTTTGCGTTGGGTGTTGATTTGCCCCATCTCCGCAATTGATGACTGGTTTATCTGTAGCTTCTCCGGCTATCTGAGCGGCGCCTTCAAGAAAATGCCTGATAGCAATTATGTCAACATATTGGCCGATAATTTTCATGGAGTCATGGAGAGTTTCGCCTTTTTTGGAAGAGGTTACATCTGGATCTGCAAAACCAATAACACTACCCCCGAGTCTTTGCATGGCGGCTTCAGTGGAAAGACGAGTGCGAGTTGAGGGTTCAAAAAAACAACTTGCTAGGATTTTTCCTTTAAGCAAGTTGTTTTTAGGGGAAACTTTTAATTGTTTGGCTACTTTTATTATATCCAGAATCTCTTTTTTACTGAGTTCGTTTATAGAGATAATATCTCTGCCGACGAGACTACTTTTCATATAGAAAAAGTTAAAAATTAACTAGCTAAATTTAATCAAGAAAATAGATGTCTGTCAAATGGGTAAATACTGTTGATGGTTGACAATGGGGCTTAAGAGTTATATTATTTATCCAAATCTCTATGATAGAGATTTGGATAATATATGTATTTAACTTGTTTATTTTGATTATTTTATGGTTGAAGATAATTTGATTTTTTACGAAAAGAAAAAGCTGGTTGGAAATATTTCTGTCTTAGGAGTTCCTTTAGATTTGGGTAAAGATGCTTCGGGTACTGAACTAGCTCCTGCGTATATAAGAAATTCGGGGTTGAAAATAATGTGTGAAGAGATCGGCCTTTCTTATAAAGATCTAGGTGATATAGAGTGCGCAGATAAAATCGTGTCACCAATTGGCGATATTAAAGTAAAGTATTTGGATGAAATTGTGAGGGTGGTTGAAGAGTCTGCCAAAATTGTCAAAAATGAAGTAGAAGTAGGTAATAAAATGTTGGTTTTGGGTGGAGACCATTCTATTTCCATTGGTAATATCTCTGGGGCTTCTGTGGCCTGTGAAGGGGATTTGGGAGTGGTTTGGATTGATGCTCATGGCGATATGATGACTCATGAAAATACTTTGTCTGGAAATATCCACGGCATGCCATCTTCGGCTGTAATGGGGTTGGGGCATAAAAAATTGACCGATGTTTTAAAGCCAGGCGCCAAAATAAAAACTGAAAATATTATTTATATTGGTCTAAAAGATTTGGATCAGGCTGAGGTTGATCTGATTAGAGAAAAGAAACTAAACGCTTTTACAATCATGGATATAGCTCGCTATGGTCTTGATCCAGTCATGAAAAGTTTGTCTGATCTCAAAAAACGAGTTGGTAATATTTGGGTAAGTTTGGATGTTGACGCTATTGATTCGCTTTATAGTTCAGCGACGCCTATGGCCACACCCGATGGTCTAAGCGGAAGAGAGATATTTTGTTTGACAAAATATATCGGTAAAATGGACAATTTAGTCGGCATGGATATTGTGGAGGTCGCTCCGGAAATGGATGAAAATGGAAAAACCGGCAAGTTGCTTATGGAGCTCACAGCCAATTTATTGGGAAGCGAGTATGGCTGGTATAGTCAGTATATGAAAAAAGAATTGACCAAACAAGAAGAAAGAAGCCATAAAATTTAAATAAATAAAAAAGTCCTAGAAATTTACTAGGGCTTTTTTATTTATATTATTTCATTTTTTCTCGTAATAATTTTTCCGCTACTACCGGATCGGCTGAGCCTTCGGTGGCTTTCATGACCATGCCTTTGAGAAATTGGAGAATTGATTCTTTGCCACTTTTGAATTGTTCGACTTGTTGCGGATAGTTCTTTATGATTTCATCTACAACTTCGGATAGCTTGCCTTCATCGCTGATTTGTCCGTAGCCTTTTTCTTCCATGACGTGCGTTGGGTCAAGGTCAACGCCGGAATCAAGCATTTCATTCAGGATTTTTTGGGCATTGGTGGAGTTAACCCGGTTGCTATATATCAAAGCAATAAGTTCGGCAAAATTTTCTGGTTTTAATTTGAGAATTTTTATATCAATTTTGCGTTCGGCCATGGCGCCGACAAGCTTACTAGTAATCCAACCACCCGCGAGGCGGGCGATTTGTTGTTGTTTGTTTCGTTTGATTTCGTCTGTGTCGGTTTTGGATTCGCTCAAGTTATGAAGCCATTCTACTAGTTCGGTCATGACATTTTCGGTGTAATCTGCCCAGGTAGAATCATTGGCGAGCAGTTCGGCGTCGGCGTAAGAGAAACCATATTCTTCTCGGAAGCGTAAGCGTTTAGCTTGAGGGAGTTCTGGTAATAATACTTCACCTGCTACTTTGAGCGGATGAAATGGAGGAATGTCTGGCTCGGGGAAATAGCGGTAATCAGCTGAACTTTCTTTTTCTCTTTGCATGACTGTCTCGCCTTTGTTGTCGTCCCAACCCCGAGTTTGTTGTTTCCATGTTTCGCCAATGGCTAACATTTCAGTCTGTCTTTTTATTTCAAAATCAATCGCTTTTTCGACAGCGCGGAAGGAGTTAATATTTTTGACTTCTACTTTTGGATTGAGGGTATAACCATCTACTGGTTTGATAATCCCGTGGTCGTTGACGAACTTACCTTCTTCTTGGATAGAAATATTGGCCTCACAGCGCATGTTGCCTTTTTCCATGTCAGCATCGCTGATTTCTAGGTAACGAAAAATATTTTGTAATTCTTGGCAATACATTTTGGCTTCAGCAGAGCTAGTGACATCAGGCTCGGAGACAATCTCGACCAGAGGCACGCCAGCACGGTTAAAATTGACCAAGGTGTTGCCGGAAGCGTCATGGGATAGTTTGGCCGTGTCTTCTTCCATATGCACTCTGGTGACCCCAATTTGGGCTTTATCGCGATGATTCTTGCCAGGAAGGAATTCTAGGTCAATGTAGCCGTGTTCGCCAATTGGTTGGTCAAACTGGGATATCTGGTAGCCTTTAGGAAGATCTGGGTAAAAGTAATGTTTACGGTCAAATTTGCTTTCAGGATTGATCTCACAATTGAGGGCTTTGGCGATTTTGACTGCCCAGGCCAGGGCGGTTTGGTTGGGGACTGGCAGGGTGCCAGGGTGAGCGAGGCAGATTTCGCAGATATTTGCATTAGGCTCAGAAACAAAAGGATCATTTTTGCAACTGCAAAACATTTTGCTTTTGGTTTTGAGTTCAACGTGGATTTCCATGCCGATTATGGGGATGTATTTGGGCATAAATTTAACTTAAATTATGTTATAAGGTTATCATTTTTAAGTATTCTTTGCAATTAAATTTAATCCACCTTTTGTAACCAAAAGCATATTAGTTAGACCCTTTCTTTAGAAGAAAGGGCAAAAAGAAGCGCGAGCTAGTAAAATTACTCGGAGCCAGACAGGACTTCTCCTCACTTCCGCCCTGAACTCGCCTGCGGTCTCAAACAGCAGGGCGGATTCTTTTGAAGAACCGCTCAGGTTCGTCTCTGTCTGCTACCTCCTAATTTCAAGGCTCGCACGGACAGTTCGGATAGACGAAAGTCGTCGTTGTCTGTGCGAGCCTTGGAAAAACGAAGTTTAAATTTAGAGATGAGTTTTAGTGTTCGCCCAGCCCGCTCTTGCGGGGCTGGGGAAATTTTCAATTGTTTGAGACAGCTTTTTATAGAAAAGCTGTTGAGTTTTGAAAATTAACTAAAATGAGGTCTAAATTTTCTGAGTTTTTCCATTGTGAGCGCTTCTTTCTTTTGCTTTCTTCTAAAGAAAGCAAAAAGTAATTTGATTTTTGTTTACAAAAGGTGAAATTTAGATTTCTTCTAAAGAAGTAGAAAAAAAGTTTATTTAAAAAAACCTCGATCAATGTCGAAGTTTTTTTGTGAAAGATTTAGAAAATTAGATTTTTGGAGGAGTGAGAGGAATTTCTGATCCGACTGGGTTGGCTTTAGCACTGTAATATAAAATTAAACTTGTTGCAGTAGAGAAAGGTATTATTGTTGTGTTAATGAGCGAGCTTAATAAAGCTGTCAGAGTTTCTTGTAAGAACTTTGCCATAGGGATTTTTTCAACCACAATTGTCAGTAATAAATCTGGGAGAAGGCTTATTAGAAATAAAACAAAGCCAATTCCGATAAGCCTAAAAGTTATTTGCCACCATCGCCCAACTACCAAAGATTTGCTAATGCGTAAAGCTTCCATACCTCTGGCATTTTCAAGTATAGCTGGGTATGTAACAAAACCATACCAGACAGAGAAAATTATTCCAGGAATAACAAAGAGGATGCTTCCCCCTAAAATTATTAGGCCTGCTATAAAAGAAACCCAAATAACAGGTAGGATTAAATGATTTGATATTTTGAAATTTTCTTTCCAGTCTAAAGTTTGGTCGGTTAAATTGGCGTTTAAAGCTCTGATTAAAGCGATTGAGGCTAGTAGGGTAGTTACCAAGCTAGCCGCAAAAATCATTATAATTATTATGTTACTTGCCAAGCTAGAAGCGGGTAGGAGGATTGAAAGGTATAGTGATATGGTGCCAATGATAGACAGTATCAGGGTTGGTAAAAATATAGCTAGCATGTAAGGCAAATAATTACGCCAGTTTTTTTTGTATAATTGGAAGCTTTCTGAAACGAGCTCAGGAACTGTTTTTAACATATAATTTTCTTAAATAAATTTAATGATTCTTGTTTCATTGTATCAATTTCTGCCTCTTAATTCAAGCAGTTAAAGACTTTTAGAAATTTCGGCCCAGATTTTTTGATGAATAATCTCAGGAGATTGTATTATTTTATTTTCTTCACATTCTATAAGTTTAAATTCGGGAAAGGTAGTAGCAATATTAATATAAGCTTCCTCGGCATTTTTTAAATGTAGTAGATCGTCTTCGTGGATGTCTCTTTTTTTACCGTGTAGATATTCTCGTGCTTCTTTTTTGTCTATTAAGGACTGAGATGTTTCAGGGGAGACATGCAGAATGATATTGACATTTGGTTTGGGAATTTGAAAAATATTGTATTCTAAATCATACACCCAATCAAAAAATTTTTTTCTTTCAGTTAAGTCCTGGATCTTTCCGCCTTGGTGGCCCATGTTGGAACCAACGTAACGATTGGCAATAACAATATAGCCTTCACTAAGCCAGGTCTTTATTTGTTGGCTGGCTGCGTATCTGTCTACAGCATAAAAAATTGAGGCACGGTATGGGCCAACTTCTTCAGATGATCCAAATTTGCCATTTAGATAGTCTTCTATGACCGCAGCGCTTCTCTCTCCGTATCTAGGGAAGCTAATCTGTTGGACAGGTTTTTTTTCATCAGTAAGATGTTTGACTAGCATTTCTGTTTGTAGGCTTTTACCAGAGCCGTCTGTGCCTTCAATCATGATGAACATAACGAGAAGTTAGGATTGTTTTGAATATTTTTCTTCGAGAAGTTTTTCTTTGACTCGTTGTCTGGCTTCACTATCACCACGAGCGCTATCGTAGGCATTATGATCTACAAAATTCATTATCTCGGCGCGCCAAGGGTCGATTTTTTTGATTTCATTGTGGATTTGTTGGCACAACTTTCTATACTGAGGGTGTCCTTGTTTGGTCGTGCGTAGCTCAAGCATATGCATCGCTTCACGATCATTGAAGCCCATTACCCAGCGTACACGAGTGCCGTGTAGAGATACATAGGATGCTACCTCTCCCAAATCCTCATAAATTTCATTATACAATTCTAAAACTTTTTCATGGCATTGCATAATACGGTCGGCATGACCAGCGTCTTGTAGATCTTGAGGAACCACCATACCCATGCGAGGACTAAAAGTTTGGCGCATTTGGGTATTCATCCGGTGGCGCATCAAATCTTTGTAAGTGCCAAAATCAGCACACAAGTCTACTGTATAAGCATAACCGCTTTCTAGAGCTCTGCCAGGACGATCGCGACGAGTCTGTCTGTCGCCAACGTACATTTTCTTGATGAGTTGTTGGGTATCTTTATCCATTTCTTTTACAATTTCGTAAAGTTGCATTAGAGGTAAGTTGCTATAGGCATAAAGCATATTTGCAATCAGGTATTCTTCGGTATGGATTAATTCCCAAGGCACAATAGCGACGGATAAATTTTCTTTAGCAATAATACCTGATAATAATTTGTTGGCCAAATCCTTCATGCTTTTTTCAATTGCAATGTTGTAATCTTTTTTCTTTGCTCTATGTACGTACTCGGGCATTATTTTTGAAAGTTCAGTAAACAAATTTTTACCGATTTGTTCTACTTCAGGGTAAGGGGTGCTTAAGAGGTGAGAGATGAGCATTTGGAAATAACGGCCATTACCGAACATGCCCACATTTGTTTTTGTGCTTAAAGGTAGTAGGCACCGCAAAGTATCACAAGCCTTAGTTTTTTGATCAATTTTGTGGGTAGTCCTAAAAGCTTTTTGGTCTTTTTCTTCAGTTAAATCTGCAAGTTTTTGTTTATTGCCAGTGCCCAGAATGTCGTATTCGGCTTTTTCTAAAGGGAATAATTCTTGATAAAAATTTTGCATTGGTTCTATTAATTCTTTGTAGGTATCAAAAACATAATCCATAGTTTGGATATATTTCTCAGCGTGTTTGGAAGCCATTATTTTTGGTTCACGGACATATTTATATAGACCGTCTTGATCTTTTTCGTCAAAAAATACATAGCGAGTCGATTTTTCAATAGGGGAGCCGCCAATGCGTCTGTCTTCGATTTCTTTGGTAGATAGTACGGAGATGTTTTCAAAAGAAACGTGGGAACCTTCAAGTTCTCCAACAGAATCATCGCCATAAGCCACGAGCACGCGTTCGATAAGTTCGTGAACATGTTCTAAATCAACCACACCATCTTTAACAAATTCTTTTAGTAGTATTTCTTGAAAACCAGTTTTAATACGACTGTATCTGGCGTAAATAGCGCCAGCAATGCCGGTTAAGTTTTTAACGGCAAAAACATTGCCACCAACGTTGGTTACATATGATTCTAAAATCTTTTTTTCTTCATCATTAAATGCCATAGTTTATATTATTTATGTCCAAGTATGCACGCGAAAATTAATGATCCTATTTAAACTCGCGCTCTATTTTTGTAAAATTTTGCCGAATCTTTTCCTAAACCAACTTAACAAACCAGGTGTTTCTATGTTAAGGTTTTGAGCCTGACTCTGATCTGCACTATTTAAACTATGGCCATTTTGTATAGTGGAAAGGGTATCCATTTTTTTTCTCAGGAATTCTAAAGTTTTCTCTGCGTTAAGCGGGGGTGCCTTATTAATAGGTGCTTGTCCTGATTCTTCTTGTATTCCAGGAAGTCTAGGTTCTTGAGCAAGTCCAGTTGTGACTCTTTTTTCATACATATCTCTCAATTGTTGAGGGCCTACTTTAAGTGCCTCTGGTCCACTAACGCGTATATTGGCCATACTAAAAAATAGCTTAATCTTCTCTGACTTCTTCTAAATCAGCATCATCTAATTCTTGAGTTTCTTCAGCTTGGTTTCCTGTTAAGCTTTCGCCACCTTGATTTTGTGAATCCGCCGGTTGTGTTTCTGAACCGGCGTTGCCTTCTTGTTTAGCCCTGAGCCAATTCTTGGCTTGGTCTATATCTCCGATGAGTGGATGAGGTCTTTCTCCCATACATTTAAATTTAAAAATTAAATAAATTATATTTAAGCCCCCGTACTTCCAAATCCGCCGCGACTGTCGGCGTTCATCTCACTTACTTCTTCCCATTCACTTTTGTCTATGCGGACAAAGACAGCTTGGCCGATGCGTTCGCCTTTGGCAACACTTACTTCTTGATCGGTAAAATTGTAAAATTGCATCATTACCTCATCTTTTTCTCCACAATAATCTCTATCAACTATACCAATTCCATGTGGTATGAGCAAGCCTTTTTTTTTGGGTGTGCTAGAGCGACTAGATACCATAAGCATATAACCTGGAGGTGTTTCGATAACGACGTTAGCAGGTATTAACCCCAGTGTTTTTGGCGCTATTGTCATATCTATGCGACTAGTAAGATCAAAAGCAACCGCCCCGGAAGTTTGATATTCGGGCAAGGGGAGAGAGGTATCTATTCTTTTGATTTTTACTTTCATGGTATGTAGATTACACTGATTTACAGTAAGGATTGCGCAGATTGCCAGTTATTTATTTTTAATTTGTTCCAAAATATTTTCCATATTCAAATAAAATTCTTCCCTGGTGCCATTATTTGTCAGGGTATATTCAGCTTTTTGTCCGAGTTCTTTGATAAGCATATCTGCCTCGGCTTGTTCGTCTTTCAAAAACTGTTCAAAAGTTTTGTCTGCTTCATCTGGGTTTTCTTTGCGCAAAACCATTCTTTCCCAGCGTGTTTTTGGATCAGCGGTTATGTAAATCAGATGAAAACCTTCTAATTCTTTTAAATAAGTAATATCGGTTGGACGGCGGATGCCCTCTACTGCCACGATATCATTTTTGTCAGCCAAAACATCTTTAACAATGACTTTGCTCATTATATCTTGACCATAGCGACTACGTAAAAAAGTAGAAAGATCTTGTAAATTTTCTCGAGTTTTTTCGGCGTAGATTCGGTCAAGAATATCTCGTAACATGGTTGAGAATCTGTAAGATGTGACGCCGTATTTTTCTTTGAGGTATTGGCAGATGGTGCCTTTACCACCAGCTAAATCTCCGACAAAACCCAGGATAATTTTATTGGTTTGCATATTTTTCTACTTCTGGAGAAAGTATAACTACTTCTACTCCTCCGGCGCGCAAGGTTTCTTCATCACCTGCGTGGTATTTTTTTGTACATACCACACGTTTGATTCCAACACTAACAATTGCTTTTGCGCAATTTGAACAAGGGGTATACTGAACGTAAACAGTACCGCCATCAAGCGCAATACCTCGTTTTGCCGCTTGGCAGATGGCATTTATTTCCATATGAATAGTACGCATGCAATGTTGGCTTTGATGTCCATCTTCATGTATAACGGTTTTCATTAGATGACCCACATCATCACAATGAGGTTGTCCTGGTGGGGAGCCGACATAACCGGTAGCTAGAATGTTTTTATCTTTTACAATTACACAACCATGATGTTCTCGGCCCCGGTCACAGGTAGAGCGTTTGGCCACAGAGTGACAGATTTCCATAAAATATTCATCCCAAGTTGGCCTGACATATGGCTGTGTAGAAGTATTATCGGACATATTTTTAATTAAGAATTACTTTTAAAGTGTAACAAAAAACAAATGCCTTGGCAAATGTTTTTTAGGGTCTGAAAAGCCTGTTAATCCTGGGTCTGTTTACTGGTCGAGAGGTATTTTTCCGCTTCCAGAATAATTTTTTTGGCGACTGATAGCGTGTAGGCAGGGCGAGAACTGAGGGCGGTCTCATTGCACAACATAATACCGTCGGCGCCATCAAGAACAATATTGGTCAAATCCAAAATATCCGAACGCAAGGGGATATAGTTGTGAATTGTACCTTCTAGAATCTGAGAAGAAATAATTACTTGTTTTTTATATTTTTTAACTATTTTAATTGCTTCTTTTTGAAAAATACCCAAACGTTCAAATGGCATGTCTAGCCCCAACTTACCTCTATTGAGGATTATTAAATCATAGAAATCATCTTGGCAGATTTGTTCGAGGTTTTCCATAGCCACCCGACTTTCAATACGAGCAATTATTTTTGGACGCCAACTAAACTCAGAGAGAGTTTTAATTTTATTGTTTATTGTTGGATTTATAAAAGGTATGGCCAAATATTCAGGAGAAATTTCTTCTAGTTTGGCTAAAACTTCCTTAAGATGATTAAGATATGTTTCGTTCTCAGTATTTTGGTGAATATGAATTGCAAGGGTAGATTGAACGATGCCTTCGTTGAGGAATCTAACTTTGACAGTTTCCTTGTTGATAATCTCAGTAATCTGTAAGGCGATTTTGCCTTGGTCTATAGTAGCGATTTGGTTTATATAGACATGGTTGCCTAGTTCGGGAAGGTGAACATAAATATATTCATCAGTTATAGGAGAAGTATTTTGATTGACGGTGTTATTATCTCGTGATGGTAAGAGGCAGGCTGGATAGGCAGACTTTAATATAGCTTCTTCGTTTTCCAAAACGGTTCGCGGAATGTGCGGGCCTGCAAGACGGATTTGATCAGAAGGTAAATTGACGATTATTTTGGCCGAAGAGTTAAGTTCGTCTATGACACGCATGCTATCTTTTATACGTTCAATGGTATTTTCTAATGGTCCATAAGATAGGCTGTAGCGTAAAGCGTCAGCTCCGGCGAGGATAATTTTGCGAATTTTATTTTCGGAGAAATTATTCAGACCGACTGAGGCGATGATGAACATAGGTTAGCTTTTTAGTTTGTAGCTGGTTAGCTTATTAGTATTTAATTTTTTTTCATTGCCATCCTGAAGGGTTAACACCCTGAAGGATCTCTGCCTTAATCACCGTCGGACAGAGATTCTTCGCTTTGCTCAGAATGACAGGTAGTAATAAGTGTAGTGTACCTATATTTACCTGAAAAGCAAATCCCCCCGCGATTGCGGGGGGATTTGAGAGTGAAGTTTGATTAGGCTGAGATTTTGATAGATGGACTCATGGTAGAGCAGAGAACCACGTTTTTGAGGAAGGTACCTTTAGCTGTGGCAGGCTTGGCTTTGCGCAAGACTTCCAAGAAGGCATTGATATTTTCTTTTAGTTTCTCTTCGCCGAAGCTGATTTTGCCTACAGCTTGGTGAACATTTCCATTATCATCATTTTTGAAAGTCACTTTACCAGTTTTGAGATCTTCAATCATCTTTTTTAGGTTGGTGCCTACAGTATCAGATTTTGGGTTAGGCATTAAACCTTTTGGACCCAAGACTCTCGCGACAGAAGCCATTTTAGGCATCATATCTGGAGTGGTGATAGCGATCTCGAAGGCAATCTTACCTGTGTCTTTAATTTTTTTAATATCTTCTTCACCGTAAACAAAGTCTGCGCCGGCATCCTTGGCTTCTTTTTCTCTTTCCGGAGCGACGAAAGCGGCAACAGTTTTGGTTTTACCGGTTCCGTGTGGCAAAACTACGGTCGCGCGAACTTGTTGTTCGGTTTTTTTGGTGTTAATACCCAAGTTGGCATGCACCTCTACGGTGGCGTCAAATTTAACACTAGAAACTTCTTTGAGAAGTTTTAAGGCTTCGTCCAAAGAGTATGATTTGTTTTTCTCCACCTTGGCCATGTTGGCCTTCATTTTTTTTGACATAAAATATATGTTTAAAGTGGTGCAAACCCCCGAGTGTTCGGGGTCCCACTAATGCTGAGCATCTTACATTATTAGACTGTTTTTGTCAATATCTATAGGTTTTAATGAGCAAAAAATTATTTTTTACCTATACGGGGTCCTTTTAAAAAAGCTATTTACGGAACGATCTTCTTCGGAAAGGTGTTTTGTTTTTTTGCAAACTCTTGCCAACTATTACAGAGTGTAGTAGTATATAGGAATTAATTTTGTATTATATGGGTTGAAGCTCATAAATACTTGCGGGGTTAAATTAAGAACATTTAATTTAATTCTTTTATTTCATATTGTGTATGAAAAATAAGTTAGGAGTATTGCTTACTTTAGGCGCTTTGGTAATTCTCGTTGGTGCTGGTTGCGCCAAAACCAATAGTCCGGCTGTGGAAGTAAAAGATGACAAGCAAGTAGAATCAAATGAAGTTCAGCCAACGACTAAAACAGAAGATGAAGCAAAACCAGCTACAGATAACACTGGTGCAATGGTAAAACCAGGGCAAGATACAACTGTGGTAGACACAGGTAGGTCAATGTTGACAGTAGCAGAAGTGGCAAAGCATAATGTGCCAGAAGATTGTTATATTATGGTTCGCACATCTGTTTATGATGTGACCAAATTTACGGATAAGCACCCAGGAGGATCTGAAGCTATTATTCCTCTTTGTGGTAAAGATGCTACCACCGCATTTACAAAACAGCATGGTGGTCAAGATAAACCAGAAGGTGTTTTAACCGGCTTGAAGATTGGAGAATTGGCAAAATAAAAATTATATAATTAAAAACCCCACCCTTACGAAGGGTGGGGTTTTTGTTTTAAGTTTTAAGTAGGTGGGCAAAGGTTTTTTTGAGTTTAATTATTTTTGGGTCTATCACTATTTGGCAGTAGGGCTGGGTTTGATTGTTAGTATAATAATCTTGGTGATAGGCTTCGGCAGGATAAAATTTTTCTATAGGTAATACTTGAGTGACGATTGGTTTGGTAAAAGTTTGCTCAGCTGTTAGTTTTTGAATGTAGTTTTCAACTATTTGTTTTTGTTCGGGATTGGTAAAGAAAATTACAGAGCGGTATTGTGGGCCGCGGTCGTTGCCTTGCTGGTTGAGAGTGGTGGGGTCGTGGGAAGTAAAAAATACAGCCAGCAGTGTTTCAAGATCAATAATATCAGGGTTGTATTCAATTTTTACCACTTCGGCATGGCCAGTTTTGCCAGTACAAATATCTTCATAAGTTGGATTTGGGAAATTGCCCCCAGTATATCCGGAAGTAACACCCTCTACGCCCTTGAGCATTTTAAAAACCGCTTCTATACACCAGAAACAACCTCCGCCGAAGATGATTGAGTGGGACATATATTTAAAGTTATTTTTGTAGTTTAGCATAGCCGGGTAGGTTGCGCCATATGGAGTGTTGTAGTAGGATAAAGAAAGTTTAGCTTAATCTAAAGTATGTTTTTGAGAAATTTAACGCAACAGAAATTAACTAAAATAGCGGTGGTATGCGGGAGCACATTCGGCTCTCTGTTCGCTATGGGTTTGTTAGCGGGGGAAATCTTTAGTCTATTTCACAACCTCGATGCGCTTAATGATCCTTTTTTCCCTATTATATTTGTAGTTTTCCCTATTATGGGCATGCTCAGATTTATGGTCAGTTTCGCGTTTGCGTGGAGTCTGACTATTTTATTGGGCAAAGTTTTTTATAAATCACATGATGATACTAAAATAAAACATATCATACTAGCACTGGTTGGTTTGGTGATGAGTGCCGTTATATTATATGTATATCTGGGTATAAAAATATTATCGGTTAGAATTAAACATGTCCGCAGCAATAGTCAGTTGGAACAGATAGCGAAAAGCCCGTTAGTTAAAATTAATGCGAAGTTTTATTTTTTTAACAGTGGCGATTTGGCTAAATCAATTACTGAGCATCCGTATGTTTCTCCGGTTGCGCTTGAGAGGTTATGGCATATACACGATGAGTATGTAGATATATTGGTAGCTGGGAATACCAGCACGCCCCAGTATATATTAGAGAACCTTGGTGCGGCAGACGATATAAATACTAAGGAGCAATTAGCTAAAAATCCAAATACACCACCCGCGGTCTTAGAGAGACTATATGTATACGCAGACCCTATTTTGATAGGCAGAGATAAAAGTAAGGATGGCAGGTTTGATTATGGAGTTAGTGTTGCCCGAGGAATTATACAAAATTTACTCAAAAACCCTTCTACTCCGAAATATATTTTGGAGAATATTAATAAGTCGTACGAACTATATTTTAAAGTCATACACTATTAGTTAGTTATCTTCTGAAGAAGAAATTTATCTCGCATTTTTTAGCGCTCGCGCCCACCAAGAAAGCTGAGCAATCATTTTACTTGCTTGGTCTGTGGCTTTGGCAAACATATCGCTTGCTTCGGCTTTACCAAATAGAACAGGGAAAAATTCATTTCCAACAAAGTGTACCGCTTCACGCATTGGAGCCATTTGGAGCTCTACAGCCACGAGTCGTAATTGTTCTACGGCTCTAGCGCCACCGACACTGCCGTAGCTAACAAAAGCGACGGGTTTGTTGTTCCATTCTTGGTAGACCCAATCCATGGCGTTTTTGAGAACACCAGAGGTGCTGTGGTTGTATTCTGGGGTAACAATAACAAAGGCGTCGCCTTCGGCAATTTTGGCAGTAAATCTAGCTACAGCTTCATTCTTGTATGGTTCTGATTTGTAAGAAGGGCTTACTGGTTCGTTGAAGAAGGGCATTTCATAGTCTTGGAGGTCAACTATTTCTACTGATAAGCCTTCGTGTTTTTTTAGTTCTTCAGCAATCCAAGTAGCTGGCTTATCACTAAAACGGCCAACGCGAGTACTGCCAACGATTACTTTGACGGAGATACTTTCACTCATACATTTCTATGTTTAAGAATTAAATACTACGGAGTGTAGTATAGCAGGAAATAAAAAAAGCGCAAGTAAAACAAAAACCCCGGGCCGCAGTTGCGGCTCGGGGTTAGTCGTTTGAAGTCCCGTTTATCTTCTTTTTTTAGCAACTTTTTTTGCAAGCATTACTCGCTTGGCCGCCAATCTCTTTTTGGTTTTTGGAGAGTGTCGTGATTTAGTTCTTTTCTTTAGTCCTGTAGGTCTTTTGGCCATATGTAAATTATTATTAAATAAGTAATAGTATTATAGAAGTAAAAAACTATTTAGTCAATTGTCATTCTGAGTGAAACGAGGAATCTCTGTCGGGATAATTTAAAATTGACAGGGATCCTTAACGGAGTTTATCCCCTTTAGGGGGTTCAGGATGACAGTAAAATTATTTTACTCCCAGAAGTTTTTGAAGAGCCTTCATTTTTTTTGGGTCTAATTTGGCTTCCAAAAGTTTTACTTTTAAATTAGTGGTTTCTTTTTTTGCTAGTATAGTATTTATAAATTTTTCAAAATTAACATACATTAATTTTATTTTTTCTCCACCATCAAGATTTTGTTCAGCTATCTTTTTGCAATCTTTAGCAATAAAATAATAAACAACCCAATCAATTTTGCCTACTGGTTGCAAAGCTTCCAATAGAACCCATTCTTTGGCTTGGTAGCCGGTTTCTTCAAACAGTTCTCGTTTAGCGCCTGCTAAAGCAGTTTCTCCTTCTTCTATTCTGCCAGTAATTAAATCAATGCTAGCCTTTGTGCCGGGTTGAGATTCGTTGGCGATAATTATTTTTCCTTCAGGAGTAATCGGTATTACGGTAGCTGTATCTGCTCGTTTTAATCTTTCAAAGGTTTTGGTGCTCCCATCAAACATTTTTTGTGGCCATTGATAAACATCAAACATTTCGCCAGTAAAAATTTTTTTGGCATGAGAGGGGGTTGGTTGTTTGGGTTTTGGTCTGGTTATGCGCATATATTACTTTAATTTTTCAGTGAGCCATTGGCGAATAAGTGTTTGATGGTGTGGTCTGCAATGGTTGCACCACATATCAGGATGTTTTTCCTGTTCTGACCAATATTCGTCTATATTCATCCAGCGCACTTCAGTAACTTCACCGTCAGTACCAGCTAGACTAACGCTTGATTCGTTAAATAACAGTGCAAATCGTTCTGCAAATACTTTTTCTTCTGGTTTTTTAATATCCTCTATTAAAAATAAATCTTCTGCTTGCGCAGTTATGCCAGCCTCCTCTTTGAGTTCATTTATCGCCGTTTGTATGAATGTGTGATTTTCTTTTACATGACCACCAAAATAACTTTCCCATTTTCCTGGGTTAGCAATATGTAACGCCCGTTTTGAACACAAGATTTGTCCGGCATTATTTACTACCCAAATACAAGTAATACCATACCAATATTGATTTGGTTTAGCTTTCACGATTGACCGTGGTCTGCCCTCGGTCGGGTTTTTATTTTCATCAAAACATTGGAGGATTTCTTCGGTTGGTTGTGGGCTATGCATAGTCGCTCAATTATAAATCTATTCCAAAACCCTGTAAATCCCTTTTTAGCTGTTCGTTATCTCTAAATAGTATAGGGTGGTAGCCGATTTCTTCGGCTTTTTCTAGGCTCTTACTCGCATCATCTATAAATATTGTTTCTTCTGGTAAAACACCGAGTCGTTCAAATAAAACCGCGAAGGCTTCGGCGTCGGGTTTTTGGAAACCAATTTCTGATGACACGACTACTGTATCTAGTAGATTATAAATGCCTTCTTTTTTTAATTTTTCACTTAGGTCGGTAGTGTAGTTGCTAAGGATTCCAACTTTAAAACCTTTTTGTTTGAGAACTGAGAACCAAGAAATGAGTTCGGTGTTCAGTCGGGATTTATTTTGCCTTTCTTTTATTATATTTTTAATTTTTTCTTCTGTCTGTTCGTCTTTACTAAACGCAGAAGCGACCCTGATCACCACATCTGCAAAATTTTGATTTTGTACATGGGTGAGGTGGTTTTGTTTGAAGTATTCGGTTTGGAATTTTTTTAGAGGAATGTGAAACAATTCGGCAATGGTAGTAAGAAGCCTTCCAGGCGGGTATAGCTCTATCACGCCGCTAAAATCAAAACCGACAGCCTTTATACGTTTGTTTTTATTAGTATTGTTCATTTTGCAGAATATTAGCGAAGAGGGAAGTTTTAAAATTATATGCACTTGGGTTTATGGTTGGTAAATCTGAAGCTATTAAGTCTGCTAAAAAAAGAAGTATAAGTTCGAGCGCAATTGAAGGGTGTTGTATAAGTACGCTTTGTACATTTTTAGTAGCGCTGTCTGCATTATTTGAAGCCTCGTGTAGCAGGCCATGATGAGTGATGATGTCTGCAATATGTGCTTGTTCAGCAGGAGTAATATCAATTTTTTGGAGTGTTTGATTTTTTACTAATTCGGCACCAGCTTTTTCATGTCCGATGAAAGCTCCTTCTGCTGTTGGTGTGATGGCCTGTTTGCCAATATCATGCAATAAAGCTGCTATATATACAAGTTCGGCCCTAGAATAGTTGCCTATTTTATTTGCTAGCTGGCTTTTCGTTTTTGGCCGAACAGTATTAAGTAGTTCTGATATCTTTTGTGCTGTACGGATACAATGATTAAATACGGGGTCGTTTATATGGCCTGCATTATTTTCAATAATATTTTTAAGCGCATAAAATTCAGGCAACTGATTTGCCAGTTTTCCTGATTGAAGATTTTCTGGGCTACAGTCACTGATTCTGAGCATAGGCTATTATTTTTTCACCACCACAATTGTGCATTTGGTGACTAGCGCGGTAATAGCACCTACAGCCGCAAGGACTGGAAGTAAAATAGCGCCGACGGCTCCCCAAGTAAGAGGGATTTCCAAGACGTTTTCGCCTTTTTCATTTTTGATAATTATTTTGCGAGCATTGCCTGCTTCGATAATTTCTTTAACTTTGGCTTTGATTTCACTGCCGGAAACTTTGAATTCCTCTTGTTCTTCGGTCATATGTTTTGGGTTATGTGAATTAATTTAGGATAAATTATTTAGTATGGCTATCTAGCGCGTCTGAGTTCTGACTAGGACTTTTATTTGGTAAGAGGGTAATTGCAAAACAAAGCATGAAGAAGACTAGCAGTGGAGTATGTATAAATTCTGGGACAATTCGATTGAATGAGTTAGCAGCCGTTCCACTCTCATCTTGTTTTACATAAGTAAGCATACCAACCATCATGCCACTTAACACCTGGGCGATGTGACGAATAGTCGGTTTTTGTAAAAACCTTGACTCAAGAATAAATTTGCGTAAACCGAGCCAAGTTAATAAAAAAAAGATAAGCGCTAGTATGAAGATTGTGACCAATCCAAAGGTAGAATCAAAAGAGTTCAATAATATAGATTTGATCATACTGATAGGCTTAATTTGTAAAATAACCATACCATAGGGCTGGTATTCAAACAAGAGTATTCTAGGTTAGAATTATTTTTTAGAAGGTATTATTTGGCCGTCGGATAAGTATATTGTTCTTTCTGTCATTTTGCCGTATTCAGGTTCGTGGGTCACCATTACGATAGTTTGCCCTTGCTTGTGCAAGTCTAAGAATATATTCATTACTGATAAGCCTATTTCACTATCTAGGTTTGCGGTTGGTTCATCTGCAAAAATAATTTTTGGCTTGTGAGCGATGGCGCGAGCGATAGAGACTCTTTGTTGTTCACCACCCGACAGTTGTCCTGGGGTATTATCTTTTTTGTTTGCTAAACCCATTTTTTCTAGAGCTTCCATAGCTATTTTTTTAGCCTGCTTATGTGAATATCCTTGCATAAGCAAAGGGACCATCGTATTTTCGATAGCAGTTAGTTCTGGTAATATGGCATAATCTTGAAAAACATAGCCCAGCTCCATCAGTCTAAAATGCACTCTCTGTTTTGAAGTAAGGCGAGTGGTATTAACTCCGTCAATAATTATTTCACCTTCATCTGGATGGTCTAGGAGGCCCAACTGATAAAGCAAGGTACTTTTACCCGCCCCGGATCTTCCCATAATAGAAACAAATTCACCGTTGGCTACGTTTAGATCTATTCCTTTTAGAATATTAGTTTCAGTGGTTTTGGTTTTAATTTTTTTGACAATATTTTTTGCTTCAATCATATATTTAATTTCTACCTAAAATAGAATCTAGGGTATTTTTTCTAATAACAAGCCAAGCAGGAAGAAAGCCTGCAATCAGAGCTGTAAACATTATTATACTGACGCGGACGGCCGTGCCAAAATATGGAGCAACGAGAATACCGTCAGAGAAAGGGAAGTTTATAGGATGGACATCAACGTATGGTTTTAAAAATCCGTAGAGTAATATCAAGCCAATAATAATGCCTAGAGCCGCATATAAAACCGAGAGCATGATGTAAGAAATAATGATGGCTTTGCCATCAACTCCCACACCTTTGAGGATGCCGATAAACTTTCGGCGAGTAATGGCGTTGATAAAAATAACAATAAATAAAGTGATGGTAGCGACAACAAGTCCGATACTGCCGATAATATTACCAAGTAGTTCGAAGGTAAAAGAAATATCTTTAAAAAATTTACCTTGAGACTCTTCGGATGTTTGGATGGTAGCTAGTTTATCAATTGAAAGCGCGAGTAATTTGTTTTTAAGCTCAATTTCGGATGTTCCGTTAGTGGTTTTGATAGCAATTTCATCTACATTATAGTCGGGTCGACCGGCAAGTTGACGCAATTCTCTGTTAATAAAGTAGATACGACGATTTGTTTGGTCTATTTTACTTTTAACAATTCCTTTAACAGTAAATTCTTTTTGAACATCGCCGATGTTTATTTTTATTTTGGTGCCTGGTTCTACCCCTTTTATTGTCTGTTCTCCATTAATATTTCCATTTAAAAATTCTTCCAACAAACCGCTTCCAATTATGATTTGTCCGTTATCTCCAGGTTCAAAATATTTTCCCTTGATAACAAATTTGGATAGACTGCTCAAGGAGTCTTCGGAAATAGGATCTACGCCAGCCAAGATAGCGCCAGCTTGATCGGGAAGCTCGGCAAAGTTTGTTCTATTTTTGTAATTAGCTTCTACTATTGCCGCTTCTAAGATGCGACCCGAAAAAGCTTTAACTCCGTCGGTATTTTCTATAAGGTTTAAAATTTGAGTAGAGTTCTGGATAAAAGCTTTGTTTGGTAAGTTGGTAATCAAAACATCTCCAGAGTATTGCGACACATAGGCATTAGATGATCCGGTAATAAGCCCAACAAGAATTCCATTTACCACCACTACGTTAAGGAATGTAAATGTCATGACTAGGATCGTTAGAGGTGTGGTCCAACGACTACCTCTTTTTAGGTTGCGCCAAGCTAAAAAATGACCAACCCGGATAGAAATAAAAAATTTGTTTAGCCAAAAGCTCATAATAGGGTATTTAACGATTTTATAAAGGGACTTTCCTTAAGTTTAAGTAAGATTATACTAGCATCTTTTAGGAATTTATTATAGTGAGTAGGCTTTTTATTAGAGTGCGGATGTAGGGAGAGAATTGTTTGCTATTGTGTTCTAATAGGACTACAGTAGGATAAGTGTAATTACTTATATGAAAATAATATTTTTTTCTGCTGACAAAGTGTTAATCTGGTTGCATGCTAAAACCAAACTATTTAGTGATTTGGTGGCAATGCTTTTTGTTTCCGCTTCGTTGCTTTTGTGGTTGCTTCCAGCCAGACTAATCCCTGATTTTTATGATCGGTATTATATGAGTGTGGCCTCTATACTTGGAGTGGCGATAATTTATGTATTACCAAGATTATTTCGAGTGGCTAGCGATATGCCTGGAGCAATAGAAAAAAACAAAGCGGTAGATTATTTTCAACTACTTTTGACAGGTGTTATTTTTGCCAATGCTTTGGGTGAGTTTGGTCTTTATCAGCTATATAAAATTGGTTTTGAGTTTGATAAATTTTTGCACTTGGGAATTTCTTTTTTGAGTGTGCTTATCTTGCCTAGGCTAGTAGAGCCGCATTATGGCATACCTCGGATGAGGGCAATGTGGTTGGTTTTTTTGTTTATTTTTTGTGGAGGGTTTGTTTGGGAGTTATATGAATTTTTGACTGACCTTATTCTTGGTACTCATCTGTTTGGGGTGTATCAGGGCAATATAACGCAGGATACAAAAATGGATGTCCTGTGTAATATAATAGGAGCAACATTGGGATTGATGCTGGGGTGGGTAAGAATGAGGAAAGAGAAAATTGTTAGAAGATCTTTATTGTAGGGGAGTGTTTGCTTTTTTTCTCAATCCAAAAATTAATGGAATAGTGAAGGTTAGTATATAGTACAAGTAAACATCCAATTTATAATATCCATCTGCCGGTTTTAACATTTTGACTATAAAAATATAGTCCAGAATTATGGCCATGAGTGCCCAAACTACGGCTAAAAGTAAGAACTCTTTCGGTGTTTGAATTTTGATTTTTTTAAACAAGACCCAAAGGGTAAAAGCGATACCAAAAGGCATTATGGCCCAGCCAAGCAAAGCAGGAGGGACAAATGCAAAAAATAAAAAGCCGAGAATATAGCCAAATAGCCAAAGAATAAACCCCCAACCAAACGCACCTTTGTAGAATTGTTGGTTCATATTTTTAAATTAAAAATTAGCTATTATTATAATATCACTTTTGTTGTTTTTATTTAAGTTCAGCCAACGCCTTTTTTATCCGACCAAGTGCTTCTGTGAGTTTGTCTTGAGATATAGCGTATGACAAACGAACATAATTATCATCACCAAAAGCAGAACCCGGGACCAGAGCCACATGAGCCTGGTCAAGAAGATATGAACACAAATCAGTACTACTGTTTATCATATTTGTGCCATCTGATTTGCCAAAGTAATAACTGATATCTGGGAAAATATAAAATGCGCCTTGTGGGGTGTTTGTTTTTAATCCTGGAATTTGTCGCAGTATGTATAGTGCTAAGTCCCGACGTTTTTTGAATTCATTGCGCATTGGCTGGATTGTCTGGGGGTCCATTTCCATAGCAGTACGAGTTGCCTTTTGGGAGATGGAAGATGTGTTTGAAGTAATTTGTCCTTGCAGTTTGTCGCAGGCTTTGGCAATCCACACTGGCGCTCCCATAAAACCGACACGCCAACCTGTCATCGCGAAACTTTTGGAAACGCCATTGATAGTAATGACTCGGTCTTTGATAAAATCAAACTGAGCAATACTTTCATGTCCGCCAGCAAAATTTATGTGTTCATATATTTCGTCAGACAAAATATATAGTTCGGGAAATTCTGCAACGACTTCGGCAATGGCTTTTAATTCATCTCTCGAATACACGCTTCCGGTCGGGTTGCATGGTGTGCTAAGTATTAGCATTTTTGTTTTTGGGGTAATGGCAGATCGCAGTTGTGCGGGAGTGATTTTGAAATCTTGACTAATGTCACTTTTAATAATTACCGGTACACCTTCGGCCAACTTTATTAATTCAATATAGCTTACCCAATATGGAGAAGGCACAATTACTTCGTCGCCAGGATTAATCATAGTGAGTATGACATTGGCGATACTTTGTTTGGCGCCGGTAGAAACTACGATTTGGTCAGCCGTGTAATCAAGATTATTATCGCGTTTGAATTTTTTGCTTATGGATTCACGTAGCTCAAGATATCCAGAGACATCGGTGTAGTGGCTAAAATTTTGGTCAATGGCTTTTTTGCCAGAGTCTTTGATAATTTGGGGAGTATCAAAATCAGGCTCACCCAGACTGAGGTTGATAATATCTATGCCTTGGCTTTTTAGTTCACGGCTTTTGCGTGCCATGGCGATAGTCTGAGATTCGGAGAGGTTGTTGATTCGGTTGGCTAGGGAGGGCATATCAAATAGACAATAGGAAGATTAATTGAAATAATTATTAAACTTTTTTGCCCAGTATTTTTCCTAACTTTCTACTACTTTTTTCTCTGATTTTTAAGATTACTCGTTTTGAAATAGTCTTAACGCCGGCTTTTTCCCACTGATTTTTATTTTCATTATATCTTGCTAGCACAGTTATGTTAGAAAAATCATCCGGATTTAATTCGTCTGATTCAGACCTGGTAATGGCGGTAAACTCCATCTCCCCAATATCTTCGCCATAGTCTCCTTTAGCTGTATACGTATACATAATTTTTTTAGTACCCCTTGCTTCAGCTATTTCTTTTTTTACTAGTATATTAAGGTAGGTTAAATTTTCCTGATCATCAGTTTCGCCTTCTACGTGCTCTAAGTCAAAATCGTCAACAGATAAATCATCGTCTTTGGCTAGTAATTCAATTTCTCTCAAAACTTCTTCGACGGTAAAATCTCGTGTTTCTTTAGGTCCTTTTGACTCTATTAAGATTGATTCTCCTATTATTGGAACCGGTTTAAATTTATTATCCAACATATTTTTTTGTATTAAAAATGATTATTTTTATAGATAAGGATTGGGTAAATATTGGTCATAAATTTTTTATGAAGATGAGATTAATAAAACAATAAAATCTATTCTTTCTCATTAGTAAAGACCCTTTTCTCTAGTCTATCAAAACCATAGTTTGGCGAGAAGTGTTCTTTAAAAAGTTGCATTGCCGGTTCGCCGGCATATTCTTTTCCACGTGACGCATAATGCATAGCCAGGATCATTTCTTCAGGCTCGCCGACACAATCAAGCGGTTTGAATCCTTCGATACCGAGGATACGCCTAAAGGATGGAAGCAGGCGCTTTCTAGTATAGAGGTCAGCGCCAAAGATACTCACCAATTCTTTTTTTGGTAGAAACGCCGAGAAGCAGGCAAAGAGGAATACACACTTGGGGCACCTCTTGCACCAGTAGTTCGTAGGCGATAGGAGCTGGACGAAGCGCGGTTCCCAAAAATAGGCATTGCAACTGGTGACATTGTAGAGATATTTAGGATAACGAACAAAGCGCTTTACGATTTCAAGCTCGCTGTACTGGCGCAAGAGCGAGTGGGTGGAGATACCGGGTGTGATGAAGGACTGAATATAATCGTTGATCATCTTTTCTGCTTCGGAAGATTTGCACCATTGATGATTTACCGGTAAGCCGAGGTAGGTGAGATTGCCAAAATCAGAACTGCGTTCGTTGGAAAAAATAATTGAGTTATATCCGAGAAGTTCGGCAAGCAAGGTGGCGATAAATGTGAACGTGGAGACAGATGGATATGCACTCGACATGAGCCAGCCTATGAGCGGATCATGGCGACGGGTGACGCTGATAGTGTTGGCGCCGACAAGTTTGGCAATGCGTTTGTGCGCAGGTGTTGGGGCAAAAGCGAAATAATCAAATGGCGTACCTGAGGCTTTTAATATTTCAGCGGAGAGAATAGAGTCTTTGCCTGCCCCATTTAACAGTAATGCTCGCGAAGGAAGCTCAATTCGCGTAGGTGTAGGGGCGGTAGTAGTATCATTATAGGGAAAGGCAATAAGGTTGCGGAAATCGATTTTCCTGGTAAAGAAAAATTCCCCGAGGCCATTCAAATAGAGCGAGTCCCAGAATTGTGCCTGTTCACGGGTGAGGGTAAATCCTTCGATGCGGATGTTGCTGGTGCGAAAAACAGACCAGTAGTTGATGCCAAGCATGAGAAGGATCGCTTGTAGGTTTGGCTCCAGTACGGCCTTGGGTATCTTCTCCCACAGTTCCGGTTTCACGTCTTTGAAAAATAGTCGGTCAGTAAAAGTCTTAGCTATACCGAATTTAAATTCAACACGATAGGTAAAAGTGACGATTGAACGTTTGGCATCAACTTTGTATGTGCCAAAAGTGAAGGACGATACGCCTAGTAATTTTGTGAGGCTGAGCATTTTGGTTGTTTTATTTTTTTAAAAACGAAGCCAAGTTCCAAGATTTCTTTTTTTCATCTTCCAATATGTGGTAGGCGAACAATTTTCAAGCTGAAGATGGAGTTCGGTATTGACAGAAGGATCTGTTCTATCTACCATCCCTTCCCAGACCGTTTCAATTTTGTGGCCGTTCTTGTCGTAATAATCATTAGCGCACTCATCCATGCCACACCCGCGTTCAACTATAATTAGCTGTTTACTGACAATTTCCTGGCACGTTTCATAATTTGAATTTTTTAATCTAAAATAGAAGTGGGAACCTTGTGAAAAAAGTACCAACAATATTAGTACCACACAAAGAATAAGGGCAGCTTTTTTTATAATTTTAATCATGTTGATTTATATAAAAGTATCTTAAATTATATCATTTAAAAATATTTAGTGAAATAAGTAGCAAAATTTAGCAGGAGAGTATAAGTGTAAAAACATTCATTAAGTTAGAGTGTTTTTATTTGCTCTGGGGGCTGGGATCGAACCAGCGAAATCCACGTTAACAGCGTGGCGTTGTACCACTCAACTACCCCAGAAAGTATTTAAAAAGCCCGCTTGTGGCGGGCATAGTTTGTTATACAAAACTACACCTGCCTCAGGAATTATTATTATTCAAATTGTTGTTTAGATTTTTCATAAGAGTTATCATAAATCTTTTACAAACTCCTGTCAATGAGATTGGAGATTTTTTGCAATTATATTTTAAACTAGCAGAGAAGATAAGTTTTGAAGTATAATTCTGCCACGACCATGCTTGCCAAAATTTCCTAGCATATCTTCAGTTATATTTTGTTGGAAAAAAGGCTCAGTTTTGCCTTCGCGTATGGCCTGAATTAGACCTTGCCAATTTTCAACTTGCTGAAAAATTTTAGTACGAACAATACCAACCTGTCCATGTAAATGAAAATCTGAGCCACCGATTTTTGGTATGCCGTGTTTATCTGCAATTTCTGAGGCTATCTCATTTTTTCCATGCTGGATATTATGAGTTTGAATGGCGTCAAAAAGTTTGGAAAAATGGGTTTTATCTTTGTCTGAAAGTTCATCCACTCTATCGTAGGTCATATTTGAGCGAAGTTTGCCTCCAAATTGGCTAGGGTGGGTGGCCACGGCAATAGCGCCATGGTCATGTATCCATTTGATAACAGTTTCTGGATTTTTGAATCTTGGAATTTTATTATCTTCGCCTTTCATCAGATCTGGATCAAGCCCAAGACATAAAATATGGGGGAAGTTTAGGTTTTTATCATGGGCTGTTATTTCAACGCCTGGAACTACAATAACGCCTTCTTTGGCGGCGGCATTTAGAGCTCGGTCTAATCCACGAACAGTATCATGGTCTGTGATGGCGACGCCGTCTAGTCCAGCATTTTTTGCATCAATAACCATTTGTTCGGGACTCATGTTCACGATATCAACTCTTCTCCAAAATTCTTTTTTATCCGTGCTAGTGCTAGCTGTATGGCCGTGAAGATCAAATCCTCCTTCTCTTGTTGGTTTCATAATTTTATGAATTTTGTTTACTTAATCTGACTTTATGATATGTTATCATGTATAAGACGTCAAATGTTATGTAACATTTTTCCCACATCCGTATTATCCTTATATATATAAATATATATACTCACTCGTTCGGAAAGAATTAAAATGTTTAATTCTTTCTCTCACTTCGTTTGTATATAACTAATTAGTTTATGGAAATTCAGGAAGAACTTCGTTTGGTGCGCCGAGCCAAATCGGGCGAGCGGGAAGCTCTAGCTTTGCTTTGGGACGATATCACCCCAAAGCTGTATGGCTATCTAATCAATCAAATGCGTCACAAAGATTTGGCTGAAGATATATGCCAGGAAACTTGGCTCAAGGCAGTGCAGGCCTTGGGAAATTTCAAAGACAGAGGTGTGAGGTTTAGCGCTTGGGTATTTGCTATCGCTCGTAATGAATGTCGTCAGCATTGGCGCGGAGGCAATAAGGAAGTTGAACTTGATGTGGATGATATTGATAAAAATAACCAACAATCACATAGCGATGACTACCTGATGATTGAAACTGCTTTTGCCCAAATGTCGGAAGAAGAAAAAGAAATTGTCAGACTGCGATATTTGGCAGAACTTTCGTTTAAAGAAATTGCCGGTGTGCTTGATATTTCGATGGTGGCGGCTCGGGTGCGTTTGCATAGAGCCTTGGCTCACGCTCGCGTTATTCTAAAATAAATAATATGTTTTTCAAAAATCCTTTGGATAAAAAATTTGCGCAGTGGGCGAGAGGTAAAAAAGTTTTGCCACTCAATGCTAGTGTGATGAAAGAAAAGTTTTTGAGTTCTGTAAAGAATAGTGATTTTGTAGAAGTAAAAAAAATACGTCCAGTAATGTTTAAAAAATTAGTTTTATCTTTTGGGCTTGCGGTGTTAGTTTTGCTCGTGGCTGGGGATATGACGAGAGTAATACTATTTCGTGGAAAAATGGCTGAAGAGTATGGAATTACACAAATTGGTGGGGTATCTAGGGGAGGTGGGTATGGCGTGACCATGAGTGCGCCTATTGCCGCAAATCGAGATGGGTATAATGAATCTTTTGATGCCTTGGGGCTTCAGCCGGGTAAAGCTACAGGTTTAGGGTCGAAGGATATAAGAGCACAGAGTCTTATTGGTATGGCTGCAGATAAAGCAACTTCGTTTGTGAAAGAATTTGTTCAACCGGAGTATCAACAAAATCGTTATTTTGCAACTTCAAATTCAATTAACGACACCCGTGAGTTTTCTAAGTTTACTTATAATTCCGCGCTTAAAACTAGAGATGTTGAAGATGTAAGTACTAGAATTTTAACAACCATTCGTGGATACGGTGGGCGCGTGGATGACGCCTCTATTCAAGAAAAATATAGTTATATAAATTTTGTTGTTCCTAAAGATAATTTACTTCAATTTAAAACAGAGATCAAAGGCATGGTGGGTAAAAGGTTTTATGTAGAGAGTTTGCATATTCAAAATTTGCTTCCAGAGAAAGTTGCGATAGAGGAATCAACAGAAGTGGTAAATAAAAATTTAATTGACCTTCAAGATAAGCTGAAAGAATTTACTGAGAAACATGGTAAAACTATCGCTGGTTTACAGCGGGATTTAGGCAGTGTAAATGGCAGGATTGCAAAATTAAACGCAGAAGTAACGTCTGACCCAGAGCGTCAAAAACAAATTAAAGTTGAAATTGCAGCCCTTGCTGCTCGTCAAGGAGTTTTGCAGCGGCAAATTATAAGTGAAAATAATAGATATAATTTTGATAAAGCAAGCATGGAACAATATATTAAAAGCACCCAGGCTAAGTTGGATAACTTAGATACACAAGAAAAAAATTTGTTGGATAATGTAGAGACCGTGCAAGGTTATGTGGCAGTACAATGGATAAGTGTTTGGCAAATGATAAATATTTATATTCCGCATTTGTGGGCTTGGGTGGTTGGGGCTATTGTTTTACTTCTTATATTTAATTACTTCAGTAAGCGGAGGACGATACAGGCTTGGTAGTTTAATCCACCTTTTGTAACCAAAAGCTGGAGGGAAAAGTTTCCGAGACAGATGAAACAGATAAGATAGTTTGGGATTCGCCGTCACTCTGGTTGTGAACTCAACCACCTTTCTATAAAAGGTGGTCTCAAACAGCACAACCAGTCCCAGTAAGCCGTAAAAGCGGCTTACTGGCGACCGTTCCGTCTCATCTCCAAATTATAAACTTACTGTTTCATACGCTCGGACAGACAACCGCCGTTGTCCGTGCGAGCCTTGAAATTACGAGGCAAGCAGACAGAGACGAGCTGGAGCGGTTCTTCAAAAGAATCCGCCCTGCTGTTTGAGTCCGCCCGAGGCGGATGAGTTCAGGGCGGAAGTGAGGGTGAGGCCTGTCTGGCTCCGAGTAATTTCACTAGCTCGCGCTTCTTGTTTACTTCTTGTAAAGAAGTAAAGTAAGATGTTTGCCAAGAATAAAAACAAATGCTAGAATTGGTAAAGATTTTACTAATATATTAGGTTTATATGCGTTATTCTCAGATGTTTGGAAAAACGACCAAGAGTGCCCAGGCTGATGCCGACAGTGCCAATGCCAAGTTTCTTACTCAGGGCGGTTTTGTTGATCAAGAAATGGCTGGTGTCTACACCTGGTTACCTTTGGGTTTGCATGTACTTCGTAAAGTAGAGCAGATCGTGCGTGAAGAGATGAATGCGCTGGGAGCATTGGAAATCTTTATGCCAAGCTTGCAGCCAAAAGAATATTGGGAGAAAACCAAACGCTGGGAAGGTGTAGATATACTTTTTAAATTGAAGTCACAAACTGACAAGGATTATGCGCTGGGTTGTACTCATGAAGAAGTGGTGACACCACTTGTGCAGAAGTTTATTCAATCATACAAAGAACTACCTTTGGCTGTTTATCAGATTAATACCAAATTTCGCGATGAGTTGCGAGCCAAGTCCGGTGTTTTGCGCGGGCGTGAATTTCGTATGAAAGACATGTATAGTTTTCATACTTCTCAAGAAGATTTAGAAAAATTTTATCATCGCGCTTTGCAAGCCTATGTAAAAGTTTTTTCTCGCTGTGGAATGAATGTCAAAGTGGTGCAGGCAAGTGGTGGTATTTTTACTTCCAATATCAGTCATGAATTTCAAGCTATCACACCAGCCGGTGAAGATAATTTGATTGCCTGTGAAGTTTGTTCTTTTGGACAAAATGTTGAGATTGCAACTGTCAAAGAAGGTGAAGCCTGCCCAGAGTGTAGTGGCAAACTTATTAAAACCAAAGGTATTGAGGTGGGAAATATTTTTGATTTAGGAACTAAATATACAGACGCTTTTGAGTTTGATGTAAATAATGCTGAAGGAAAAGTACAGCGTGTTTTAATGGGTTGTTATGGTATTGGTACTTCGAGACTGGTGGGAGCGATTGTAGAAACTTTCCATGATGACAAGGGTATTATTTGGCCAGAGTCTGTAGCTCCATACAAAGTCCATTTAGTTTCTTTAGGTAATGATGAAGCTGTAAAACAAGAAGCCGAAAAATTATATAATGAATTATTATCTAAAGGCATTGAAGTTTTATTTGATGACCGCGATGCTTCGGCTGGCGCCAAGTTGGCTGATGCAGATTTGATTGGCGTGCCTTGGAGAGTAGTTGTTTCCAAAAAAACTTTGGCTGAAGGTAGTGTGGAATTAAAAGAGAGAAATAAAAGCGAAGCGGAGATGGTGAAGTTGAGTGAAATTTTAAACAAGATTTAAACAATTAAAAAACCTCCCAATAGGGAGGTTTTTTAATTTAGTTAAGTGTGATTTTTATAAATCCTCATCTTTTCTGCGAACGATTCTCCAGTGAATAAAGAAGAGAGGGATAGCTACAACCATCATAGAAATATCACGCACGATATTCATTTGTCTTTGGGCTATTCTATTTTGTTCCTCATTTTTTTGGTTCATTGTTTCTTGCGCTTCGCAATCCTTGACTCTCTGAGCTTTTATTTCTGGATCAGAAATTTCTACTCCTTTTTCATTATAATATGGCATTGTAGGACAAGGAGCTCGGTAAGTGTAAGTGTCTGCTTTGGTAAATACCCAAGTTTTGAGAGCGATGTTTATCATATCCGCTCCGGACCAGACCACCATCATGAGTGCGACAAACGAAACTAGGTAGAAGTAGATACTTTTGATAGTTTTACCTTTTGAGTTTGCGGGTTGGTTGTCCATACTTTTTTATAATTATTAAATTAATCCCATTTTCTTTTTTACTTCTTCTATTTTTTGTTTAGCTACCGCCTTGGCTTTTTCGGCGCCATTTTCCAAAATATTTCTTACCTTATCATCATCGAGCGCATTGAATTTATTTTGGAAGTCAGTGGTAAAATCTGTGACAACTTTGGTTAATCCTTTTTTGAAATCAGCGTAACCTTTGCCTGAATATTCTTTTTCTATTGTTTTGATAGGTTGGTTTGAGAGGAGAGAATAGATAGTAAGTAGGTTGGTCAGGGCTGGTCTATCAGCGCCAGATTCTATGGTGATACCGGAGTCTGTCACCGCACGACTGATTTTTTTGGCTATTACTTCTGGAGGGTCAAGTAGGGCGATATAGCTGTTGGCGCTGGTAGCGCTCTTGCTCATTTTTTTGGTTGGGTCGTCTAGTCCCATAATGCGTGCGCCTTCTTTTTGGATGAGTGGTTCTGGCTCGATAAATGTTTTGCCGTAGAGCGAATTAAATCTTGCGGCCAAATCACGAGTCAGTTCTACATGTTGTTTTTGGTCGTCGCCGACAGGGACAACTTGAGTACTATATAGTAGGATGTCTGCGGCCATTAGAACTGGGTAAGTAAATAAGCCGACGCTAGCACTTTCACGATTTTGTTTATGTTTTAAATCTACTTTTTTTATTAAAAAGTTTAACTTCTCGTCTTCATTGTCGATTTTCTTTAATGTTTCTAATTCTTCCTGACTAAATTCTTTTGGACTATTTATAAGCAAAAAAGTTAATTTTAATCTGTCATCATAAGATATTCCTGCCTTATCTTTGAACTGTGTCATGCGTTCCAGTTCACCCATTTTAGCAATAGTATTGAGTAGCCATCCCAGCTCTACGTGTTCCTTAACATGTGATTGAACAAAAATAGTAGACTTGTCTGGGTCAATGCCGAGTGCCAAATACGTTTTGGCAACATTTAATACATTTTGGCGGAGTTCTTTTGGGTCTTGTTTGACAGTAATAGCGTGAAGATCGACAACGCAATAAAAAGTCTCGTGGGAATTTTGTAGTTCTACCCAGTTTTTCATAGCTCCTAGGTAGTTGCCTAGGTGCAGATTATTAGTTGGTTGTACACCGGAGAAGGCTCGTTTCAACATATATTACAAGTTTAATCTGGGTAATAACCCCATTTTTTATGCTCAGAATTATAGAAATGAGAGGTGCTTTCTGCACCTACATAGTATAGTACTTTGAAAGCTTGGTCAGACTCTTTGTGATAGGAAAAATGTTTTTGTAGTTTTGGAAAGGAAAAAGTGTAAGCGGACAAATCATTAGGGAAATTTCCTGTTGCAACCTTCTGTTCATATGCGAATGCGATGATATTTGCCGCTTCTTCTTTTAGGTACAGTAATTTAAATTCTAGGTACAGTTGAGTGGGAATGAGTATGAGGGCAATAAGTAAAAGTAGGCCTAAGGCAATTTCTTTTTGTTTTTTAACTATCAACAGAGTGAGGGGGATAATGTTAAGCGCGACCAACCATAATAACCCGGCGGAGGCAACTTCCCCCACTGTTTCAAAGGCCAGTTTTGCGCAAAAAAATTCTAAGACAATTAATAAAAAGACCGATATAAATAAGAAGACCTGGCTGATTATATTTTTGGACATATCTTTACCTTAAGACGTTGATAGTATAAGTGTACCTAATAAAGCCGGGCTTGTAAATATTAATAATGATAATTTCGGCCATTATTTATAGTCATAGCCCGATAGATTTGTTCCCACAAAAACACCCGCGCCATTTGGTGGGTAAATGTCATTGAAGATAAAGAAAGTTTTAGGTTTGCAAGTTTGAGAACTGATTCGTCCAGCCCAAGAGGTCCGCCGATAATAAAAGTAAAACTGTTAAATTGTTGATTGGATAATTGGTTAAGTTGCGTGGCGAATTGGGTAGAAGAAAAACTTTTGCCGTGTTCGTCTAGTACGATGACGAAGTTATCTTTTATTTTATTAAGAGTAGTGATAATTTTTTCTGCCTCTTTTTGCTTTATGCTTTCCGGCTTGTCTTTGTCAGAAAAAGATTCTTCTCGTAGTTCGTAAATATTAACTTTTGCCCAAGTTTGGAGACGTTTAAGATATTCAGCTTCCGCTTCTTGCCAAAATTTTTCTTTGAGTTTTCCTAGTACTATTAGGTTTAGGTGTAGCATGAAAAATAGCTAATTACTTACAAAATATAGCATATTTTTTGAAATTTAGTCAAAAATTTACATTGACAAAAGGGCATTTTTATGGTAAACTTTAGTAAGTTATAGTTTAGTCTTAATATAAAATATGACGGAAAAATCACGAGGAAACGAGCGTAATAGGGAAAGGTGGAGATTGTACGATCAAGGCTATGCAAATGCTTATGCTGATCCCGAATGTCGTGCAACTTTAGGTTATCTTAAAAGGTTAGCTCCTGACTACAGCAGTAAAGGTGACAGATTTAGAGTAAAAGGAGCAGAGGGTGATTTGAAGGGAGTATACGTGCAAATTTTATCTATTAATGAGGCTGATAATACTGTAACTATTGATGTTGGAAAGTTAGGAGTTGAACGTACGGTGCCGATTTCATATTTACTTGATGATGAAAAGGCTGAGGTGTATATAGAAAAATCTGGCGCATTGGATGTTCCGTTCGGTGATGAAAAGTAATTTTAACATTTTAAGTAAAAAAATATGTCAGAACGAAGTCTCACAGCCCGTTTGTTAGAAGTAGTTCAGGGGTACAAAAGTGTATTAAGAAATAATAAGCTGTCAGAACAAGAGCTAGGAGGTAGTAAAGGACCGGATGTGCAGGATACTAATCAAGGAAAACCTAACTCTGAAGATGAGGTAAATCTGAGAACAGAGAAATGAAGTAATAAAATACATTCATTGAGATTTTTAAGATAATGTATTTTGTTAAATCCATTTCTTCAAAAGTTCATCAAGCCTATCTTCCATTATAGCCTCGCGCGCCTGTCGTGTCAGATCAAGCATAAAGTGTAGGTTATGAATGCTAGACAGGCGCATAGCCGAGATTTCGCCAGCGCTAAAAAGATGGTGCAAATACGCTCGGGAATAATTTTGGCAGGTATGACACGCGCAGGTTGGGTCAATTGGTCCCGAGTCTTTTTTGTATTTATTATTCGTTATATTTATTCTGAGCTTTTTATCCTGTTCCGGATTTACAAACAGCATGCCATGTCGTGCTAACCGAGTTGGAGCGACACAGTCAAACATATCAATGCCATTTTCTATAGCAATAAGTAAGTCAGTTGGGGACAAGCCAATGCCCATGGCATAGTGCGGTTTGTTTTCGGGAATGAGCGGATAGACCCAATCCAAAATTTCTTTGGTTGCTTCCATGTTATAGCCAACTGATTCTCCACCCACAGCAATGCCATCAAAATCAAGGGAAGAAATATATTGTGCAGATTCTTGGCGAAGGTTCTTGTAGATAGAACCTTGGATAATGCCAAACAAAAATTGTTTGTAGTCGCGTGCATTGTTCGTTGATAATTTTTGGTGTTCATCCAAACTTCTCTTGGCCCAGCGGTGCGTACGCTCCATGGCTTCACGCGCATATTTTTCATCTACCGTATCGGGAGTGCATTCATCAAAAGCCATAATAATATCCGCGCCAATTTTGTGTTGGATATCTATTGCTATTTCAGGAGTGAAGCGATGAGAGCTTCCATCTATATGCGAACGAAAGGTGACGCCTTCTTCATCGATAGAAACAAGCTGGCCTTGGGGTTTTGCGTTTGTGTCTTTGTCCTCTTCTTTTTTATCTTTTTGTAATCCCAAACTAAACACCTGAAAACCGCCACTATCGGTCAATATCGGCTTGTTCCAATTCATGAATTTATGTAATCCACCAAATTCGTTTATTAGGTCTTCGCCCGGGCGTAAGTGGAGGTGATAAGTATTGCCCAAAATAATTTGCGCTGGCAGATTGGCGACGTCAGTTTGGTCTAGAGTTTTTACAGTGGCTTGCGTGCCCACAGGCATAAAAATAGGTGTTTGAATATCACCGTGATCAGTGTGGATTATACCCGTTCTAGCGCGGGAATTTTTGTCTTTGTGGAGGAGTTGGAAAAATGACATATGCACCCATATTAGATGATTTTTTATAAACAATCAACCCTATGGCCTCAAGAGAAAAGATGTGGTAGTATTTATGTGATAAATTTTAAACTGAATTGTATGCCGGGTGATAAAGGGTCTAGGGAAAAGCCACCAGCAGGAGATATTGTTATTGCGGACGCAGAATATGAACGTAGGGTAGCTGAGGTAAGGAGAAGTGATCCGCGCTTAGGCCTTTCTGGTCTAAGTGGTAAAAAAAGTCCAGACGCTCCCCAAGACAATCAACAAAAAGGTTTAAGAGTGGGTGATCAATTGCGTCCTAAGGCTTCTCCTGTTACTGAATCTCCTCGACCAGCTACAAAACCAGCAAAGCCTAGTTATGGTACTGTAAAAGAGGCGCACATAGATTCTGGCAAACCTACCCAGGACTCCATAAAAGAAACTGAAAGAGGTAGAGTTAAAGAAGTTATAAGAACTTTTTTAGCTGATTTTATAGTTAGAATTAATTTTAAATTAGATTTTGCTGACAAAGATGGTCAGTATTTGTTAACTTTATATCGTCAAGACAACACTGGCAAAGATAATCCAGAACCTTTTGAAGGAACTGAAAATGGTATTATGTATAAACTTCGTGCTTATATGGAAGCTGAAAAATTTTAGAAGAAACCAATTGAATAACATTTATTTCCAATTTCATCTATGCCCAAGGCAAAACTCATACTAAAAGACGGTTCGGTTTTTGAGGGGATTTCTTTTGGTTCAGAGGGGGCAACAAGCGGAGAAGTAGTATTTAATACTGGCATGGTTGGATATCCCGAAACAATGACTGACCCCTCATACAGGGGTCAGATTTTAGTTTTGACTTATCCATTGGTTGGTAATTACGGTGTGCTTGATGATAGTGCTGAAAATCTTTTCAAAAATTTTGAATCAGATAAAATCCAAATCCAAGGGTTAGTTGTTAGTCAGCAGTGTGAAGAATTTTCTCATTGGAGCGCTACGCAATCTCTATCTGCTTGGATGAAAAAAAATAATATTCCCGGAATAAGTGGGATTGATACCAGAGCCTTAACTAAAAAACTTCGTTCTAGTGGGACGATGTTGGGTAAAATTGTTATCGACGGCCAAGCAGATATTGAGTTTGATGATCCAAACTTACGAAACTTATCTGCCGAAGTAAGTGTGAAAGAACCTGTCAGGTACGGAAGTGGAGACAAGACGGTAATTGTTGTTGATTGTGGTGTTAAAAATAATATTATTCGTTCGTTTGTCAGTCGTGGTATTTCAGTTTTGCGTGTGCCTTGGGATTATAATTTTTTGGAAACAAAAGCCGATGGGATTCTTATTTCCAATGGTCCCGGAGATCCCAAGATGTGCCAAGCGACCATTGCTAATGTCAAAAAAGCTCTGGCAGGCACAACTCCTATTTTGGGAATTTGTTTAGGTTCGCAGATTTTGGCGCTCGCAGCCGGAGCCAATACTTATAAATTAAAATATGGTCATCGCGGGCAGAACCAGCCATGTTTGGAAATGGGCACAAAAAAATGTTTTATCACTTCGCAAAATCATGGCTTTGCAGTTGATACCAAAACCTTGCCGCAAGATTGGCGTGAGTGGTTTACCAATGATAACGATGGCACTAATGAAGGCATTATTCATATTTCCAAGCCATTTTTTGGGGCGCAGTTTCATCCCGAGGGCGCGCCGGGTCCGGATGATAGTGAGTTTATTTTTGATATGTTTATTAGGACGTTGTAAATTGTTCGTAACTGTCATTCTGAGTAAAGCGAAGAATCCCTGTCTGTACAATTGTCATTCCGACCGAAGTGGAGGAATCCCTTAAACAAGGTATTTGCATGTACATAGTATAAGGGATCCCTCGACGGAGTTTATACCCTTTAGGGTGCTCGGGATGACAAACGGACAGAGATCCTTCATTTCATTCAGGATGACAACAAGTGAATTTATATGATCAGAAACATCAAACCAAAAAAAGTATTGTTGCTCGGCTCGGGCGCTTTGCAAATTGGTCAAGCCGGTGAGTTTGATTATTCCGGCAGTCAGGCTATCAAAGCTCTCAAAGAAGATGGAATTTATACAGTTCTCATAAATCCAAATATTGCCACGATTCAAACCTCCGAACATTTGGCAGACAAAGTGTATTTTTTACCGCTCACGGTATATTTTGTCGAACAAATTATTGCCAAAGAAAATCCGGATGCGATTTTGCTTGGTTTTGGTGGGCAGACGGCGCTCAACGTGGGTGTGCAGTTGCACGATTTGGGAATTTTAAAAAAATATAATATAGAAGTATTGGGTACACAGGTGGAGACAATCAAAGATACCGAAGACAGACAATTGTTTGCCAATCGGGTCCATGAAGTCGGTCTCAAAACGGCTCGCAGTATTACGGCTGGTACGACCGAGGAAGCCTTGCAAGCGGGAAATAAAATCGGCTATCCGGTTATGTGTCGCGTGGCGTATGCGCTGGGAGGTCTGGGTTCGGGAGTAGTACAAAATGCCGAAGAGCTCAAAGAAAAAACTGATCGAGCCTTTGCTTTTACCAGCCAAGTGCTGATTGAAGAATGTTTGTATGGTTGGAAAGAAGTGGAATATGAAATCGTGCGCGACAAAAATGATAATTGTATTACTATTTGTTCCATGGAAAACTTTGACCCCATGGGTATTCATACGGGAGATAGTATTGTGGTCGCGCCAGTGCAAACACTTACCGCCAAAGAAAATTTTAATTTACGTGCTATTGGTATCAAGCTTATTCGGCATCTGGGAATAGTAGGTGAATGTAATATTCAATATGCCCTCGATCCGCAATCTGGTGATTATCGTATTATTGAAGTCAACGCTCGTCTTAGTCGTAGTTCGGCTTTGGCATCAAAAGCCACTGGCTATCCGCTCGCATTTGTCGCCACCAAATTGGCCTTGGGTTATGGTCTAAATGAAGTGCAAAATATTATTACCAAAGAAACCTCGGCGTGTTTTGAGCCAGCGCTTGATTATATTACGCTCAAATTTCCTCGCTGGGACTTACAAAAATTTGAACATGTCAATAAAGTGTTGGGCACAGAGATGAAGTCTGTCGGTGAGGTAATGGCAATTGGTCGTAGTTTTGAAGAAGTTCTGCAAAAAGCAATTCGTATGTTGGATATTGGGATGAAAGGGCTAGTGGGAAATAAAATTGAATTTGCTGATTTAGATAAAAGTATTTCCCAACCAACCGATAAAAGAATTTTTGCAATTGTACAGGCAATGCAAGTGGGATATTCGGTAGACAGAGTTCATGATTTATCAAAAGTTGATCGCTGGTTTTTACATAAGTTAAAAAACATTATTGATCTTGAAATTGAGTTAAAAAAATTCACTTTAGAAAATTTATCAGTTGAAATTTTAAGAGAATCCAAGCAAGCCGGTTTTTCTGATTTACAAATTTCCAAAGCTATTGGCACTAATCCGATAGAGGTAAGAAACAAGAGAAAATCTTTGGGAGTTGTGCCGGTAGTAAAACAAATTGATACCCTCGCCGCCGAATATCCTGCCAAAACAAATTATTTATATTTAACCTATAACGGCACAGAAAATGATGTGGTGCCGATAGATGAAAAAAAGGTGATAGTGCTCGGCAGTGGGCCGTACCGTATTGGATCATCAGTCGAGTTTGATTGGTGCTGTGTAAATTCACTCATGAGTTTGCAAAAAAATGGTTATAAGACAATTATGATAAATTGTAATCCTGAGACAGTCAGTACCGATTATGATGTGTCGGATCAATTATATTTTGAAGAGTTAAGTTTGGAAAAGATTTTGGATATTTATGAATTTCAAAAACCATTGGGAGTGGTCGTGTCTATGGGGGGCCAAGTGCCAAATAATTTAGCTTTGAAATTATATAATGAAGGCGTAAATATTTTGGGAACTTCGCCAACGCAGATTGATAATGCCGAGAGCAGGCAGAAATTCTCGCAAATTCTAGATGGTTTGGGAGTAGATCAGCCGGAGTGGAAAGAGTTAACCGATATGGCTTCGGCCAAAGAGTTTGCCGAGCGAGTTGGTTATCCGGTGCTTGTGCGTCCTAGCTATGTGCTTAGTGGGGCGGCGATGAGCGTGGTCTATAGTCCGGATGATTTGGAATTATTTTTACAAAAAGCGGTTGATATCAATCAAGAATATCCAGTAGTTATTAGTAAATTTATATCCAAAGCTAGAGAGATAGAACTCGATGCGGTGGCAAGTGGTGGCGAATTATTTTGTTACGCTATCTCGGAACATTTAGAAAACGCGGGTGTACATTCGGGTGATGCCACTCTGGTTTTTCCAGCGCAAAAAACTTATTTAGAGACATCTAGGCGCATCAAAAAAATTGCCAAAGAAGTAGCCAAGGCTTTGCAAATTACGGGGCCATTTAATATGCAACTGATTGCCAAAGATAATGATATTAAAGTCATTGAATGTAATCTGCGCGCGTCTCGCAGTTTTCCATTTGTTTCGAAAGTTTTGAAAATAAATTTTATAGATATTGCGACCAAGTTGATGATGGGTGATGTGGTGCCAAAACTGGGTCATTCGGCTTTCGATTTGGATTATGTAGGTGTGAAGGTTTCGCAGTTTTCTTTTACCAGGTTAAAAGGTTCTGATCCGGTGACAGGAGTAGAGATGGCATCTACTGGAGAAGTTGCATGCCTGGGCGATGATCTCAATGAAGCATTTTTGAAAAGTATAATTTCAGTTGGTTTTAGAATAGAACCAAAATCAGTTTTATTGTCTATTGGATCTAATGATAAAAAAATCGCTTTCTTGGAAGAGGCTAGAGTCTTGCAGGAGATGGGAATAAAAATTTATGCTACTCAAGGTACCGGTGTATTTTTGCAAGAAAATAAAATTGAGGCCGAAGTTTTGGAATGGACGGCGCAGGATGGTGTGCCTAGTGTGATGGCATATTTATCAAGTAAAAAAATAGACTTAATGATAACTATTCCGAGTAATACAGAAAAAACTAGTTCCAGTAATGGCTATTTGGCCAGAAGAAAAGCGATTGACCAAAATATTTCTTTGATTACAAACTTAGAGTTTGCTAGGCGGTATGTGAAGGCTATTTATAAGTATAAAATTAGTGATTTGAAGATTAAAAGTTGGGATGAGTATTTATAGATTTGACAGGTTTTTATTTTTTCGGTAAAGTAAAAATATTATGAAAAATATGCAAGCACAATCCAGATTTTTCTTTAGCTTTTACCGCTCGGTGAAGGCTATGTTTGCATCTGTGTAGAATTGAACTAAAAAATGCATTTCAAACAAAAGCCTTCGCCAAAAGCGGAGGTTTTTTGATTTTTGAAAATTAGAAAAAATTGTAAGGTTGTCGAGTGGTGTCCATGACACCTGGTCCCCAGGATATCGCGACGGTCGCGATGTTCGTGGATACCACTGGTAACTTTCTCGGTTGGGGGATCCCATGTTTATTCGGAATCCAAGGCTTGATATTGAAGAGACGGCAGCTGTACAGGCCACTCAACAGGATGGCGTCGGCCTTCTGTTGCCAAATGTGGCAAAGCCGCCTCCGGTTGAGGAGAGTATGCCGTCCTCCGAGCCCGGGCGCTGGCACGGGGTCGATCCGTTCGAGCTGAAGAAGTAGCCTTCTGGGTTTGTTGCCCTGAGGCAAGAATAGTAGTTCTTAGTAGTTGTTCTTTTTTCCGCCAACTCCGGGCGGTATAAATATTCGGAGCAAGGAGTAGTCATGAAAATGATTCGTGCGCCACACACGTCAAAGTGGCATCTCAATTTGTGTATAAGTTATTTTGTACACAAATAAGGCAAAAAACTGTTCGAACAATCGAACGGTTTTTTGTTTCACTTATTTTTTGTATAAAAAATAATGATGTGATAATATGCTTGTTGCTATATGATTAATTTTCAATCAGAATTAAACCAAGAACAATTAGAACCAGTTTTGCACGGCGACGGGCCGTGTTTAGTTTTGGCTGGAGCTGGAAGCGGTAAGACAAGAGTTATTACCTATCGGGTGGCTTATTTGTTAGAGCAGGGAATTAATCCGGAAAATATATTGTTAGTCACTTTTACCAACAAAGCTGCGGATGAAATGAAACGCAGAGTTGAGAAGTTGACGACACTGTCTGTCATTCCCGCTACAGCGGGAATCCAGACAACCGTACACTGGATTCCCAATCAAGTTGGGAATGACAAAAGTGTAAAACTGCCTTGGGCAGGCACTTTTCATCATATCGCTTATCGTATTTTACGAATTTATGCGCCGATTTTGGGCTACAAAAATAACTTTTCAGTACTAGATAGCGATGATAGTGAGACTATTTTGAAACTCTGTGCCAAGCCATTCAAATCAGATACTGGTCGGGTCAAGTTTCCTTCGGCGCGGGTTTTACAATCAATTATTAGTTTTGCGCGTAATTCAGAAACCACAATTGATAGCGTACTAGATCTCAAACATCCGCAATGGCAAATTTTTAGCGACAATATAAAAACGATTGCTCGTGAGTATGAACAAAAAAAGAAGGAAGCCAATGTGATGGATTTTGATGATTTGTTGGTAAATTTTTTGTTGCTACTTAATCATGAACCAGCATTAAAAAAATATGCCGAGCAGTTCAAATATATTTTGGTAGACGAGTATCAAGACACCAATAAAATTCAATCATCTATAATCAGAAAACTGGCGTCAATTCACGGCAATGTCTTGGTGGTAGGGGATGATGCTCAGAGTATTTATTCTTTTCGTGCCGCCGATATTGCCAATATCCTCGAGTTCGAAAAAGAATACCCAAATGCAAAAATTTTTAAATTAGAAACCAACTATCGATCAAGTCAAGAAATTTTGGAAGTGGCTAACGGCGTGATTGAAAATAATTTAAAACAATATAAAAAACAATTAAAAACATTATCCAGTAGTGGCCAAAAACCAGCCCTACATCCGCAGATGGATCAGTCGGGCGAAGCCGAATTTGTGGTCAGTAAAATTTTGGAATTTTTGGATAAGGGTATACCAGCCAATGAAATTGCGGTACTATTTCGCGCGGCACACCACTCACAGCTTTTGGAAATGGAGCTGGTTAAAGCTGGAATCGCCTATGATTATCGGGGTGGTTTGCGATTTTTTGAACGCGCTCACATCAAAGACGTTTTGGCTTATTTACGTATTCTTAATAATCTAGCTGATACAGCGGCCTGGATGCGAGTGTTAATGCACGAAGAAGGTATCGGCCCCGCAGCTGCGGGGAAAATCGTGGAAGCATTAAAACATATTACCAATATTGATGAAGTAAAAATTGTCGGTGAGAAAATTTTGGGAGAAAAAGCCAAGCAGGGTTGGTATAGTTTTGTGCGGATTTGGGAAAGCATGTTGGATGCTCGCTGTCATTCTGAGCAGAGCGAAGAATCTCTGTCTCAAATACCGGACGGACAGAGATCCTTCGTTGGCACTCAGGATGACAAACCAAAAGTAGCTGATTTAATTGATGCAATTTTGAATTCACCATACAAAGATTATTTGGAATCAGAATTTATAGATAGTAGGGATAGAGTGGAGGATATTACCCAGTTAAAAGTTTTTGCAGCCAAGTATAATGAGCTGGAAGAATTCTTGGCGGAAGCGAGTCTGCAAGAAGGTTTTGGTGCCAAGGCTGGTACCGCCTCTGCTCGAGCAGACAGCTCTGATAAAATTGTTCTTTCTACTATCCATCAAGCCAAAGGTTTGGAATGGTCAGTAGTATTTATTATCAATTTGGCCAGTGGCTCATTCCCTAATGATCGTGCTTTGCGAGAAGATAATGGTCTAGAAGAAGAGCGCCGTTTGTTTTATGTGGCCATTACCAGGACTAAACATCATCTGTTTCTCACTTATCCAATGGCCTCGGATGGTTGGGGTGATTCTATGTCCGGCCCTAGTATATTTTTGGGCGAAATTAGTTCGGATCTTCTTGAAGACCACTCACTTCTTTCTTCAAATGGTCTGGTTCTCAATGACGAGGCTGCTGACGTGCACTATATAGATGAAGATAAACCTCTAAAAATAAAACCAGGGAGTTTTTTGCGTAGTTTAGATGATTTATAATCGAAATTTTTTAATCAAAACATTGACTTTTTGGTCTTTTTATGGTATAATATATAGGATAATTAGTTATTTTTGATTTATGAATGAATTTATGTCAAGTCATAGTGAGAGACAAGCATTATGGCATCCGTCTTTAGCCAAGAATGTAAAAGAATTAAGGATTAATCCAGAAAAAAAAGCTGAGCTTGGTGATAAAAAAGAGTCAGATCCAAGTCTTGCAGAAACAGTGAGAGCAACTTACGCAGAACTAAATGAGTTAATCAAAGAGAGGTTGAATGGTAGGGCAGAATTTTCACCTACTCAATCTGCTGAAGTAGCATCTCTTTTAACAGATCTAAAAAGAATTCTACGCATGAAGGATGTGGGCGGTAAAGCTGTGGCAGAATTAGTACAAAGTGGTGATATAGATTATTTTGAGGATTCCTCAGCTGAAGAAGTTAGAGTGCCAATTCAGCAAGGTAGTAAAAGGTTTAAGTTGGTGATATACGCAAATACAGAAGATAGGGTACGCAGAATTTCTCTAAAGTCAATAGAGGATTAGTTTTTAGTTTTTAATTTTTTTAAATATGGTTGAAAGAAGAGGTGTGGGCGCAAAAGAAAATTTAATTTTAGAAATTCAGGCTCTTAGGGATTTTGCTCAAGTAAATGGTGGTCTAAGAGTGCCAGGGAGGCCAGCAAAACATCTGTGGGCCATTGCCAGAATTGATGAAAACGCCGGCTTGGCTTTTTTGATACGAGCAGAAGGTGGTATTAGAGAAAGTAAGGAAAATATGGACGTCCATGAATTATTGCAATTTAATTTAAAATCGGCCTCAGATGCAGAAAATATACCTATGGAAGTTTTAGAAGTAGAAATAGATCCTGGAGTACATGTGGTTGGTGGGCATCGCAGAGTAGATGTCGTGAGGGCTGTAGAGGGCGCTGATGGAAATAGTTTTAATTCTTGCGAATCAATAGGAGATATTATTGATCAACTACATGTTTTTTTTGAATTAGAGGATAGTATTAGTTTTTCAGGTGTGGATAGTGATACATTAATAACAAATTTAGCTACCATTCAAAGCTGTCTTAACGAAGAATTAACAATTCCCGGATCATTATTGGCAAAAATACCTGTAGAAAAAGGTTTGCAAGAAGCAGTGTTGCGGGCTATCAGCCCAGATTTTTCAGAAGATGAGAATTTATACGCCATTCAAGATAAATTAGTAAAATCAAAGTTGCAGCATGATGAATTTCGAGAGGCTCATATAGTTTTTATGAAAAAAGGGGATGGAAAAGAGTTTGATGTAGATAATGCATTGACGGTTTTAGGTAATTTTATAGATATTCTTGGGAGAGATAAGGATGCAGAGATTCCTGAGAACTCTCCTGATTATAAAGCTTTTACATCTAATTATGGTCTGCAGAAAGCAGTTAGAAAGGCAGTGTTGATTTTAACTGCCAAGACAGGTCCTACAACTGTGCCTATTGAGTAATCTTGACACAATGGTTGATTTCCTATATACTCATACCCAGAACGTCCCTAATCTAGGGTTCTCCAAAAAATGGGAGAAAAAAACTCGTGGCTGAGCACATTTTCGTTCAGTTTTTTTGTTTAAGTTTATTATTAGGTTTTAAAAATTAAATTAACGTATGCCAACAATTAACCAGTTAATTCGCAAAGGCAGAACTAGTAAGAAGGCAAAAAGTAAAGTGCCAGCTCTTCAATTTACCGTAGACAATTTGCACAGACGCAAGACTGTTTTTGCCAAAGGTGCAGCTTTTAAGAGAGGCGTTTGTACCAAGGTGTATACAACTACTCCAAAAAAACCAAACTCAGCTTTACGTAAAGTTGCCAAGGTTCGTTTGAGTAACGGTATGGAAGTTATCGCTTATATTCCAGGTGAAGGCCACAATCTTCAAGAGCACTCAATCGTGTTGCTCCGTGGTGGCCGTGTAAAAGACTTACCAGGTGTGCGTTATCATATTGTGCGCGGTGTTTATGATGCTCAAGGTGTAGAAGGTAGACGCAAGGGTCGAAGTTTGTATGGTGCTAAGAGACCAAAAGCAGGAGCTGCTAAGAAATAAAATTATTATTTAATTTTTGAAATATGCGCGGTGGAAAACAAGATTATAAACGAGTTATTGCTCCGGATCCAAAGTATGGCAGTGTTGTGCTTGCAAAATTTATCAATCACATCATGAAAGGTGGTAAAAAAACAACTGCTCAAACAATTGTTTATACTGCTTTTGACAAGATTACAGCTGCCAAAAAAGACGCAATGAAAACTTTTGAAGATGCTTTAAAAACAGTTCAACCTCAAGTTGAGGTTCGTTCTCGTCGAGTTGGTGGTGCCAACTATCAGGTGCCTATGCCTGTAAGTGTTAGCCGTCAGAATGCTCTTACTTTCCGCTGGATTGTAGAAGCGGCTCGCAACAAAAAAGGACAGGCGATGGCAGATAAATTGGCTACTGTGCTTATGGACAGTGCTCAAGGTGTAGGTGATGCTATTAAGAAACGTGATGATGTTCACAGAATGGCCGAAGCTAATAAAGCTTTTGCTCACTTTGCCAGATTCTCAAAATAAAAATAATTGTCATTCCGAACCCTTTACGGGGTGAGGAATATCTGTTCAGTTCACTTGTCGTTGTCATCCCCGACTTGATCGGGGATCCAGCGTCCAATTGAATTGTCTGGATTCCCGCTGTTGCGGGAATGGCAGTTGAGACAGAGATCCCTCGGGGCGAACCCCGCTCGGGATGACAGACAGTTAAAATTTATAAATTAGTATTTAGTGCTTAATTTTTAATATATGGCTCGTGAATATCCAATAGATAAAACTCGTAATATCGGCATCATGGCGCACATTGATGCAGGTAAAACCACCACTTCCGAACGCGTACTTTTTTATACAGGTAAAAAACATAAAATCGGTGAAGTGCACGAAGGTGAAGCGACCATGGACTGGATGGAACAAGAAAAAGAACGCGGCATTACAATTACTTCCGCTGCGACTACTTGTTTCTGGAAAGGACACCGTATCAACCTTATTGATACCCCAGGTCACGTAGACTTTACTGTAGAAGTAGAAAGATCTTTACGTGTCCTTGACGGCGCGGTAGCGGTGTTTGATGCTTCTCAGGGTGTAGAACCTCAATCTGAAACTGTTTGGCACCAAGCTGACAAATATAACGTACCTCGCGTCGCTTTCATCAACAAGATGGACAAGCTCGGCGCTGACTTTTATATGAGTCTTGCTTCTATCCAAGAACGTTTGTCTCCAAACGCTGTGGCAGCTCAATTGCCAATTGGTCAGGACAGTTCTTTTTCTGGAATCGTAGATATTATCCAAGAAAAAGGATTCAAATTTGAAGGTGCTAAGGGTGAAAATATTATTGAAATTCCAGTGCCAGAAGATATGAAAGAATTGGTCGCTATTCATCGCGCCAAACTCATGGAAAAAGTAGCTGAAGCCAATGATGAAATGATGAATAAATATTTGGCTGGTGAAGCTTTTTCAATTGCAGAAGTAAAAGCCGGTATTCGTAGTATGGTAATCGGCGGTAAAATTTATCCAGTATTGTGCGGATCTGCTTTGGCAAATATTGGTGTTCAACTTATGCTTGATGCGGTAGTTGATTACCTGCCTTCTCCAGAAGATTTACCTCCAATCGCTGGTGTTAATCCAGATACCAATGTTGAGGAAACTCGCTTGGCTTTGGATAAAGAACCATTCTGTGCCTTGGCTTTCAAAATTGCGACTGATCCATTTGTCGGTAAACTTATCTTCTTCCGTGTTTATTCCGGAACAGTAACTGCTGGTAGTTATGTCTATAACGCTAGTAACGGTGAGAAAGAAAGACTTGGTCGTATCGTGCGTTTGCACGCCAACCAACGTGAAGATGTGACTGAAGTTTATGCCGGTGAAATTGCCGCTGCAATCGGCTTAAAAGACGTTCGCACTGGTGATACTCTTTGTGATGAAGATAAGCCAATGGTGATGTATCGTCCAACTTTTGCTGAACCGGTTATTTCTATGGCTATCGAACCAAAAACCAAAGCTGACCAAGAAAAAATTGGTATGGCCTTACAAAAATTGGCTGAAGAAGATCCAACTTTCCGCGTTCATACTGATGAAGAAACTTTGCAAACTATTATCGCTGGTATGGGTGAATTACACCTTGATATCTTGGTTGATCGTATGCGACGTGAATTCAAAGTAGAAGCCAATGTTGGTAAACCTCAGGTTGCCTACAAAGAAACAATTAAAATTTCTGCCGAAGCTGAAGGTAAATACGTCAAACAGTCTGGTGGTAAGGGTCAATACGGCCATTGTTGGTTGAAAGTTGAACCTCAAGAACAGGGCAAAGGTTATGAGTTTGAAGATGACACCAAAGGTGGATCTATTCCTAAAGAATTTATTCCAGCTGTTGAAAAAGGTGTTAAATCTTCTCTCAGTCGTGGTATCCAAGCCGGTTATCCGGTGGTAGATGTAAAGGTGACTGTTTATGACGGTAGTTTCCACGAAGTTGACTCTTCTGAAATGTCATTTAAGATGGCCGGTTCTATGGCTTTCCAAGCTGCTTGTAAAAAGGCCAATCCGATTATTATGGAACCTATCATGAAAGTAGAAGTGACTACTCCAGAAAGTTATATGGGTGATGTGATTGGTGATTTGAATTCCAAGCGCGGACAAATCCAAGAAATGTTTGATCGAGGTCAGATAAAAGTTATCAAAGCGGTTGTGCCTCTAGCAAGTATGTTTGGTTATGCCACCACTCTTCGCAGTGTCAGTCAGGGTCGTGCCAATTATTCTATGGAATTTGGTTACTATGCCGAAGTTCCAAGAAATGTGGCCGAAACTATTATTGCTGGAACACAGAAATAGCCGTTCACAATTCTGTTTCAAACAGAATCAAGGTGTTCAAAAATAAGAAAAAAACATCGTAATTATAACGGTGTTTTTTTATACATATTTATCTTTTTTATATACCAAAAATGTGGTATAATATTTATAATGACAAAAAATCTTTTATGTAATATGAAAAGGGGGAGTTTTTTTGAATTGTATCAAGCGCGCATCAAGAAAAAAATGAGGCGGTTGTTTTTGTTGTGCCGACCGAAGTGGAAGAGATTCCTAATTATAATATCGGCAAAAACAAAAAAGTATAAGAGGTCTCTCCGCCCAATACTACGTTCAGCTCTGGTGACTGAGCTTCGATTCGCGCTACGCCCTGTAATACAACACATTAGAGCCCATTTCCCGCATCTTGCAATTCACCGAGTCAAAAACCACGCCATTCGCCTCGCCAAAGAAAAAAAAGTTCATACCATATTGGCGGTTGTTTTTGTTGTGGTTGTCTTTGTATATATATTTCAACCAAACATAAAAAACTTTGCTTGGGGGGCGACTTTTACATTTACCCAAAACAGCTGGATCGGGGGAGCTAACGTCGGAGCTAGCATGGTCCACCCTACCAATGCAATCGATTGGAATAATTATCATGATGCCACTAATATTTCTGCCACCACCAGCCTTAGTTTGTCTACAAGCACTTCATTGGCCTTTGGCGGAAGAAATGATGTGACGACCAACATTCGTGAGTCTGGCGCCAATGTGGATATACTTAGTAATCACCAATCAATTATTGTCAATACTTCTAGCGGCATTATGTATGCGGTCTATAGTTCCAACGAACAAACTGGTGGTTCTCGTTACAATATCGTCTTCCGTACCTCCACCGACGGCGGTGCGACCTGGGGCGCGCGAGTAGATGTGACATCATTGTCAGGAATTTCGAATTCGTTGAATGCGTCTGCCCCCACTATCGCTCTGGACTCTGCTAATAATTTGTATATAGCCTACTATTCGAAAGAATTTAACGCTACTCGTGCCAACATCGCCCTGCGCAAGTCCACCGACGGTGGTGCGACCTGGGGCGCGCGGGTGGATGTGACATCGAGTACAACGAGGGATTCATATTATCCAGCCATCGCTCTGGACTCTGCTAATAATTTGTATATAGTCTACGATTCTATCGAGTTAACTGGATCAACTCCGAATTACGCCCTGCGCAAATCCACAAACGGTGGTGCGACCTGGGGCGCGCGGGTCGACTTGACATCGACTACCGCCTCGCTAAGCCCTAATTTTGCTTCTATTGCTGTCGACCCTTCTAATAATTTATATGTAGCGTACAGAAGCCGTGAATTTAACGCTACTCGTACCAACATCGCCTTCCGTACCTCCACCGACGGTGGTGCGACCTGGGGCGCACGAGTAGATGTGACATCGAGTACGACAAGAGTCTCAGATGATCCTCAGATTATTCGCGACTCAGCTAATAATTTGTATATAGCGTATGCTTCCGCCGAATTTAACGCTACGAGTGTTAACATCGCCCTGCGCACCTCCACAAACGGCGGTGCGACCTGGGGTGCGCGTAAAGACGTGACGGCAAGCAATACGGTAAGTTCAAATAATCCTGTGATTGTCCTGGGTTCTTCTAATAATTTGTATATAGCCTATCATTCTAATGAATTTAACTCCACGTATACCAACATCGCCCTGCGCACGTCCACAAACGGCGGTGCAACCTGGGGCGCGCGGGTGGATTTGAGCACGAGTACGATAGGCGCACAACTAGCACCTGGTATTGCCAGAGACGCATCGAACAATATTTTTGTCGCATATGCATCCCAGGAATATTCTGTTAGCGAATATAATTTATCAATGCGCGCTTCAAGTATAAATAACTACGGCACACGTACGGATATAACGCATATTTTGACTCAGAGTAGTTTCAATCCTTCTGTCGTTATCAATACCTCTACTGGCGTATTGTATATGGCCTATTATTCTCGCGAATATAGCTCCGCTGTCGACAACATCGCCCTGCGCAAGTCCACCGACAGCGGCGCTACCTGGGGCGCGCGAGTAGATGTGACGGCAAACGCGACGGTATCTTCAAATAATCCGGTGATTGCTCTAGATTCTACCGGTAATTTGTATATAGCCTACTATTCTAATGAATTTAACGCTACTCGTACCAACATCGCCCTGCGCAAGTCCACCGACAGCGGCGCTACCTGGGGCGCGCGAGTA
>CAZBWU010000001.1:121239-289843 GCA_964496095.1 uncultured Gammaproteobacteria bacterium
ACGCGACGGTATCTTCAAATAATCCGGTGATTGCTCTAGATTCTACCGGTAATTTTTATGTAGTCTACCATTCTTTTGAATTTAACAGTTCAAATACTAACATCGCCCTGCGCACTTCCACCGATGGCGGTGCGACCTGGGGCGCGCGGGTGGATTTGACGGCAAGTGCGGCAAGAAGTTCGCAGAATCCGGTGATTGCTCTGGATGCTGCTAATAATTTGTATGTAGCATTCAATTCTAATGAAATTAGCGGTGTGTTCACTAATATCGCCCTGCGTAAGTCCACCGACAGCGGCGCTACCTGGGGCGCGCGAGTAGATGTGACGGCAAGTGTGACGGCAGGTTCATTTAATCCGATGATTGCTCTGGGTGCTGCTAATAATTTGTATGTAACTTACTATTCTAATGAATTTAACTCCGCGTATACCAACATTGCCTTCCGTACCTCCACCGACAGCGGCGCTACCTGGGGCGCGCGAGTAGATGTGACCGCAAGTGTGACGAGATCTTCACAGAGTCCCCTGATTGCCATGAATTCTGCTAACGGCAATTTGTATACGGCCTATAGTTCTAGGGAATATAGTAGTGGGACTAATAATATTTCGATCAGGAGCGCAAGCATAGGTAACTACGCTGCTACGGGCAATCTTGTTTCTTCTCCCTTTGACACTCTTGATAATAGAAATATTATAGGTGAGCTAAGCTGGGACGAAGCAGCTTCTTTGCCGGCCAATACTGCGGTTACCGTGTCTCTGCGCACTGCTTCTACTTCGGCTTTATTATCTTCGGCTAGCTGGAGTGACTTTACTAACGCCACCGCTAACTGCAGTAAATCCGACATCACCGTAACTTGTCCGTTATCAGCTTTGCCAGTGGGGATGACTGACGGGTTAAACGATGAGTGGTGGCAATATAAAGTAGCCTTAACCGGAGGGTTTAATACTCCCAATGTTTCTCGCGTGTCGGTAAAATATATAATTAATGCCACTCCGCAAATTCAAGGCGTTACCGCCATCCAAAGTTCATCCACAAATGACGTTATTATCACTTACGCTGTTCTTGATCCGGACACTTTCAGTGGTACTGAATCTGTCGGTTTCGTCTCTTCCACTTTTCAATACTGCAATAGCGATGGTTCTAATTGCCAGAATATTAGTTCGCAAATGGCAGTAGGTAATTCATCTGTGAGTATCAATAGTTCCACTTTCACCACCACCACTGCTACATGGACTCCGGCTGGCGCATTTTTAAATATCAACAATGCCAATGCCATGATTAAAGTGACGGTCAACGATAATCAATCGGCAAACAATATTGCTTTAGCTACATCTTCTCCATTTGTTTTGGATACAGCCGCCCCTTCGGGAGGGTCTATTCTTGTGGACGCGTCTTCAACTCCGGCATTTTTAACAATTTTTGCCACCGACAGCTCTACTATGGAAATGAAAATATCTTTAAATAACGATTTAGCCGGGGCTGACTGGCAACCGTATGCAACCACATCCACTGTCGCTCTGGCCACAGACCCAGACACTGTTTATATTCAATTTAGAGATGTGCATAACAATACTTCCTCAATTTATTCTGCTACTACTCCCGAGACACCAACCCGAGCTATGATTCAGGATATTTCTAATGTTAAGGATGGCGCTACTGACTATCGACTTTTCTTTGCTTGGAAAGTCGTTGCCAATCCTAACCCCGGTTTTGCGTCATACCAAATTTATCGATCGACCGACCAGGTAGATTGGACTTTGGTAAAAACAGAAACCACTAGAACATCTAATTTTTATACTGACAGCACTATATCTACTGGTGTATTGTATTATTATCGAGTAATCACATTAGATAGTGCTGGGAATATTTCGCGTTACTCATCTGTTCTTAGGGGTAATCCTAATGGTACACAAGATGGAGATGAAGGTGGAGGAGCATCAGCCGTTGCTGCCGTTCCCACTATTACCAACGTTGCTACTTCTTCTGTTAGCCAAAATTCAGTTCTCATTACATGGGATACAGATGTGCTATCTGACTCCGCGATAATGTACGGTACTGATTCCAGTTCTTTGTCCAACACTGTTACTGTTTCGACAATGTTAGATAACAACACCTCCGTCGGCAACCATCAAGTTGCTATTATGGGACTTTCTCCAAATACTGACTATTTCTTTAAAGTTATATCAACAAATGTAGATGGTATCGTGGTCAGTTCTACAAATGATGGCCTTGGCTTTTCTTTTTCCACTCTCAATGGCACCTCTATTTCCAATGTCGCTAACCCCCAAGTCAATAACAACTCCGCCATTATTAGTTGGGAAACAAACGACAGCGCATCCGAATATGTCGTCTATTCCACCAGTTCTAACTTTGCATCGTCTCTCACTGTCGGCTCTCCTGGACCTTATACTTTCCACTCCGTTTCTCTTTCCGGTTTGACTGCTGCCACTAACTATTTCTACTATGTTTATTCCGTTTATAACGACGTCACTTCTACTGATAAAAACATTATCAACGGCAATATTGAGTATTATCGCTTCAAAACCACCAATGACATTACATTACCCACTGTCACTAGCATTTCTGAATCAACTCTGGTAAACACTACTACTATCACTTGGGTAACCAACAAACAAGCGGATTCACAAATTATTTACGGCACTTCCACTAATTTTGGTTCTACCACCACTTTGGATTCCGTTCTCACTGTCCAACACTCTGTTACTATCACCGACTTATTACCGAACACCCTCTATTATTACAAGATCAGATCCACCGATGCCAATGGTTTGCTCGGTCAATCAGCTGGAGATAGAACATTTACTACCCTCGCTGGCAATGATGTTACCGCTCCCGTTATTTCCGATATTGCCACTTCAAGCATATTTCTAACTGGGGCTACTGTTACCTGGAATACTGACGAAGTTGCCAATTATTTAGTTGATTATGGCACCTCCGGTTCTTATGGCTATCTGGCCGGCAACCCTTCAGATTTCTCTGGGACTTCTCATTCTGTCGATCTTGCCAATCTTACCGGTAACACAGTTTATTACTTTAGAGTAAGATCACAAGATGCAACCGGTAATACAGCCACCAGTTCACAATTATCTTTTACCACTGTTCCAGACATCTCTGACCCTATTATTACCAACGTTACCACCGCCGTAGTGAATCAAGATTCCGCTGTGATCACCTGGAACACTAATGAATTGGCTACTTCAGAGATAGATTATAGCACCGATACCACTTCGTTATCTTTTGTTTATACGACATCTACTCTCGACACTACTCATTCTGTTACCATCACTGGTCTCACCAAAGACACAACTTATTATTACCTAGTAAAATCTGCTGATGCATCAAACAATATTGCTTCTAGCGACAACAGCGGAAATTATTATACTTTTATTACTCTAAAAACCCCAGGCGACACTACTATTGTTATCGGTGGAGGCGGAAGTGGGTCGACGGTGGATAGGACAGCGCCGATTCTAAGTAGTGTAACAGTAAATGATGTAGGGCCAAATGAGACGACAGTTAAATGGGTTACTGACGAGGAGTCAAGTTCTTTAGTGCGATATGGCACTGCAACAAGTTATGGATATATTGCCGGGAATGACCAAGAGAAAGTTACCAATCATTCAGTAGTGTTAAATAATTTGGGCCCAGCTTCAAATTATCATTTCAAAGCGGTATCTTATGATGCATCTGGGAATATGGGTGAATCAGTAGATACAATTTTTACTACCCTCAACGAAAATGGAACTGTGGCCACTTCAACACAAACTGCAATAGAACCGTCGGACAGTTTCTTTGTTGCTAAAATAAAAAACGCCTCTAAAGATACAATAAATACAATTTTGGAAGCCCTAAACAGCAACCCTTCACTGAAGGATGTTTCCGAATCTTCTTTCGTCAAAGCGCTCACCGAAATGACCGACAAAGTAGTGTTAGCGCCGTCTATTGTTGGTATCAAACCGCAAGTGGAAGTAAAAGGCACTACCGCAATAATTACTTGGTCCACTGACAAGAAATCAACCACGGCGGTTAATTATGCTAAGGAATGGGAGTACAAAGCTTCGGATCCGACCCCTTACGCCAATACGGCTGTTAACGCGGATGAATTTAGTACTACTCATCATATTGAATTGGACGGCCTGGATCCGGGCATTACCTATCATTATCAAGTGTCATCCAAAGGCACTATTGGTCCAGAAGCAAGAAGTCAAGATTATACCTTCCAAACTACTTCTGAACTTCCAATTATTTCTGACGTTAGAGTGCAAAAGGCAAAAGAATCAGTCGTTACCATTAGTTGGAAAACCAATGTTCCTACTGCCGCTATTTTGGAATATACCAACCAACGAACTAAGACGACTCTTTCTCAAGGTGACGCCACTCTTCTCATTAACCATGAATTCACTGTCAAAAACTTGGAAGGAGCTACTACTTACAGTTTGTTAATAAAAGCAACCGATGAATTTAAAAACCAAGCAGTATCTTTGCCTATCAAATTTTCCACCGTCATAGATCAAATACCTCCTGTCATCTCCAAACTTTCTTCCGAATCCACTCTTTATCCAGGTAAAAATTCAAAAGTTCAAACAATTATATCGTGGGAAACAGATGAACCGGCCACTTCGCAGTTATTTTATCAAGAAGGGGTCCAAGCCAATGGCACGGTAATCCCTGTGCCTGTTGATACTTCACTCAATACCCGACATATTATTGTGGTCACTAAATTCTCGCCTGGGGCCGTTTATAAATACTGGGTGGAATCAAAAGATTTCTCCGGGAACACTTCCAAATCTGAAATATTCTCGCTTCTCGCGCCACAAGCAAAAGAAACTATAGTTGATATTATTATTAAGAACTTTGAATCTGTGTTTGGATGGACGAAGAATGTAGGAATTTAGCAATGCGTCTTAGTTTAGTAATTTTACTTATGGAACCAATAATAAAAACAGAAGGTTTGAAAGTCATATATAATAAAGGAAAGGATAATGAGTATATTGCTCTCAATGGTATTGATATTGAAGTTTATCCGGAGGAATATTTGATATTCTTTGGTCCGTCAGGTTGTGGCAAATCAACTTTGCTTTATACTATTTTGGGATTCCAAAGGGCTACTGAAGGAAAGGTTTATATTAAAGGACAAGACAGTTCTGTTTTTTCAGAAAAAGAAAAAAATAAAACATCTTCACAATTTTTTGGTATAGTTTTTCAAAATTTTAACCTGATAAATTCCCTAAATGTAATAGATAATATTATGTTGCCACAGGTTTTTGTAAATGCTGAAAAAGAAGAACGAAAAGAAAAAGCCATGGTTCTTTTAAAGCGTTTTGGAATTGAAACTCGGGCGCACAATTTACCCTTCAATTTATCCGGCGGACAACAGCAGAGAGTGGCTATTTGTCGTGCTCTAATAAATGACCCCAGCGTTTTACTCGCGGATGAGCCTGTGGGAAATTTGGATAGTGAGTCGGCAAGAGTGGTAATGGAAACCTTGAAGGATATTAATAGAAATGAAAAAAAGACGGTAATTTTGGTTACTCATGATGCTAGCTATTTACCTTACGCTGACAGAATTTATTATTTTAAAGATGCTAAATTGGAGCGCATGGTAAAGAATAAGCGTACGGAACAAGGTCAGTCAACAGCAAATAAGAAAGACCCATTAATAAGTGAATTAGAAAAGTTAGCGCACGTTCATAGCTTTATGACCGTTCCGCAATTAAAAGCGTGGAGCATTACTAATTATTTAACCGAAAGATTTACAGTCGATCAGACAGAAAGGCTGGAGGCAGTAATGGAACAGATGTTGGGTGGAAAAATTAGTCAGCATCATTTTTTTGAGAAGTTAAATAGCCCGTATGCAGAAGGTGGAGTTGGTATGTACAAAGCTACTGCTATAAGCTATACCCTTCGTATCGCCGAAATATTAAAGGAGGTTAAAGCTTGCCTGGTATGTTTGAAAAATAAAAGCGAAGAAGGGAAGCCTAAAATGGTTAAGTTATTACGAAAATTTTTAATTAGCGATTATCACGGGCATTTAAATAAGGAACACATCGAACGACTCGATAAGGTTATTTATAACCGAGCTTTTGGTTTGTCGAGCGAGCAAGAGTTTCGTCAGTTTCTCAATTTGCCGATTGCAGATGGTGGTGTTGGTTTACATGTCGCCACGGCGGAACGCTTAGCGGAGAGGTTAGAGATAATCTTAGCACAAATGTATGAAGCAAAATAATTATAAGTGAACTTTGTGAAGCTAGCTGATTTATACAATCTTTCAACTAGAATGTTTAGAACCAGGCCAACCAGAACATGGTTGACCGTTCTTGGAATTGGCGTGGGAATCAGCGCGGTTTTATTTTTGGTGTCTTTGGGTTATGGGTTACAAAATGTTATTTTGCAAAAAATAGTATTCAACGAGGCGATGTTGAGTTTAACAATTACTCCCGGTACAGATTTAATTATTTTAGACAATGAAGCAGTGGCTGATATTTTAAAAATTCAACATGTAACTGACGCATCTCCTTTAACAAAATTTACGGGTCAAATGGCACTCGGAGATTTAAATGGTACCATGGCGATAAGAGGTGTTAACGCTAATTTTTTTGGTTATTCCGGAACGGTTGCCAAAGCCGGCGATGTTTTTCTTGAAAACGAATCAGGCCAGATCGTGGTTTCCGAGGCTGTTTTAAAACTTTTCGGCGTGCAAGATCCGAAAGATATAATTGGCAAGGAAGTTAGTTTAAAAATATTCATAACCAGCAGTAGTGTCAGTCAATCGCAATTGGAAATTGTCGATGTGCCAACCAATTATATTGTCAAAGGTGTGGTTGAAGATTCGCAAGATAGTTATATCTACATGCCGCTTAAGGAATTGGCAAGTTATGTGAAAGTAAATAGTTATGAACAAGCCAGGGTAAAAGTTGATGAAATTAACAATTTACAGTCGGTAAAGGATGCTATGCTTATAAAAGGATACCAGACACAATCACTATCTGAAATAATTGAACAGGCAAATAAAATTTTTCAAGTTATTCAAATAGTGCTCGGCTTATTTGGAGCTATTGCTTTAGTCGTTTCCGCGATCGGCATGTTTAACACCATGACGGTTACGTTGTTGGAAAGAACGAATGAAATCGGTATTATGAGATCTTTGGGAGCTAGTAAAGGAAATTTACGAAACTTATTTTTGAGCGAATCGATTGTGATTGGTTTTCTTGGTGGTGTAGTTGGTATTATAATCGGAATTTTGGGAGGGCAATTTACTAATTTAGTAGTCAATAGCCTGGCGGCAAAATTTGGTGGGACATCTGCAAACCTGTTTGCTTACCCGGCGTGGTTTATAATGGTAATTCTTTTTTTATCAGTAATTATCGGTTTTTTTTCAGGACTTTTTCCAGCTCGTCGCGCCGCGTCAATGGATCCGCTTGAAGCATTGAGATATAAGTAATTTGACTTAAAATTCTGTAATGGTAAAATACGAAACAGTTTAAAAAGGAGCAAGTAAATTTTTTATGCAAAATTCACAAATTAACCGAGTTATTAAGTTGGTCAGGCGGACAGGGGACAAGGCAGTCATTATGGATAACGAATCAGACTCAGTTATGATGCTTATGGACTTGGATGCTTATGAAAAAATGTTAGAAAATTCTGGAAGAGTGGAAACTTTAACCGAAGAAGAGTTGATGGATAGAATAAATAGAGATGTAGCTGTTTGGAGGGCTTATAATGACAAAGAACGCTCAGAAAAGTTGGTTGATGAGGAGGTTGTAGAACAAAAACCTATGGCAAAATCAGCGCCAGTTATGGAAGAAAAAAGGCCAATATTAGCCAAAAATAACAGTTTTATTCCGACAGAAGATGCAGATCTAGGTCATACCCCCATCCTTCCTGAAGAATCTGCTGGCGATATCGTGGCCGAAGAGGAAGAAGAGAAGTTTTATCTTGAGCCCGTAGAATAGGCATTATATCCACAGGTTATCCCGTATTTTCTCAAGGCTAGGGGTCTTGCAAAGTTTTTAGATATCTGTTATAGTGGCTACGTTGCTCAAAATTTTGAGTAATTATACTAATAATTAACGCAATTTTAGTTTTTTTTAAAAAAATATAACGGCTGGACAAAAATCTATTCCGACCACTCGGTAATAGTGCCGTGTAAGGATTAAACTTATGGCTGAGTTTATTAGAAACAAGCCACACATCAACATTGGTACTATCGGTCACGTTGACCATGGTAAGACCACTTTAACTGCTGCTATTTTGGCAGTTTTGCGTAGTCGCGGCGGAGCCGCTTCCAATAAGGGCGTAGATGATTTGGATAAATCACCAGAGTCAAAAGCTCGTGGTATTACCATTTCTACCGCTCACGTAGAATATGAAACAGAAAACAGACATTATGCTCACGTTGATTGTCCAGGTCACGCTGACTATGTCAAAAACATGATTACTGGTGCTGCTCAAATGGACGGCGCTATCCTTGTTGTTTCTGCTGCTGACGGTCCTATGCCTCAGACCAGAGAACATATCTTACTTGCTCGTCAGGTAGGTGTGCCTTATATCGTTGTTTTCTTGAACAAAGTTGACCAAGTAAGTGATCCAGAATTGATTGACTTGGTTGAAGATGAAGTTCGTGATTTATTAAAGAAATACGGATTCCCTGGTGATACTACTCCAGTTATCCGTGGTTCTGCTTTACAAGCTTTACAAAACCCAACTGACGAAACTGCTTCTAAGTCTGTTTTAGACTTAATGAAGGCTGTTGACGAATATATTCCTCAACCTCAACGTGATGTAGATAAGCCATTTTTGATGCCTATCGAAGACGTATTCTCCATTGAAGGCCGTGGTACTGTTGTAACCGGTCGTTTGGAAAGAGGCGTTATTCACTTGAATGATGAAGCTGAAATCGTTGGTATGCGTGAAGCTACCTCCAAGACTGTTATTACTGGTATTGAAATGTTTAATAAACAGTTGAAAGAAGGTCAAGCTGGCGATAACGTTGGTTTATTGCTTCGCGGTACTAAGAAAGAAGAAGTAGAACGCGGTATGGTTATTGCCAAAGGCGGTTCTATTACTCCTCACACTGAATTTGAAGGTCAAGTTTATATCTTAACAAAAGAAGAAGGTGGAAGACACAAACCATTCTTCAAAGGCTATAAACCACAATTCTATATCCGTACTACCGATGTGACTGGTGAAGTTGAATTACCAGCTGGCACTGAAATGGTTATGCCAGGCGATACTATCGGATTTACTGTTAAATTAATCACTCCAGTAGCTATGGAAGAAAAGATGAACTTTGCTATCCGCGAAGGTGGCAAGACCGTAGGCTCTGGTGTTGTAACTAAGATTTTAAAATAATTAATAATGACCCCGAGCCGCAGCTGCGGCTCGGGGCATTTTGCTCTTTATGAAAGATACTCAAACAACTAAAAAAACAGTTACCGCCACCGAAGAAGTAAGCACTCGCATCAGAATCAAGGTTCGTGCTTATGATAATAAAATTATCGATCAAGCCGTTAAGAACATAATTGAAACTGCTGAAAGACATGGTGCTACTATCGTTGGTCCGATTCCATTGCCAACTGAAAAGACCAAGTTTACTGTTAATCGTTCTACTTTCGTTCACAAAGATGCTCGTGAACAATTTGAAATGAGAGTCCACAAACGTTTGATTGATATTGTCAATCCTAATGCCAAAACTGTAGACGCTTTGATGAGCCTTCAAGTGCCAGCAGGTGTAGACATAGAAATCAAAATGTAGTTTGTCCCGATTTTGCTTCGAGCAAAATTGAGGATCCGCGATTCCGCGACAAAGGGGAATCGGGACAGGTCCCAGCTGGCGTTGACATTGAGATAAAGATGTAAACCCTTGACAGGTAATAAAAATTGTAGTAAAATCTAGATAAATAAAAAAGTTTGTTCAGACTGAGTAAATAAGATCTAAAAGCCCTGATATTACTGAATATTTAAGACGGGCGAAGAAAACATTTACAAGGTCAGAAAAAACTGGAGGAAAAATATTTAACAATTCACCCAGTGAAATAATTCCGATAAAATCGGAATTGCCACAAAGTGGCATTTCACAGGGTAAACAAATTAAGCCATTCTAAAATTCCTTAAAGTAAGGATGTTCGCTTAGATATAAATTTGAGCGAACAAGCAAGAAGGCTAGAAACGAAATCGTGATTAAGTAAGATTAATTTCGCTGTCGTTTCTAGTTTTTTAATTAAGACTTATCTCGTATATCTGGATATTACTAGTATGAAATTTATTCTAGGCAAAAAAATAGGAATGACTCAGGTATTTTTGGCAAACGGTGTCGTTGTGCCTGTTACTAAAGTGCAAGCAGGTCCTTGCCAAATCGTTGAAGTACGAGAAAATAAAAAAGCTGGCACCAAAGCTGTGCAAATTGGTTTTGAAGAAACAAAAGAAAGCCGATTAAGTAAGCCAGAGCTTGGTCATTTGAAAGATTTGGATAAGGTAAGAAATTTAAGAGATTTCAAAGTTGATAATAATGCTGAAGTAAAAAGAGGTGACGCAATCACAGTTGAAACTTTTACAGTTGGTGACAAGATAAATGTAGTTGGTGAATCCAAAGGTAAAGGTTTTGCCGGTGTAGTTAAGCGTCATCATTTCCGCGGTGGTCCTGCTTCTCACGGTCATAAAGATAACTTGCGTATGCCTGGTTCTATCGGAGCTGGTGGTGTGCAGAGAGTCTTCAAAGGCATGAGAATGGGCGGACACATGGGTACTGATCGTGTGACAATTAAAAATCTTGAAATTGTACAAGTTCACCCTGAAACAAATATTTTATATATCAAAGGCGCAGTTCCGGGCGGAAGAAATGGCTTATTGCTTATTAGTGGTGAAGGCGAGTTGAAATTAAATGTTTCAAATCAAATTGTTCCTGCTCAAGCAGAATTAGCTGTTGAAGCCGTTGTTGAAAATCAATCAAGTAATGAAGTTCAAGTATAATCCATATGAAGACTAAAGTCTACAATTTAGAAGGTAAAGAAACCGGAGAAATGAATCTTTCCGAAGAAATTTTTGGAATTAAAATCAAGCCGGAAGTTGTGCATGAAGTTTTTGTAGCTTTAACCAACAACCAAAGAGAACCATGGGCTGACACCAAAGGTAAAGGTGAAGTTCGTGGTGGTGGTAAGAAACCTTGGCAACAAAAAGGTACTGGTCGCGCTAGACACGGTTCTATTCGTTCTCCAATCTGGAAGGGCGGCGGTGTCACTTTTGGTCCATTATCTATCCGTAATTATAAAACTAAAATTAATAAAAAAATTAAAAAGTTGGCTACCAAAATGTGTTTGGCAGATCGCGCTCAAAATAATTCCTTCTTGGTAGTTGAAGATTTTAATTTCTCTGAACCAAAGACAAAATTATTTGTAAAATTTATCGCCGCTTTACCAAAAAAATTCAAATCATTTTTAGTGCTTACTCCTGGTAAGAATGATAACTTGATCAGAATGACTAGAAATTTGAAATCAATCCAAACTACCAGAATCGAAGATGTGAATGTGATGGATTTACTATCAAATACAGCTGTGATTATCAATAAGTCAGGCGTAGAAAAATTAGAAACCGCTTTTAGTAAAATTTAGTTTATTATATGGGTTTGATTAACAACTGGTTAAACAAGAAAGAAAAAGATCAATTAAAAGATGCAAGTGAGAAAAAAACTCCGAAAGTTTTGGTTGCTAAAGAAAAAGTGGTTAAAGCCAAAGCAGTTGCAAAACATGTTGGCCACGACCACAGTGAAGAAAAAGTTGTTAAATCAAAAAAAGCAAAAGAAGCAGAACCAGTTAAAAGTAAATTGAAATTATCAAATCATAGCACTGCTTATAGAGTTTTGGTAAAACCACTTGTTACTGAAAAGAGCGCTATTGCCGAAAGTAAAAATAAATATAGTTTTGTAGTTAGTCGCAATGCTAACAAGAATCAAGTAAGAGAAGCTGTTTCTGAGATTTATGGAGTAAAGGCAGTTAAAGTAAATATTATAAATACAGACGGACGACCAATGCGTTTTGGTAGATCAATGGGAAGACGCAGTGATTATAAAAAAGCAATTGTAACTTTGCCTGTTGGCTCTACAATTGATATTCATGCAGGAGTTTAATATTATTTATGCCAATTAAGATTTATAAACCAACCAGTGACGGCAGAAGACATTCAAGTGTTGATACTTTTTCTGATATTACAAAAAATAAACCGGAGAAATCTTTAATTGTTCGTTTGAAATCTCATTCCGGTCGCAACAACCAAGGTGTTATTACCGTTAGACACCAAGGTGGAGGTGTTAAACAATTTTATCGTTTAGTTGATTTTAAATTACAAAAATTTGATATCGAAGCTACTGTTTCCTCTATCGAGTATGATCCAAATCGTGGTCCTCGTATTGCTTTGGTGCAATATACTGATGGTGTGAAGGCTTATGTTTTGGCTCCGGAAGGACTCAAAGTTGGAGACAAGATTATTTCATCCAAAAATGCAATTGAAGCTAAGCTTGGCGCTCGCATGCCTCTTGGATTTATTCCAGTCGGTATGTTTGTCCACAATTTAGAGCTTACTCCAGGCAAGGGCGGACAATTGGTTCGTGGTGCTGGTCTAGGCGCTCAAATTTTGGGAGTAGAAGATGATTATGTTTTGGTAAAATTGCCATCTGGAGAAGTAAGAAAAGTTTTGAAAGAATGTACTGCTTCAGTAGGAACTATGGGAAATGCAGATTACGCTTTGATTCGTTGGGGTAAAGCCGGAAGAAACCGAATGCGAGGTATTCGTCCTCGTGTAAACGGTAAGAATATGAACCCTGTTGATCACCCACACGGTGGTGGTGAGGGCCATAACCCAATCGGTCAAAAGAGAGGTCCACAAACTGTCTACGGTAAGCCTGCTAGAGGTGTTAAGACTCGTAAGCCTAGCAAGTGGAGTGATAAATTTGTGGTTAAGTCTCGCAAGGTAAAATCTAAATAATCCCAAATAAAAAAATAATAAGTTAATCATAAATATGTCTAGAAGTTTAAAAAAAGGTCCTTACGTTGATCCTAGAGTTCTAAGCAAAGTTTTGAAAATGAAAGCTAGTGGCAAAAGAATGCCAATCAAAACTTGGTCAAGAGCTTGTGTTATTTCTCCGGAAATGGTTGCAACAACCTTTTTAGTGCACAACGGTAAAGATTTTTTGACTGTTTTGATTGATGAAAATATGGTAGGTCATCGTTTGGGTGAATTTGCGCCAACCAAGAAGTTTATTCGTCATGGTGGTAAGATGGCTAAAGATCAAGAAGGATCAGCTGCCGCTACTGCCGCTGCCGGTGCAAAACCTGCTCCAGCCGCTGCCGCAAAAAAGAAATAGATTTTAAAGAATAAAGCATAGTGATACATTAATATGACAGAAGTAACAGCAAAATTGAGATTTCTAAGAATGGGGCCACGCAAGGTTAGACTTGTGGTAGATATGATTCGCGGAAAAAAAGTTACAAGAGCCCTAGATATTTTATCAGTTTTGCCAAAAAGAGCAGCTTTACCAATTTTAAAATTACTAAATTCTGCAATTGCCAATGCTAAACACAATCATTCCTTGGCAGTTGAAGATTTAAAAGTGGCTCAGATTTATGTAGATGGCGGACCGGTACTGAAAAGATCCATGCCCAAAGCTCATGGCCGCGCTACCCCAATCCGAGAAAGAACGAGTCATATCAATTTAGTGTTAACAAAGTTTGAAACAAAAGCAAAGGCGGAAAAAAAGGAAACTAAATAATAATTTAATTACTGCTCACTCATTTCGAATATGGGACATAAAGTACATCCGAAAATTCACAGAATACCAACTATTTATACTTGGGATTCAAAATGGTTTGCAAAGAACAAGCAGATGCCTTTGTTTTTAGAACAAGAAACCGCTATTAGAAAATTGTTAACCAAAAAATTGAAAGATTCTTTACTTGATGGTATTAGTATTGAGAGAACTCCAAAGGATCTAACAGTTTATATTCTTTCTGCAAAACCAGGTACTATTATCGGCCGAGGCGGACAAGGTTTGGAAGGTTTATGCAGACAAATTGAAAAAGAAATTTTACAACAAAAATTAAAAGTTAAAATTAATGTTTTAGAAGTACGCCAACCATCTTTGTCAGCTCAGATTATGGCGCAAAATGCAGCGACCGATATTGAAAAACGTTTTCCTTTCCGCAGAGTTATGAAACAATTGATTGAAAGAGTAATGACTGCTGGCGGACAGGGTGTTAAGATTTGTATGAGTGGACGCTTAAATGGCGTAGAAATTGCTAGAACTGAAAAACTAAGCGCTGGTAAAATGTCACTTATTACTGTTCGTAGTGATGTTGACTATGCTTTGGCTGAAGCTCAAACTTTATATGGAAAAATTGGTATTAAGGTTTGGATTTATAAAGGTGAAGCATTTAGTCGTCGAGATAAATTTGCTAAAAAAGACGATGAGCCAAAGGTAGAAGGGAAAAGAAAATAATTTGAGTCTATGTTATTACCAAAAAAAGTATTACACAGAAAATGGCACAAGGGCCGACGTAGAAATTTGGGTGTAGCTACCCGTACTAATTTTGTAGCCTTTGGTGAATATGGTATTAAAAGTTTAGAACACGGCTGGATAAATAGCAGACAAATTGAAGCTATCCGTCGTGTGCTTACTCGCTATGTGAAAAAAGGTGGAAAGATTTGGATTAGAGTTTTTCCAGACAAGCCAATTACTAAAAAAGGTAATGAAACCCCGATGGGTGGAGGTAAAGGTGCTCCAGATCACTATGTTGCTGTTGTAAAGCCTGGAACTGTTATGTTTGAAATGGGTGGCGTGTTAGAGAAAGACGCTAAAGAAGCTATTGAGTTAGCCTCATATAAAATCAGTGTTAAAACTAAATTTGTCACTAAACACTAAGATATGTCATGGGAAGATTTAAAAAATAAAAATGAAAAAGAGCTGGCTGAATTGTTGTCTGAAAACAGAAACGAATTAAGAAGTTTAGAGTTTCAGGCTCATAGTCGCCAATTAAAACAAGTTAATAAAATTAACTTAGTTAAAAAAACCATCGCTCGTATCAGTATGTTGCTGGCCGGTTTTTCTAAAAAGAAATAATTTATATGACAGAGAAACAAACACAATTAGCCAATACCAGAAAATTTGAAGGTGAAGTCGTGTCCACAGCCATGAACAAAACTATTATAGTTAGAGTTGATGCAATGGTTTTAAATACAAAATATAATAAAAACTATAAAGTAAGTAGAAGATACGCTGTGCATGATGAAAAAGCGATTGCTAAAAAAGGCGACAGAGTCCAAATCGTGGAATGCAGACCTATTTCAAAAACAAAAAAATGGAGATTGTTAGAAGTTTTAAAGTAATATAAAGTTGAAAGAAGAAGTATATGATACAACATCGCACAATGCTAAAAGTAGCCGATAACAGTGGAGCAAAAAAATTGCAATGCATCCGTGTTTTGGGTGGCTATAAAAAAAGATATGGCATCATTGGCGATATCGTGACTTGTTCTGTCAAAGAAGCTGCTCCGCATGGTTTGGTAAAAAAAGGTGAAGTAGTCCATATTGTAATTGCTAGACAAAGACAAGCTACTCGCCGAGCAGATGGAACTTATATTCGTTTTGATGATAATGCTGGTATTATTATAGATCGCAAGAGTAAAGAACCAAAAGGAACTCGTATTTTGGGTCCGGTAGCCAGAGAATTACGCAGTAAAGGTTTTCAAAAAATTATTTCCTTAGCTCCGGAAGTTTTATAATAAGTATTTGTTATGAAAATAAAAACAAACGACAATGTTAAAGTGATGAGCGGAAAAGATGCTGGCAAAACCGGTAAAGTTATTCAGGTTTTTCCAAAAGAAGAAAGAGCAGTTGTTGAGGGGGTTCACACCATGAAGAAAAAAATGAAGGCCAATAAGAGTGGAGAAAAAGGACAGATGATTGAATTATCAGCTCCTTTACACATGAGTAAGTTGATGTTGGTTTGTCCAAAATGCAGTAAAGAAACCAGAGTTGGTTATAAGGTAGAAGCTGGAGATAAGAAAAGAATTTGTCGCAAATGCAAAGAATTAATTGACTAACCAAAATATGAAAGTAAATTTATACGAAAAATATAAAAAAGAAATTGTACCTGCAATGCAGAAAGAGTTTGGTTTTAAGAATGTGATGCAAGTGCCAAAACTTAAAAAATTAGTTCTTAATGCTGGTATTGGTCGTTTTGTAAAAGAACCTCGTTTTATTGAAAATGTGGAAGCGACTTTAAGTAAGATTTCTGGTCAAAAACCAATCCGCACTAAAGCCAAGAAATCTATTTCTAACTTTAAAACACGTGAAGGTATGGAAATTGGTGTGGCTGTCACATTGCGCGGTGTTAAGATGTATCAATTTTTAGAAAAATTAGTTTCCATTACTTTGCCTCGTGTTCGCGACTTCCGCGGATTATCTGAAAAGAGTTTTGATAAGAACGGAAATTACACAATCGGTTTTAAAGAAAATTTAGCTTTTCCTGAAATTAAAGCTGATGAAATTGAAAAGATTCACGGTTTGCAAATTATTATCAATACTAATGTAAAAAACAAAGCAGAAGGTAAAGCCCTGTTAACTCACCTGGGATTGCCCTTTGTAAAATAATTAAATATGGCAACACAATCACAAATTGCAAAATCAAACAGAAAACCAAAATTTTCCACCAGAATCGTAAGACGTTGTTGGAAATGCGGAAGAAATCGTAGTTTTATGGGTGCGTTTGGTTTGTGCAGAATTTGTTTTCGTGAATTGGCAAACCAGGGCAAGATCTCCGGTGTGCGCAAGTCAAGTTGGTAAATATTTATTAAAACATTTAATTTTAAATAATAAAAATCTACAAAGTTAATAAGAAATATATATGATGACGGATCCTATCGCTGATATGTTAACCCGCATACGCAATGCCTCTCTAGTTAATAAAAAAGAGGTAGTTTTGCCATACTCCAAAATCAAGCTTGCTATTGCTAATATTTTGGTTAAAGAGGGTTATCTAAAAAAAGCAGAGGAAAAGAAAGATGTGCATCCTTATATTTTGTTGACCTTACAATATAATAATGGCGCTCCAGCGGTCAATTTTATCAAAAGAGTAAGTAAGCCAGGACACCGCAGGTATGTAAAGAAAGATGATATTGAAAAAGTATTGAGCGGTTTCGGGGTTGCAATTTTATCTACTCCAAAAGGTTTGCTTACCAACAGTGAAGCCAGACAAGAGCAAGTTGGCGGAGAATTGATTTGTGAAATATACTAATTAAAAGCGCCGCGTCTCAAATGACGTTACGCGGCATGATTTCGTTAAACCAATATGTCCAGAATAGGTAAACAAAAAATTTCCTTGCCAAACGGCGTCACAGCTGGAATTGAAAAAAACCAGATTTTTGTGAAAGGTCCAAAAGGCGAATTGCGTCAAGCTGTTCACCCTCGTGTTATTGTGGCTGTAGATGGGAATGAAGTTTCTGTTTCAGTAGTAGATGAAAACAACAAACAAGACCGTTCGTTGTGGGGAACTTTTTCTAGCCTAGTCCAGAATATGGTAGAAGGAGTAACTAGTGGATTTAAAAAACAACTTGAAATTAATGGTGTGGGCTATAAAGTAGCTATGAAAGGCGCTAACTTGGCTCTTGAAGTCGGGTTTTCTCACCCAGTAGAAATCAAACCATTACCAGGATTAAAATTTTCCGTAGAAAAAAACATGATTACAATTGAAGGATCTGATAAACAAATGGTTGGTGAGATGTCAGCTCAGATTAGAAAGATCAAGAAACCAGAACCATATAAGGGTAAAGGTATTAAATATTCAACTGAAACTATTCGTCGCAAGGCTGGTAAGACAGCTGCTAAAGGCGCTTAAGTAGATTAATTAAAAAACAAACTAGTATGAAGCGATTATTTATTAAAAACAAAAGCAAACTACGCGAAATTCGCCATCTCAGAGTGCGTAAGGGTATTAGTGGTATTGCGTCTGAGCCACGTCTTTCTGTTTTTCGTAGTAATCGAGGCATGACTGTTCAGCTTATTGATGATACAGCTGGAAAAACACTGTGCTATGCAGATGCTAAGGAAGTAAAAGAAAAATCAAGTAAAGACAGATCAGGAAAAGTAGCTATTAGCTTTAATTTGGGAAAAATTTTAGCAGAAAAAGCAAAAGCTAAAGGTGTTAGTAAGGCCAGATTTGATAGAGGTGGTTATAAGTACCATGGCCGCGTGCAAGCTTTGGCTGACGGAGCCAGAGAAGGTGGATTAATTTTCTAACAAGATAAATAAGCTAAAAATATGAGCAAACCAATGGGTAGAAAAGGCGATAGACAGAAAGAAAAACCTGAATTTGATCAGTATATTTTAGATTTGGCCAGAGTAACTCGTGTTACCAAAGGTGGTAAGCATATGAGTTTTCGCGCTGGTGTTATTTTGGGTGATCGCCACGGTAAAGTTGGTTTTGGTTTAGCTAAAGGAAAAGACGTTCAGCTCGGCGTAGACAAAGCCATGCATCAAGCTAAGAAAAATATGATTGTGGTACCGATTGTTAATGAAACTATTCCTCACGCTGTTGTTTGTAAATTTAAAGCGGCAACTGTATTTTTAAAACCAGCTCCAAAAGGTTCTGGAATTATTGCTGGTGGCGCTACTCGCGCGATGCTTGAACTTGCCGGTATTCCGAATGTATCTTCCAAGATTTTAGGTAAAACAAAAAATAAAGTGACTATCGTTAAGGCGACCTTTAATGCTTTGCAGATGTTTAAAAAAACCACACCTAAAGAAATTTAAAACCCGAAATTATGTCTTTACACATTCATACAATTGGACCTGCTAAAGGAGCAAAATCTGCCAGAAAATTACTTGGTAGAGGTAGTGCTTCCGGACGTGGTACAACCGCTGGCCGTGGTGGAAAAGGACAAACTGCCAGATCTGGTGGTAGTCATGGCACTGTGCGCCGTGGTTTTAAGTTTCAATTACAATCAACTCCAAAACTTCGTGGTTTCAATAGTTTCCGAAACAAACCAGCTGAAGTGTATTTGTCTGATTTAGAAAATAAATTTGCCGAAGGTGAAGTTGTAAATATTGCTTCTTTGAAAGAAAAAGATCTGATTAATACTCAAGTCAAAACTGCTAAGGTTTTGTCTACTGGAGAAATCACCAAAAAATTAGTTATAGAAGGCCTCTTATTCACTAAAGCTGCAGCTGAGAAAATTAAAGCTGTTGGCGGTGAAATTCACCCTGTTAAATAATTTCAAATTCCATAATATTTTGTTATACTTAATGTATTAAGAATAGGTAGGTAAAAGAAATTACACGGGGTTTATTAATAATTTGAAATTAAGATTTAAGCGTACCGCTTAAATCTTATTTAACAGGGTAAATATGTGGGAAAAAATACAGCAAATTTGGAAGATTAAAGATATTAGAAATAAGATCTTGTTTGTGGTTGGTATGCTCGTAGTTTTTAGATTGGTTGCTCATATCCCAGTGCCGGGTGTAAATATCGCAAACTTACGTCAATTTTTAGCAGGTAACCAAATCTTTGGTTTGTTAGATGTTTTCTCTGGTGGTACCATGAAAAACTTTTCTATTGTCATGTTAGGTGTTGGCCCTTATATCACTTCTTCTATTATTTTCCAATTACTTACGATGATTTCTCCAAAGTTGGAAGAACTTTCTAAAGAAGGGGAAGCTGGACAACAAAAAATTAACATGTACACCAGATTGCTTACTGTGCCTTTGGCCTTTTTGCAATCTTATGCCATGATCAAAGTGCTTAACCGCTCTTCTTTGCCGATCATTACAGATTTGAGCTTTTTCCGTTTGGTCACAATTATGATGACCATTACCGCCGGTACTATGTTTTTGATGTGGATTGGCGAGCTTATTTCTGAGAAGAAAATTGGTAATGGTGTATCATTTCTCATCTTTGCGGGTATCGTTTCCGGTTTTCCAGGCGCGATTCGTAATTTTTCTATCAACTATAACTCAGCTGATTTTTATACTTTGATTTTGTTTGGTGCTATTGCTATCCTCACTGTGGTTGGCGTGGTATTTATCAATGAAGGTCAACGCAATATCCCTGTCAGTTATGCCAAGCAAGTGCGTGGTAATAATATGTATGGTGGTAATAGTTCTCACTTGCCACTACGCGTCAACATGTCTGGCGTGATTCCAATTATCTTTGCAATTTCCTTGGTTTTGTTCCCATCTCTAATTGCTCAGTTTTTTGTCCAAGCCCAAACTGCTTGGTTGGCTAATTTGGCTGCCGGCACAATTAGATTATTCCAGAATCAATTATTCTACGGTATTATCTATTTCTTGTTAGTATTTGGTTTTACCTATTTCTATACCGCTATTATCTTCCATCCGCAAAAAATGGCTGAGAATTTACAAAAACAAGGCGGGTTTATTCCTGGTATTCGTCCTGGCACAGAAACAGAAAAGTATTTGGGTCAGACCATGAACAGAATCAATCTTACCGGTGCTTTATTCCTTGGTGTGATTGCTATTTTGCCACTCTTGGCTCAATATTTTATGGGTACTCAAAATTTGGCTTTAGGTGGTACAAGTTTACTAATCGTAGTATCAGTCGCTATTGAAATTTCAAAACAAATCAGCGCTCAACTTACAATGCATGCTTACGATAATGTTTAAAGAATAGTTATAGGTGTAGGGTTGAAAATAAACAGATAAAATGATAAACTGAAAGGGCTGATGAAGCCTTTTTTGTTTAGATTATTCCTATTTTGTATGAATAAAATTATTATCATGATGGGCCCGCCAGGATCTGGTAAGGGGACACAGGCCAAAAAAATTGCCCAAAAGTACGATTATTTGCATCTCTCCACCGGAGACTTGCTTCGCGCTTTGGCCAATAAAACAGATCTAAATGCCGATGAGGCCGAGGCGTTAGAGCAAATCAAAGTCGGTACTTTGGTTTCAGACAATCTGATTTTTAAATTGGTGTTTGGTAAAATAGAAAGCGAAATTAATTCTGGACGAGGAGTAGTGCTTGATGGCGCTATTCGTACTCTCAACCAAGCCAAAGAATATCAGAATTTTTTTACAGAGAAGAATTGGTTGGATGAAATTTTGGTTTTAGAAATCGCGCTCAGTGATGAAGAGTCTTTGAATAGATTGGCTAGTCGTCGGGTTTGTAGTAGGTGTGGAGAAATTATTCCCGCCAGTGCCCACCTAGTTGGCTCAGCTTGTCCAAAATGCAAGGGTGAATTGATGGTAAGAGAAGACGATGATGTAGAGATTGTAAAGCAACGCATTGTAAAGCAAGGCAACAAAGCGATGGAGCCAATTATAAATTTTTATAAAGAACTTGGAATTTTAAAAACTGTTGATGGTAGTCAAACGATTGAGAATGTGGAAAATGATATTGCTAACATTTTAATTTAGTTTATGTTAATCAAAACCCCTGAAGAAATAAAATTACTCAAAGAAAACGGAGAGCTCATCGGGCAAATTTTGGAAGATTTGGCCAAGATGTGTAAACCCGGCGTAACTCCATTTGAGATAGACCAAGAAGCCGAAAAAAGAATTATTGCCGTTGGAGGCAAGCCGGCTTTTAAAGGGTATAAAACTAGAGTGGCTGATATTCCTTTTCCAGCTACTATTTGTGCTTCTAGAAATGAAGAACTTGTGCATGGGATTCCTACCAAAGTTCCTTTGAAAGATGGAGATATTTTTACGATTGATATTGGGATGGAATATCCAGCTCCAGGTAAAGGAGCAAAAGGAAAGGGTTTAAATAGAGGGTTTTTTTCAGACACAGCTCTTACTATTCCCATTGGTAAGATTTCACCAAAAAACAGAGAGCTTATCCGTGTTACTCAGGAGTCTCTAGAGGCTGGAATTCGGGCTGTGAAGCCTGGTAATTCCGTAGCTGATATTGGTAAGGCTGTGGAAGATTATGTGAAGTCTCAGGGCAAATATGGCATTGTGCGTGATTTGGTTGGCCATGGGGTGGGGCATGAAGTGCATGAAGAGCCGAGAATTCCAAATTATTATGATCGTAACTTGGATTATATAATTTTGAAACCTGGCATGGTGATAGCGGTGGAACCAATGTTGTCTTTGGGTGGGTGGAGAGTAGTGACAGCTGACGATGGTTGGACAATCAATATGGCTGATGGGTCCATGAGTGCTCATTTTGAACATACAATTATTATTACCAAAAGTGGAAATATTGTGGCTACCAGAAGACCAAGTGAAAAATAGATTATCCTAAAATCTTAATGATTATTTTTCGCTTTCCTCGCCGCGAGGCTCAGGGATGGTCGCCTCGGGCGACCATAACCCGCTTAAAAATAATCATTAAGATTAAAATACTGTATGAATTTTCTGGCAATTGATTATGGCACAAAAAATATTGGCCTAGCTCGGGCTAGTAGTAATATAGATTTGGTGTTGCCTTTTGGTAGTGTAGAAAATTCTGATCATCAAATAGCTATTAAAAAATTAGTAGAAATTATAACATCAGAAAAAATAGATAAAGTTATAGTTGGTTTACCGGCAGGTCTAGATGGAAGTGAAAATAAAAATACAATTAAGGTACGGGCTTTTGTTAAAGATTTAGAAAAAGAAATTGCCGTCAAAATTGAATTTATGACTGAGGTTTTTTCTTCGCAAGCTGGTGATAGAATGGGCACGGGAGTAAGCCGTGATGAGAAAGCCGCAATGGTAATTTTAGAAGGTTATTTATCCACCGCCGGCGGGCGGGGTGCCGCCTCGGGGCGGCAAAAAACTCAATAATTTAAATTGTATGTTATTTTTTAGTACTATTTTGGGAGGTGATATTAAAGATCAGGCCGATGTCGTAGTGGGTAAGGTGGAAGATGTGGTAATAAAAATAACTGAAAGCGGTTTTCCGCGTGTTTTTGGGGTAATGATTACAGATAAACAAAAGAACAAAAAAATGATTCCGGTTGTCCATATTGAGACTTTTGGTAAGGATTATCTAACTTTAAAAAATACTTTAGAAGAATTGGTTTTATCTGTGCCAGAGGATAAAAATTTAGTGCCATTAAGAGAGGTGGTTTTAGATAGGCAGATTGTTGATATGGCTGGTATCCGTGTAGTGCGAGTAAATGATTTGCAGTTTGGCATGGTACAAGGTCAGATGTCTTTGGTGGCTTTAGATATCGGTAAATTGGGATTACTCAGACGCCTTGGTTTGGGCGGTTTAAACTTTTTAAATTTTTTACAGCCAGAATTATTGGAGTGGAAAAATGTGCGTCTGTTGGGGGATAAGCTCCAGCTATCTATGAACAGTAAAGAGATGATCAAACTTCATCCCGCCGACATTGCTAATATTATTGAAAAATTAAATTTGAACCAAGGTAGTGAATTGCTCCAATCTTTGGATAAAAAAACGGCAGCGCAAGTATTGGAAGAGTTAGAACCGGAATTACAAAAGATTTTGGTGCAAAATTTGGGAGCCGACCGCGCGGCTAGTGTTATGCAAAAAATGTCTATTGATGAGTTAGTAGATCTTTTGCAGATGCTTCCGGATTATAAATCAAAAGAAATCATGCAAAGTTTGCCGTCTGATAGTACGCAAAAAGTAAAAAACATTTTAGAATTTGATGAAAATACTGGCGGTGGACTTATGACAACAGAATATGTTTCTGCTTTCCTTGGCAATACAGTCAAAGAAGTAGTAGAAAAAATAAAAAATTCTTACCAACTACATAGTAGTGTCTATTTTGTGTACATTACTGATGAAGAAGGGATTTTTAAAGGAGTAGTATCGGTAAGAAAATTATTGGTTGCCGAATCTGTTCAGACTATGAAAGAATTGGTTAGTGGGGAAAACAAAGCAACAGCAACGCCGGATCAAGATATTTTGGAAATCGCCGCTTTGATGACAAAGTATAATCTGACATCGATAGCGGTTTTGGATGAGAATAAAAAAATGTTAGGGGTAATTACTGTTGATGATGTGATGAGGCACTTTGTGCCCAATGCATAACTTGTATTTGTTCTGGTAAAATTTTTGTGGTAGCCAGACTTATCCCGACAAAGTCGGGATTGCCCCTGTGGGGGTGCGATGGCTACAACAAAAATTTTACCAGAACATGGTTTGAATTTTTAATTATGTTAGTAAAATCAAAGCATTTTTGGCCAAAGCTAATTTTCTTTTTTAGTGTAATTGGCCCTGGAATTATTGCTGCTAACGCAGACAATGACGCAGGCGGAATAACCACCTATTCTTTGGTGGGCGCTGATTTTGGCATGAAGATGCTATGGGTTTTATTTTTGATTACTTTTTCTTTAGCTATTACCCAGGAGATGGGTGTGCGTATTGGGTTGGTCACTCGCCAAGGTTTGGGCGGTGTTATTCGTGAAAATTTTGGTTTAAGATGGACCGCATTTGCGATGCTAGCCATGCTTGTTGCAAACCTCGGTACAATTACAGCTGAGTTTGCGGGTATTGCCTCATCTTTTGAAATATTTGATATTAGTAAGTATCTATCCGTGCCAATCGCGGCTTTAGTGGTGTGGCTTATTTTATTTAAGGGTTCTTTTAAGACAGCGCAAAAAGTCTTTTTAATTTTTTCGGCTTTTTATATTGTTTATATTATTAACGGTTTCATTGTTCGTCCAGATTTTGGTCAGGCATTCAAAAGTTTGATTCATCCAACAATGGAATTTTCCAGTCCATTTTTGTTGGCCATGATAGCGCTTATTGGGACGACTATTACTCCTTGGGGTCAGTTTTTTATTCAGTCATATGTGGTGGACAAAGGGCTTGATCTAAAACATTACAAGATAGAAAAGGCGGAAGTTTTTTTGGGTGCTTTTATTACCAATATTGTTAGTTTTTTTATTATCATCAGTACGGCTACCATCTTCTTTAATCATGGGCTAAAAATTTCTGATGCCAAAGACGCGGCTATGGGACTAGCACCAATCGCGGGTCATTTTGCGCAAGGCTTATTTGCTTTCGGATTGTTTAGTGCTTCTATGCTTGGCGCTTTTATTTTGCCGGTTGCGACTGCCTATGCTGTTTGTGAAGCGTTTGGTTGGGAGTATGGTTTTAATACTAACTGGCAAACTGGGAAGATTTTTTATAGTATAATTTTGATTTCAATTTTCTTGCCGGCATTACTAGTTTTAATACCAGGATTATCATTGTTAAAAATTATGATTTTGTCTCAGGATGTAAACGGCATTTTGTTGCCATTTATTTTAATCTTTGTGATGAAAATAATTAATAATAAAAAAATAATGGGTGAACATGTTAATCATCGGGTAGGCAATACGGTCGCTTGGCTGACAATTGCGGGTATCATTTTGGCCACAGTTGTTTTGGTGGCTTCAACTTTTATATAAAATTATGTTGGCGATAGTTTTGGCTAGAAAAAATATTCGTGAATTTGACCAGACCGTTTCTTTATATACGCATGAAGTCGGTAAGGTAGAAGTTTTAGCCAAGGGTATTAAAAAAATTGTCAGTAAAAACTCTTCAAATTTGGAAGTTTTGTCGGTAGTGGATGTGGAGATTATTCAAGGTAAAGACATTGATTATTTAGGTAGAGTCCAGCCTATAAAAATTTTTAAAAATATTTATTCTGACTTAGATAGGATTTCCTTGGCAGCGTATGTGGTTAAAATTACCGATATCAATATTTTGGTAGGGGAGAAGGATGAAGATGTTTTTAAGCTAATTTTTAGCTTTTTAGAGTTTTTAGATTCTAGTGAGTTAGTTCGATCTTCTCAGTTGGCCACTTCTTTTATCTTTAAGCTTTGGCATTGCCTGGGTTTTAGTGAGTCAGAAACCACATCCGATAGATGGGTAGAGAAGAGTTGGGAGTCTGTTAATAGTCTGGATTTGAGCAGGGCAGAGATTGTTCAGAGTTATGATCTCGCTCATAAGTTTGCCCAGCGCCATATTGGTGTAAAACTTGCCAAATTCATAGAAAATGATAGGATTACAGTGTAATTTTCTTATATTATAAATATGAAACAAGCGTTTATCAAAGACCTGGCAGGACTAGTTGATCAAGAAGTAGAAATCAAAGGTTGGCTATACAACCGCCGTTCTTCAGGGCCGATTGCTTTTTTGGAATTACGTGATGGTTCTGGTTGGATTCAGGCAGTGGCAGTCAAAGCTGATTTGGATCTGGCGATTTGGGAAGAAATAGAAAAATCTACCCAAGAGTCTTCTGTGTTAGTAGTTGGTAACATTGCTAAGCATCCAAAAAAAGAAAATGTTTTTGAATTGCAAGTTAAAGATTTTAAAATTTTACAATTATCTCAAGAATATCCAATCGCGCTCAAAGATCATGGACCAGATTTTTTGATGGATAATCGTCATTTGTGGTTACGTAGTAAAAGGCAGTGGGCAATTTTACGCATACGCGATGCGGTCAAAACTGCTATTCATCAATATTTACACCAAGAGAATTTTATCAGTGTTGATTCTCCGGTATTTACGCCTAACGCTTGTGAAGGTACTACGACACTTTTTCCTGTGCCTTATTTTGATTTAGGCGAAGCGTATCTTTCTCAGTCAGGACAGCTTTATATAGAAGCAGCGATTGCCTCAGTTGGTAAGTGTTATGATTTTGGGCCAGTGTTTCGCGCGGAGAAAAGCAAAACCAAACGTCACCTGACCGAATTTTGGATGATGGATGCGGAAGCAGCTTTTGCAGAGCATGAAGACAATATCAAGACCCAAGAAGGTTTACTTCGTTTTATTATTCGTCACTGTCTCAATAATTGCCAAGAAGAATTAAAAGTTTTAGAAAGAAATACTGAGCCCCTTGAAAAAGCTGACCAGCCATTTACTCGTTATACCTATGACCAAGCTATAAAAAAATTAAACGAGATGGGTTCAGATATTAAGTACGGCGAAGATTTGGGTAATGATGATGAAGGATTGCTTACCAAAGATTCAGCCGTGCCGGTCTTTATCGAAAAATGGCCAAAGAGTATCAAGCCATTCTACATGAAGCAAGACCCTGAAAATCCAGATTTGGTTTTGAATGATGATTTGATTGCGACTGAAGGCGCAGGTGAAATTAGCGGTGGTAGTCAGCGTGAAGATAATTTTGAATTGTTGCTAGCAAAAATAAAAGCTGAAGGTTTGCCTCAGGCAGATTATGATTGGTATTTGGATCTGCGGAAATATGGCAGTGTACCACATTCTGGTTTTGGTATTGGTTTAGAGCGTATTGTGCGTTGGATTACCGGCGTAGAGCATATCCGTGAGTGTATTCCTTTCCCTCGAACTATTAGTCGGTTGAGACCATAAAATTAATTTATTTGCTATAAATATAGGGGTTTTTGTTCTTCATTAATATTGACAAAAACCCCTTATTAAACTATAATCTTACATAAGTATTAGCCGAAGTGGCGGAATTGGTAGACGCACACGACTCAAAATCGTGCGGAGAAATCCATGAGAGTTCGATTCTCTCCTTCGGCACATTAAAAATTTGACATGAGTATGGCTACATGATACAGTTTTAATAGTATGATAATGACTGTCCAACAAAACTTTGCTTACTATTTTAGACGCTCTGGCTAGGGACGTGTTATTTTGTTAGTGCAAACAATAACGTCGCTCTAGCCAGAGCGTCTTTTTTTATTTTACACAGTTTGTTCTTTACAAAAGGTCAGGGCGGTCGCCGGCAAGAGTAGAAAAAGTTTTTCTTTTCTTGCTGGCGACCTCCCTGCCAATGAGTGGGAGGAGAAAGGGTGGGGCATATGCCCTCCGTTGATCCGACTGTCACTCCTCCGATTGCTGAGCAGCCGGAGGGGCCTACTCCCTCCACGTCTGCTTCTAGTCCTTCTGGCAGCGACCCCCAGAGAGAGGCTGTGTCTTCGCCTCCGCAAGCTGACAAGCTCGCGGGCGGTAACTGGGGCAAGAAGCCTAGCCTAGGTTGGTAGAGATGACCAGGCAGGCGCGAGGGCCGCCCTGACCGAGATTCGGTTGGGGCGGCCGCTTTTATTTTAAATCTGTCAGAGTATAAGTTTTTTTATATTGTTATCTTATAGTATAGTATTCCAACGTAATTTTAGAATTTGGGATTTAGTATTTAAGATTTTGCCGTTACAAGTGACCAAGTAAAGTTAAAAAATTGTTGTAACATTTTTGCTAGCACGGGGGAATCAATAATGATTGAGTTTAACTCGTTTTCTTTTAGGGCAAATAATGCAATTTTATTTCCATAGATATTCATGGTGCCATCAAATTCAAAATTAGCAGGTAGAAATTTTGTTTCTCTTAAGTCCAGTTCGTTCATCTGAAAGTGGGTGTCGCTTTTAGCATCATATCTCAAAAATGTTTTAGCGGAAACGCCTAGTTTTTTTCTTTCCTCAATCCAGTTCGGAAAATATTTAGGAAATAAATTAAAGTCCATTGGTGAAGATATAACAAGAATATGCTTGATTTTGTTTTTCTTAAAATTTTCCAACATTTCATTTCTGGCTCGGATGTAGCCTTCCTTGCCTTTATATAATTTTACTGTTGGCAAAACTTTTGCCGTATTTATTAGATTAGATAAGTCAGGCAAGATCTCCGTTATTTCTTTCTTTTTTTCTTCTAATACATCAAGCAAAATCTTTGGGTTTTCGGGGGTGTAATAGCGAACATTATTTCGTAGGCTTGAGTTAACTAGGCCTTTGTTTTTAAGTGTCTCTAAGGCTGTGTAGGTGCTTGTTCGGGGTAAATCTGCATTCTCAGCTGTTGTATAAGCAGAAGCCTCAACTAGTCTAAGGAGAGCAATATAGACCTTTGTTTCATGGTCTGACAGGCCGTATTTTTTTAGTACTTTAGTGACTTCTTGCATATAGTCCAGTTTTTAGACGTCAATGTGTGAGTTGTTTATTGGCTTATAATAACAGAAATTAAGTAGTTTGTCAAGATTTTTATCCTAAAATAGGACAATAAAATGCTCTCTTGGTATGCTAATGGTGTTCATTTATTGATTGTTTATCTATGAAAAATACAAAGTTTATAGTGATAGGTATAGTTTTTATTGGATTAATTATTTTTGGTAAAGCCATATGGCCAAAACCAACAGAAATAAAAAAAATAAAAATGAGTTATCTTCCGGCTACTTGTGATCTGGTAAACTTTATTGCCTATGAGCAGGGATATTATAAGGATGAAGGACTAAATGTTGAGTTAACCAAATTTGAAACGAGTAATCAAGTTTCTGATGCCTTACTTGCGGGCAGAATTGATGTCTCAGGTTGTTTTTCTTATCCTGTAGCTTTTTCTGTAGAGGCAAATCAACCTGATACATTTAGATCTATACGCTCAGTTATTACTTCTTCAGACTATCCTTTTTTATGGATAGTAGCTCGTGCTAATGACCAGACAATAAAATCCATAAAGGATTTGGTGGGCAAGAAGGTCGGGCGTTTTCCAGGCACAACCACTGAGGCTCAGCTTAAGCATGCACTAAAATCAGTTGGAGTTGATCCAAACGCCGTTACTATGCAAGCGATTGCTCCGTCACAACAAATCAATGCTTTAGTATCTGGTGTGGTTGATGCTCTGTATGTTTTAGAACCAATTCCGACAATAGCTGAGGAACAAGGTATTGGCAGAAAAGTTGAAGATATTGAAAAATATTTGGTAGAGCCAAATTATAATGCTTTGTTTGCGGTCACAAAAAATTATTATAAAAATAATAAGGGAATTGTTGGTAGAGTTATAAAAGCGCAAGATAGGGCCGTTGATTTTCTTAGAAAATATCCTACGGAAGCTAAACAAATTATGACAAAATATACTCCATTAAGTTCTGGTCAAGCTGCAAAGGTTGGTGTTGGTTATCCTCTAAAGAGCACTGAAACTATTGAGTATGCAAAGGTGCAAGAATATGCGGATTTACTCTTTAATGAAGGAGACCTAAAGATTAAAGTGGATATAGGAAAATTGTTTAGTAATTAAAAGTATGGTCAAGGAGTTGATTAAAATAGATCGCCTGAGCAAAGTATTTACTGATTCAAGCGGGCGCGAAACAAGAGTTATAAATGAAATCACCTTCAATATAAATGAAGGTGATTTCATAACTATATTTGGGCCTAACGGTTCAGGTAAGACCACATTACTGAATATTATTGCTAAGTTGGAAACGTTCACAGGTGGCGATATGGTTTATAGTAAATCCAATTTTAAGATTGGGTATGTCTTTCAAAATTATGATGAGTCGTTACTTCCTTGGAGAACGGTTGAAGAAAATATTGAGCTTCCTTTGGAAAAAGGTTTATACTCCGAACAGGAAATTACCGAACAAGTAAATAGAGTTATTAATCTTTTGAATTTAGAAAAATATAGGCAAAAGTATCCTTATATGCTTTCAGGGGGGAAAAAACAATTGACTGCGTTAGCTCGTACATTAGTGATCGAACCCGACCTTTTATTAATGGATGAACCGTTTTCTTCTTTGGATTTTGATACGACTGTAGAAATGGAACAGTTACTGTTGGATATTTGGGCGAAATTAAATATGACTATTCTATTTGTGTCTCACAACATTGATGAAGCAATACTTTTAGCTGACAGAGTGTTAATCTTGTCACATAAATCTTCTATAGAAAATGTTGAAGTAAAACTTGATAGGCCGAGGAATCACGATATGTTAGTTTCACAAAATTTTGTGGATATAAAAAAAGAAGTCATAGTCAAATATGGTAGAAGATAATCATAAACAATCCTTAGCTGAAGGCCCATTACTGATATTGGTAGTTTGGATTATTATTACAAATTTTGGGTTGATAAACCCTCTTTTTTTACCAACCCCACAAAAGGTTGCTGTTTCTCTAATTGATTCTATATCTAATATCGATATTTGGCGTGACTTGGGCCTTACTCTTTATAGGGCTTTTATGGCTTTGGCTTTAGGTGGGATTGTGGGGGTGCCACTTGGTTTATTAATGGGTTATTTTGATCGCTTTTATAAATTTTCTGAGTTTATCATTGAGTTTTTTAGGGCCACACCAGCCACAGCATTATTTCCGTTATTTTTATTGTTATTTGGTATTGGTGATTTGGCAAAAATAGCGCTTGTGTTCTGGGCTGTTGTTTTTATAATAATTATTCATTCTATTTATGGGGTGCGTTTAGGCAAACGCTCACGTTACCGCGTAGCGAAAATAATGAGGTTCTCAGGCTTTCTGCTTTTTAAAAAGTTTATTTTTCCTGAAGCCCTACCTCAGATTTTAGTTGGTCTGCGAATTGCCATGTCTAATTCTTTAGTAATTGTGGTGGTGATGGAAATGTTTATCGGTACCAAATTTGGCCTGGGTAAAAGAATTATTGATTCGCAAATGGTCTATAGAATACCAGACATGTATGCGACTATACTACTGGTGGGTAGTGTCGGTTATCTTTTGAATCAGTTATTCAGTAAAGTAGAGAAAAGAATTGTCCATTGGTCGGGTAGGTAAACAATTTAACTCTCTATAGAATAGGTGATTAATCCTCATTGATGCAATTTTCAATGAGTTTTTTTATTTTTCAGCTTGTGGTATAATATTCTCGTCTAGATTTATTCTGATGAAGATTTATTTTATAGTTAGAATTTTCAAAGTTTATGGCTGAAATAATCGCCGTGGTAAACCAAAAAGGCGGGGTAGGGAAGACTACCACCGCCGTCAATCTAGCCGCAGCTTTGGCTGAAAGCGGTAAGTTTGTGTTACTTGTTGATTTGGATCCTCAAGGTAATGCTACTTCTGGATTGGGAATAAAGTATCAAGAATTAGAACAAGGTTTGTATCATAGTTTGTCTGGACAGGTTAGACTTCACGATGTCGTACTTAATACCGCCCATGCGGGTCTGCGCGTGGCACCAGCAACACCTGATTTGGCAGGGGCTAATGTAGAGCTGGTGAGTGTTGAAAATCGTGAGCGAAAACTACATGGGATTTTGTCTGAAGTAGCCCATGCTTATGATTATATTATTATAGATTGTCCGCCGTCCCTTGGAATTCTTACTCTCAACGGGCTGATTGCTGCTGACCATATTCTTATTCCCGTGCAGGCCGAATATTATGCTTTGGAAGGGTTGGGGCAACTGCTCAAAACCATAGAGATGATTCGAGTAAATTTAAAACCAGAATTAAAAATTTTGGGAGCAGTGCTGACTATGTATGATTCACGTAATAGCTTATCAGCTGAAGTTATGGATGAGCTTTATAAATTTTTCCCTGACAGTATCTTTCGATCAGTTATTCCTCGCACTGTACGATTGGCAGAGGCGCCAAGTTTTGGGAAAAGTATTTTTCATTATGACGCTAGTGGTAAAGCCGCTAAGGCATATGAGAGGCTGGGCCGAGAATTTTTGGATAGGTTTGAACAATAATCAATTGTCATCGCGAGGCCAAAGGCCGTGGCGATCCCATAGTATGGTAGTGGAACCATGAGATTGCTTCGTCGCTAGCTCCTCGCAATGACACAATTTTTAAACTTGTAACTTATTAATATGGCTTTAGGTAAAGGACTCGGCGCCTTGATAGCAGGTGCGCCAAAACAATACAGATCAGAAACTCCAGCTTCTAACGATGGTCAAGAGCGAATTTGGCATATTCCGGTAACAGCTATATCTCCTGGTGCCAATCAGCCCCGTAAAAGTTTCACTACTCCCGAGCTAGATGATTTGGCTGCTTCCATAAAAGAACACGGCATCCTGCAGCCGTTAATTGTGACCGAAAGCATTGATGGTGGTTATGAGCTTATTGCCGGTGAAAGGCGATGGCGAGCGGCGCAACAAGTAGGCCTGGCGACAGTGCCAGCGATTATAAAAAAATTAGCTGATCGTCAAAAGTTAGAGATAGCTTTGATAGAAAATATTCAACGAGAAAATTTAACTCCGATCGAAGAAGCGTTTGCCTACCAGCGTTTGATGGAAGAATTTTCTTTGACTCAACAAGAAGTGTCAGAGAAGGTTGGCAAGAGTCGTCCGGCTGTAGCCAACACTATTCGATTGCTCAGTTTACCAGCAGAAGTACAAGCCGCTCTGACAGATAAAAGAATTAATATGAGTCAGGCACGCGCTTTATTGTCTTTAGAAAATCAAAAACAGCAACTGGATATGCTGTCTTCGATGCTAGGGCAACGCATTACCGTGCGAGAGCTTGAGAGAAATGTTAGTATTAAAAATCCTGCCAAGAGTCATCGCGATCCAAACCTGGCTTATCTAGAAGACGAACTTCGTACAGCTTTAGGGACCAAAGTTTCAATTACCAAAAAAGGGGAGAGGGGTACAATTCTTATTGATTTTTATTCAGGAGAAGAATTGAATAGACTGATTAAAAAAATTACTGAATAAATAAAATTGTCATGCTGAATTTATTTCAGCATCCCACAGAATTCTAGAGATCCTGAAACAAGTTCAGGATGACACCACCTTTTATTTTTTTGATCTCGGAAGAATAATGCTAAGCCATTTATTTTTTTGAGTCTTTAATTTTTCTTTTATTTTTGATTTTGCCTGATGAGTTTTGGCATATTTAATCCAATCCTGACTTGGACCCTTGCGGTTTTTATCGGTAGTAATTTCCACGACGTCGCCGTTTTTTAAGGGTGTATTAAGGCTGACCAATTGGTCGTTAATTTTGGCACCGTTGCATTGGTTGCCAATGTCCGTATGAATATGATAAGCAAAATCAATCGGGGTAGCGTCTTCCGGCAAATCAATGACGTCCCCTTGGGGGGTAAAGACAAAAATTCGGTTTTTGAAAAAATCTACTTTTAATTCATCAATGTCTGATAATTTTCCGAGCAAATTTTTTTGAATTTCAGCGAGTTCTTTGGCCCAGAAAATATCGCGCGAAGGCAAGCGGGAACCTTTTTCATCGTAATGCCAATGAGCAGCAATACCATACTCAGCTTCATCGTGCATAGACTTGTCGCGAATCTGAAATTCCACAATTTGACCCTCGTTGCAAAATACGGTGGTATGTAGTGACTGATAGCCATTGGGCTTTGGTTGGGAAATATAATCTTTGATGCGCCCTTTTAAGGGTTTCCAAAGTTTATGGATAATGCCTAGCGTCGCGTAGCAGTCAGCCATATTTTTGACAATAATGCGAACAGCGATGACATCATAAATTTGGGCGGTATTTTCCCAGCCGCCTTTGCTGAGAATTTTTTGGTATAAACTATATAATGTTTTGACGCGGCCATGCACGCTGACTGCTTCAATTTCAGCGGTTACTAATTCTTTTTTTAACGTATCCATGACAGTTTCCAAATAAGCACTCCGTTGGGTGACCAAGGCTTCTCGCAGGGTTTTTGTTTTTTCGTATTCTTTTGGAAAAATATAAGGAAACGACAGGTCTTCCAACAAGCTTTTGAATTCACCAATGCCCAAGCGTCCGGCAATCGGCGCATAGATTTCTAAGCTTTCCAGAGCAATACGGTGTTGCTTTTTGGGAGGGAGAGAATTAAGGGTAGATAAATTATGAACTCGGTCGGCAAATTTGATAATCATTACTCTGATGTCTTCGGCCATAGCCACAAACATTTTGCGAAGGTTTTCGATATAGCGCTCAACGCCCCGATATTTTAATTTTCCAAGCTTGGTAATACGTCTAATCATGCCGGCGATGTCTGGGCCGAAATTTTTTTCAATTTCTTCAAGGGTAACATTGGTGTCTTCGGGTACGTCATGGAGAAGGGCAGCGACAATAATATTTGGATCAATACGCATGCGCGCCAAAATCATTGCCGTAGCCACTGGGTGAACTATGTATGGTTCGCCGGATTGGCGGAATTGACCACGATGGGCTTTTTCCGCGAATTCATAAGCGAGCTGAACCATATCAGTGTCTTCTTGGCGGTAATATTTTTTTATTTGCGCCATCAAGTCCTCGATATTTGGTTTTGTAGGAATGATATCTTTGTAAGGCATAGTAATTAAATTTTATCCTATTTTTTTGATTAAGGCAATTACCATTGACATTCTGTCTCCTTTGTGGTAAGGTGCGCCCCGACCCATCTAGCCCGGCATATCGCTGGAGGATGAGGGGTCATCTCACCAGTTCCGTTACTCGTCGGAGGATTCCATGAACCGCTTCGGTGGTCTCTCGTTCGTCACCCTCGTCACCCTCGCCATCACCGCCTGCACCGAGTCCGCCGACATCGAGTCGGCGCCGGTCATCACCGATCCGCACGGCCGCGAGGCGGCCGTCGTGGACATCAGCGAGCTGGACCTCGACATGCGGGCGATCGCGACCGATCTGGTCGATGAGGTCAGCACGACGCCGCCGCCCAGCGGCGGCGTCATCGAGAAGGGGTGCCGCTGGCTGGAGCTCGATTTCCTCGGTTGCGCGGTGTCGGTCGGCGCCTGCTTCATCCCGAGCTCCTTCGAGCCGGGCTGGTCGGTGGCGGTGCTCGTCACCGAGCCCTACTGCGAGCCCTAGCGGGCTTCGGCCCCTGGGAGGTCACCGGCGGGTGCCTCGACCGGTCCCCTGCCCGCGGACGTAGAGCCGCGGAGAGGCGCAGCCGTTCACGCGCTGCCGCCTGGTCGTTCGTTGTCGCGTAATGTTTATAAATTATTTGTAGATATTACCCGAACGATCAGGATTTTTTTAAAAAACACTGCTTAGTAATAGGCGGTGTTTTTAATATGTATGAATTAATAAATAAAAATCCTAGATTTTAATCTAGGATTTTTATAGTTTTTTTGATTATATTATATGAGCGTCACACTTGCCACCTTGTCACCTTCTTCCTTAAATCTCATCAGGCGCACGCCTTGAGTAGCTCGGCCAGAAGTGGAGATAGAGGTAAATGGTAAGCGGATGACTTGGCCTTTGGCAGACATCAAGAGCAAATCTTTTTCCTTCATTTCTACCGCGTCTACGACTTTGGCAAAAGTCAGGTTGCCGGTCTTGGCGGTAATTTCCGCGGTTTTAATACCGCTACCACCACGTCCCTGCACTTTATATTCATCAAGTTCAGTACGTTTACCGACACCATTTTCACCAACGGTTAGAAAAGCTAAGCTCTTATTTTTTGGATCAACGATGTCCATACCAATTACTTCGTCACCACTCTTGAGGCGCATACCGCGAACACCGCTAGCTGTGCGTCCCATTTCGCGGACATCTTTTTCTTTGAAACGGATTGCCTGGCCTTGTTTGGTAGCTACCATGACTTCGTCGTTGCCAGTTGTTGGTTTGACCCATTCCAAGTTATCGTCTGGTTTGAGCTTGATAGCAATGAGGCCGCTACGGCGAACATTGGCAAAGTCTGATAAGTTGGTTTTTTTGATATTGCCCCTGGTGGTAGTCATCATCAAGTATTTTATATTTGTCAGATCGCTCATACCAAGGAGGGCTGTTACTTTTTCATTTGGCGCTAATTGCAAGAAGTTAATGAGTGCTTGCCCTTTGGCAGTACGACTAGCTTGAGGAATGTCATAGGCCATAAGTTGGAAGACACGTCCACGATTGGTAAAGAAGAGCATGTTGTCGTGGGTGTTGGTTGAGACCAAATTCTGCACGCTTTCTTCTTCTTTGGTATTGGTACCAATCACGCCCTTGCCACCACGAGATTGTTGGTGGAAAGTATCTGGAGGTAGGCGTTTGATATAGCCATCGGAAGTGACCATGACAATGGTCGCTTCATTGGGGATAAGATCTTCGGTGGTAAATTCTTTAATACCATGAGAAATAATCTGGGTGCGTCTTGGTTGGCCGTATTTTTCTTTGATAGCCAAAGTTTCATCTTTGATAATTTTTAGTATTCTAGCTTTGGAAGCGAGGATTGATTCAAGTTCTTTGATAAGCGCTCTTTTTTCTTTTAATTCATCTTCAATTTTTTGTCTTTCCAAATTGGCGAGTTGTTGTAATTTCATTTCCAAGATGGCAGTAGCTTGTCTGTCGGAAAATTTAAATTTAGAAATCAAATTTGCTTTGGCTTCTTCTTTGTCTTTGGAAGCGCGAATAGTTTTGATAATTAAATCAATTTTATCAAGCGCCATACTCAAGCCTTCCAAGATATGAGCGCGGTCCTGAGCTTTGGCTAAATCATATTCAGTACGACGGCGAATGATAACTTGGCGATGTTTGATAAACTCTTCTAAAATATTTTTGATGGTCAGTACGCGTGGTTGGATACCATCAACAAGCGCCAACATGTTGAAGTGGAAAGTAGTTTGGAGTTCGGTCATCTGGAACAATTTGTTCAGCACTTTCTTTGGGTAAGCATCTTTTTTGAGATCAATTACAACACGCACGCCGTCTTTGTTGGATTCGTCGCGCAAGTCTTTGATGCCTTCGATTTTTTTCTCTTGCACCAAGTCCGCGATTTTTTCTATAAGAGTGGCTTTATTGGTATTATATGGAACTTCAGTAATAATAATTTTAAATTGATCAGCTTTGCCTTCTTGGATTTCGGCTTTGGCGCGCATGACAATACCGCCACGTCCAGTGGAGTAGGCAGTGAGAATGTCTTTTTTATTATAAATAATACCGCCGGTAGGGAAGTCTGGGCCTTGGATAAGGGTAGCCAGTTCTTCAATAGAGGTTTCAGGGTCATCAATTATCTTGGCCAAACCATTACATAACTCAGTAAGGTTGTGAGGGGCAATAGAAGTAGCCATACCAACCGCAATACCCATGGTACCGTTGAGGAGTAGGTTAGGAAGTTTGGCTGGCAAGATGGCTGGTTCGGTATGGGAACCGTCGTAGTTGGGGGTAAAAGCCACAGTGTCCTTATCAATATCAAATAACATTTCTTCAGCCACAGCCGTTAGTTTGGCTTCGGTATAACGCATAGCAGCGGCGTTGTCGCCATCCATAGAACCAAAGTTTCCTTGACCATGCACCAGAGGATAGCGCATAGAAAAATCTTGCGCCATACGTACCATGGCATCATAGATAGAAGCATCGCCGTGAGGGTGGTACTTGGCCATCACTTCACCGACTACGTGCGCGGATTTGCGGAATCTGGCAGTGTGTCGTAAACCAATATCCCACATGGCATAGAGAACACGACGGTGAACAGGTTTGAGACCATCACGGACATCTGGTAAAGCGCGAGAGACAATAACACTCATCGCATATTCCAAATACGAGGTCTGCATTTCTTGTACAAGTGAGGCTGGGGTGATGATGCCAATTTCTTGAGGGGGGATTAGTTTTTCTTGCATATTTTATTAGCTTACCACCGCCATGAGGCGGGGTCCCGCTGTAGCGGGATTAGGTTGTAGCTTTTTAGCATGTTAGTGATCAATGGTTTTCGTCTGTCATCCTGAATGAAATGAAGTATCCCTGTTAGTTTCGTTCGTTGTCATTCCCAACTTGATTGGGAATCCAGGGTGCGTTCGAATTGTCTGGATTCCCGCTTTGGCGGGAATGACATTGTGCGGACAGAGATTCTTCGCTCTGCTCAGAATGACAGTTTTTATAATGTTGAGGTGGTAGAACTATTAGTTGTTGGCACGGTCGTGGTAGTAGAAATTGTAGTAGTTGGCGTGCTCGTGGTCGTCGCTTCAGTGACAATTTTATTTAAGACAGTTTTTAACTGATTTTTTATTCTTTCATTTTTGATGCGGTCGGTTTCATTATTAAAAAGTTTATCCCAATCATCTTGTCTACTATCAATTATTTTTTTCTCAGGGGTTTCATTCCAACGAAATGAGCCCAAGCTGATTTTGGTTGCCCACCCCCAGAGTGCGAGAATAATAATAGTAAAAAAACTTACCCATATCCAGAGCCATCGTTTGGCCGCGGCATTTGGTGTTGGCATATTTTTATTCTTTTTCTAAAACCATTAATTTTGTTTCTTCTTGTGGTAGATCTTTTTTCTTGATAATAAATTTCTTTTCCGTCGCTTCCGGTTTTAACCCTAATTCTTTAATAAAAGCAGTGATTGGAGCTGCGTCAGGATCAGTATCACAATTATAGGCAATAGGAATAATAATTCTCGCTTCTAGGGTATTAGCTAGCTGGGCAGCTGTTTTGGCATCCAAGTAACTTTCGCCCCCTCCGACGGGTATAAATAAGATGTCAGGGCTCATGATTTTTTCCATTTCAGAGTTTTCTAGAGGTTTTTTGAGTCTGCCCAAATGTACCATGTTTAGGTTTTCGGCATTGAGCTTGTAGATAACACTACTTTCAAAACCTGGAAGAGAGTAAATCATGACATTTTTGACTTCCATTTCTCCTAAAGAATCAACGACAAAAGTGTCAGGGGAGATAGTAGAGGAATTGTCTTGTCCTTGAGAAAAGAGAGCAATGTCAGGACTGAAATTGCGTGGAAAGTCTCCCTTTTTAGGCTTGTAGGCATCAATTAAAATAATAACATCCTTATCTTGGTTTTTGGTCTGAAGTTTGATACAAGTTTGTCCGAGCCAGCTAATATGCATAAGAGTATTTTTTAGAAATAATATAAGGGTCAGAGCCTTGACTAAAGGGTCAAGTAATGATAAAGTGAGATGACGATTGAGACTAGTTTAACATATCATTTATAGGGATACAAGGGTAGGCGACAAGGTCTGAGTATAACCCTTGACAAAACCCGAAAAATAGTGTATATTAAGACGTTACTTAAATTAATAAAAATCATTAATAATATAGATATGCAAAAGCAAAACCTCGGGAAGTTTAAATCAGTGGCTAGTTTAGCCATTTTTGGCGTTATGGCTGTCGTTGGTATTTTAGGGACAAGTTTGGGCGCGAAGGCTGCGTTGATAAATGCAGACCAGGTATTAGGGCAATTAGATGAAACTGGTCAGCCAAACTTTAATCAAGGTTTGACCAACAGTTCGTTTGTAAATAATTATGGCTTTAGTAGTCCATATGGGATAGCGATGGATAAAGTTGGTCACCGCCTATTTGTGGCTGATAATCCTAATCATCGTGTCTTGGTATTTAGTCTTGGTAATGATAATAATTTATTAGATTTTCATGCAGACCATGTTTTAGGTCAAAATAATTTTAGTGATAGTACGTATAACAATGGTGGTAATCCAGGTATAGACGGTGACGGAGATGTAATAATTGTGCCAGGCGCAGGATCTTTGTATTCTCCAACAGCTCTTTTATTTAATCCAGCTAGCAATACTCTGTATGTTGCTGATTCTGGCAATAATCGCGTTCTTGTCTTTGACGTTGCCGTTATCGATAACGGTGAAGATGCGGGTAGTGTTTTAGGTCAGAATGATTTTATAAGTTTTTTCTCAAATAAGGGTGGTCTTATAGGTGTCAGTACTTTAAAAAATCCTTCTGGTTTGGCTTTCGATTCAACTAGTAAAATTTTGTATGTTTCTGATTCTGGCAATCACCGTGTCTTAGCTTTTGATGCCACCACTATTGTTAATGGTGAGGACGCAGTTAATGTCATAGGACAGGCTGATTTTTTAGGTGGTTCTTCTAATCAAGCTAGTATTGTTGGTACCTCCACTTTAAATAATCCTATTGGAATTTCTTTAAATCCTGCTAGTCATATATTATATGTTGCCGATTCTGGCAATCACCGTGTCTTAGCTTTTGATGCCACTACTATTGTTAACGGTGAGGATGCGGTCAGTGTATTAGGACAGGCTGATTTTTTAAGTGGCACACCAAATGGGGGTACTTTTGTAGGAGCGGGGACTATGTTCTCCCCTCAGTATGTTTCTTTTAATTCAGTTAGTAATTATTTATTAGTTTCAGATTCTGTTAATAATCGTGTCTTAGCTTTTGATGCCACTACTATTGTTAACGGTGAGGATGCGGTCAATGTATTAGGACAGGCTAATTTTGTTGGCCATACAGCCAACCGTGGTGGGGCTGTTGGAGCTGGGACAATGAGTTACCCTTCAGGTTTTTTTTATAATTCTGATAACAGTAAGTTGTATGTGCTTGATGTAAATAATCACCGTGTGCTAATTTTTGATGTATCTATTCCTGCCGCTATTGATAATGGTGAAAATGCAATTTCAGTTTTAGGCCAATTGGACTCATTGGGCCTTCCAAGCTATAATCAAAAGCTTGCTAACAGTACTCTAGTAAGTGATTTTGGTTTTGATCCAAATTATACATATGGAGCCTCAGTTAGTGTGGACTCTGCTGGTCATAGATTGTTTGTTTCAGACACAGGGAATAATCGTGTCTTAGTTTTTAATTTGGATAATGATAATAAGCTAGTAGATTATCACGCTGATTATGTTTTGGGTCAGGCTGATTTTGTTAGTAATTATTCTAATCGAAATGGCGTGTTGGGAGCCGGAACTTTAAGTAATCCAACAAGTATTTTTTTTAGTGCTAGTAATAATACCTTGTATGTAGCTGACAATGATAATTATCGTGTCCTTGCCTTTGATGTTGCTACCATTGCTAATGGTGAAAATGCTGTTAACGTTTTAGGTCAAACAGATTTTACAAGATTAGACAGAGAGTTGGGACCTGCAACTTTTAATTATCCAGGAGGCATTTCACTGGATACTATTAAACATATTTTATATGTAGTTGACCCAGGTAATAATCGTGTCCTTGCCTTTGATGTAACTACTATTGATAATGGTGAAAACGCAGTAAATGTTTTAGGCCAAGCAGATTTTGTGAGCGGGGCTCCTAATCGTGATGGTGCTATTGGTGCCAATACATTGCGTCAACCCAACGAAATTTCATTAGATTCTACTAGAAATATTTTGTATGTAGCGGACACTTTCAACAATCGTATCCTTGCCTTTGATGTAACTACTATTGATAATGGTGAAAACGCAGAAAATGTTTTAGGCCAAGCAGATTTTGTGAGTGGCGGCCTTGCTATTGGCGCCGGAAGAATGAATTGGCCTGTGGGTGTTTCTTACGACCCTGGTAGTAATGGATTATTTGTAACAGATTTCTTTAACAAACGGGTTCTTGTCTTTGATGTCTCTACCATTGATAATGGTGAAAATGCGATTAATGTCTTAGGTCAAGCTGATTTTAATTCTGCTACAAATGGTTTAGAAGTTAATAAAGATAAATTTAATGGGCCTGCTAGTTTAACCTTTAATACAGTTAATAATAATCTTTACGTGTTTGATAGGAATAATAATCGCATTTTAGCTTTTGACATTCTTAGTTTGCCTAGCGTTGCCTTATCTAAAGGTTCAGTCTTCGTAGCGTATAACCAAACATTAAATTCAGCTATAAACGGTAGGGGTGAAGTTACATATAGTGTGACTGCTGGAGCTTTGCCTACTGGATTAAGCCTAGTTGGTCGAGTAATTAGTGGTACTCCTACTGTAGCTGGAACATTTAATTTTACAGTTACTGCTCTTGATACATTTACTAATGGTACTACCTATAATGATGCAAAAGCATTTACTATTATTGTTGACCCAGCTCAAGGTGGTAACGGTGGTGGAGGCGGAGGGGGCGGCGGTGGAGGTGGTGCTGGTGGTGGAGGATCTCCTGTATTTAACGCTCCAGTTGGAGGATTTAGTGTGGCCGTACAAAGTGTAGTTGCTGGCACAAATCCTGCTCAAGTTAACCTAGTATTAAATGGTGGTACAGCTACTCGTATGGTTATTGCCAATACTCCAGATTTTGCTGGAGCTAGTCAAGTAGTATACAGAACAAGTACTGTACATACTTTGACTGCTGGAAATGGAATAAAAACTATCTACGCCAGATTCTTTGACTCTTCTGGTACTGCTTCGGTGGTTGTGACTGCAACTACTTCTATTACCAGTACTCCAGTTAGTGTTGCACCTGCGCCTATCACTCCGGAAGTTTTGGGTGTGAAAATTACTAGACTTGATGAGTTGGTCGCCAAGCTTAAAGCTGGTCAAACAAATAGTGAAGTAATGGAAATGCAAAACGAACTGAAGAAAGCCGGTTATTTTGCTAAGACCTTCAAAGCCACCAAATACTATGGCGCTATGACTAAAACTGCTGTCCAGAAATATTTAGCTGATAAGAATAAAAAGCCAGTGGTTGCAAAGACTCTGGATGAATTAGTCGCTACTCTCAAACTTGGTCAAAAGAGTGATTTGGTAAAACAATTGCAAACTGAACTCAAGAAATTGAAATTCTTCCCTGCTAATATAGTTGCTACTGGTTATTATGGTCCAGCTACCAAAACAGCGGTAAATAAATATTTAGCTTCCAAGTAATAAAATAAAAAATCCATCCAAATTTGGGTGGATTTTTTGTTAGCATTTATAATTATGCAAAAACAAAATCAGACAAGTTTAAAACAATTTATAAGAATAGCACTTTTTGGTGTTATGGTTATAATTGGTTTATTTGATTTTGGCAAATATTCGCAAGCGGTGTCTGCGCCGATTTATGTACAGTTTAGATCTATTATAAGCTCTGCTCAAGAAAATGTTAGTATTGTGCCGGTGCAGCTTACATTTATTGGTTCTAACTCCAAAAGTGTTTATCATGACAAAATGGATGTTTATTACCAAATATATGGAACTGCCAGTTCTTTGGATTATTCTTTCAATGGGCAGGCTAATATTGGATCTGGAGTAATTCATATTCCGGCTGGTTCTGGTGATTACACTGTAAATCTTAGACAAACAAATGATTCGTTAGTTGAAAATGATGAGCAAATAGTGATTAAAATTAGTTCTGTTGTTAGTAGAAACTTATCTATCTTTGCAACCCCGGTCAGAGTAGGAACAAATAATGTTTTTACTCACACTATTATCAATGATGATTTGCCAACTAGTTTGGATATTACCAACGTCAATGATAATTCGACAGCCTCAAGAATATATTCTCCGGATTTAACATTTGTGCAATTGGGTAAATGGAATTTTTTTGCATCTAATAATAATGTCATATTAAGCAAATTAACATTGCAGAGTATAAATCCAAACGGGGGAGCGGTTTTGACTAACTTAGCTAGTTTTAGTTCGTTAGCTTTGTATGATGACTCTAATTTCCTTGGGCTCGGTAGTTTTACTAATGGTGATCTTGTTTTTAGAAATTTTAGTTCTGTAATTCAAGCCAATAGTTCGAAAGTTTATACTCTTAGAGGCTATATCAACGCTTCTGGTACAATGACCAGAAACACGCCTGTGGCTTTTGCAATAAAAAGTGACAGTAGCGCTGATATATTAGCGACAGCTAGCACAGGGGCTTTGTTGGGTGTAGCTGATATTAATTATGATTCTGTAAGTAATGTCGGCCTAGCTGAGTCTAGATTTGCCAGATCCACAGTGTATATATTTCATGATGCTTATCCGGCTGTGTCTGCCATGTCGTTAGGAGAAAGTTTATCTTGGGATGTTCAAGCTAAGATTTTTAAGTTTAGAGTTGCAAATGTCGGAACAGTAGATTTACGTATTTATGAAATCATACCCTCCTTTGATATATCGGGTTTAGTTTTTGGAAGTATTAGTGATTTTAGATTATATGAAGATGATGGTGTGGGAGGTCTAGGAACATACTTTGGCCAAAATAATATAACGGTGCAGGCCAATACCGCCAATTCAGTTTCTACTTTGTTTGATTATAGTAACGATCAAAATAATTCATTTGAAACTTTGACTATTGCTCCTGGTACCACTAAGACATTTATTATTACCGCGAACACCGCTAATATGATGGCTGGCAAAAGTACAGGCTCCATAAGGGTGTCTTCTAAGATTGTTGGCTCTACCGGTTGGAACGGAACTGCTTGGAATGTAGGTAATATTAGATATGGTTATACTCCCACCGATTGGTTTCCACAGGGTGTTTTTTCAGCCTCTGATTCTTATGATGTAGATGGGGGAGATTTGGTTTATACTTTGTAATTAGATAAAATAAATAAAAATCCAGCCCCAAAAGGGCTGGATTTTTTGTTCATTTTGTGGTATAATACAATTATATGAATTAAAAATTCATATAAACTCATTCGCTCGGAAATACTCAGTTCAATATTTATAATTCGTAATCGATTATAAATATCTCACCGACTATTTCACTCGCTCATTTCGATTATGAAAAAAATACTAAAAAAGTACTTTATTTCTCATAAAGAAAATAATTTTCATGCCCACCTACTTCACACGAAGCGGGCAGTTTTTTATGGCTTGGTTTTTTTATTGACCAAGATTATTTTGGTTACTTTTGTTTTGTTTTTACCCGTTGGCGTATTTGTCTTGCCTGATGTCTTGGCCGAAGAACAAAAACAAATTTTGGCTTTGACCAATCAGCTTAGACACAATAAAAAACTAGCAGTATTATCCGAGATGGACAAGTTAAACCTATCAGCTCAAAACAAAGCAGAGGATATGGCCAATAATAATTATTTTGCTCATTCTATTGATGATAAGAGTTTGTCTACCTGGCTACAAGGAGCAGGTTATAAGTATGAAGTAGCGGGGGAGAATCTGGCAGTTGGTTTTAGTAGTGCCCAAGATATATTAACTGCTTGGGAAAAAAGCCCAACCCATTATGCAAATTTAATTGACCCAGACTTCAAAGATTTGGGGATTGGTTTGGCTGGAGGAGTATATAAAGACCAACCCACGGTTTTTATTGTTCAACATTTTGCTACGCCAGTTGCAGTAGTCAAAGAGGAGCCGGCTAAAAAAATAATTGGCAAAAAATCTTCGGTGGTGGAAATAAAAGTTGAAAAAGATCTTATTCCAGAGCCTGATGCGCAAGAACCACAGTTGGTTTTGGGAGGAAAAATAAAAAACGAAGAATCTCAAAATCCCATAGTTAGTCAAAATCAATCTTCACCTGTTGAAAAATATATCCAAGCTAAGAATGTTTTATCACCGCTGACAAATATTTTTGCTGTATCACAAAATATTTATTTTGGAGCTATGCTTTTTTTTGCTTTTGTGTTACTTTTAAACATAGTCATTCATTTGCGCAAACAGCACTACCATATTATAGCTCAAACTAGTGGCTTAATTGCTTTGCTGTTTATTTTTTGGAAATTTTAATTATATAATTGTATACATATGCGAAAAAAAATATTAGCGATCATTTCAATTTTGAGTCTGCTGTTGACGTTAGTGCCGGGTATAAAAACCATTCAGGCTGCCCCGGGGGGGCAGATAGTTGGATTTGATGGTATAAGCAGTCAGGCTGTTGAAGGTGAAATAAGATATGTTAAATTTAAACCAGAAGTCACGATGAGCCCTTCTGATTATATTGATGTTCATTATACAATAAGTGGTACGGCTTCAGATTCAGATTATTATTTTAATGATGGTACCGGTATAGCTAGAATTAAAAAGGATCAATTATCATTTCCTTTATATTCTGTTGATGAAGGCGGGCTTGAGAACGACGAAAAGGTAATTATTACTATTACGAGCGCTACTGATCAAAGTGGGCAAGCAGTAGATTTAAAGCCATTTAGTAAGGTATATACGCATACTATTTGGGATTATAACGGACCTCCAAAATTGAGTTTTTTGTATGATACTGCCAGTTCAAACGAGAACGGCAATCCCGGCGTTTTTACTGTCTATCTTTCTCGAGCCACAAACGCTAATGTTACATTCAAGTGGGGGTTTATTGGGCTTCCTTTTTTTACAGCTACTAATGAGTCAACGGTTATTAATGGCCACACCTTTCCTCCAGATTTAACAACCCCACCCACAGGTGTTTTTCAGGATGCAGTCATACCGGCGGGGCAGACTTCAATATCTATACCCTTAAATATTCAGGATGATAATCTTATTGAAGATAATGAAACATTTCAACTTTCATTAGGAGCAGCTGCGACTATACATAATGCCGTTGCCGGTTCAGTGTTGAGTCAGACTTATACGATTATAGATAATGAAGGAATACCTACTATTTCTTTCCAATCAGGCAATGCCTCTGGTTCAGAAAATCTTACTACTATTAATACAACCGTAGTACTTTCAGAAGCTTTATTATCTGATACTACTTTTTCTCTAGTGGTAGATCAAGCCCATAGTACGGCAATAGCGGGTGGTCAGGATTGGAATTTGCCCTTAGCAGTGGCTCCACTTACTATTCCGGCTGGTGCTACCTCGGCTAATGTTGCCTTTACTGTCGTTAATGACAATATTCAAGAGGGGGATGAAACTGCCACGATTTCTATTACAAATATCCTTAATGCAGGAGTTGACGTATCTGCAGGCCAGAACATGTCTTTTACTTATACAATTTTAGATAATGATACGCCAGCGCCAGTTGTGCCACCGGTCGTTGTACCTCCAGGAGGAGGTAATGGAGGGGGCGGAGGTTCGACATTACCGAACAACGGCGTTTGTCCTGTCCTAAATCCCGGAGATATGATTAAAGTTGCAGGTAATCCAGCTATCTATGTAGTCAATCGATTTAATAAAATCATGTATTTCCCTTCGGGAGACGAATATAAGAGTTGGAATGAAGGCGAAGGTTATGGTGGGTATATTACTGTTACTCAAAATTGTTTTGATAATGGTTTGCAAGTGCCGAGCGGTCCACCAGCTGGAGTGAATTATCGTTCAGGCTCATATATAATTCAAAAAGAAAATACCAGCCAATTGTATGCGGTATTACCAAATAACACTATCGCAAAAATTAGCACAGCTGATGCGCAAGCTTTGTATGGTACAAATTATAAAGTAATGACTGTGAAGTTTATTTTCTGGTCAAATTATATTAACACGGCTTCAGAAATTTCTGGTAAAGCTCATAGTGGAATGTTGGTAAGAAAAGATAATAAAGTTTGGTATGTGGATGGAAATAATTTACGAGAAGTGCCAGTCAATCAAATGTCTGTCAATCGTTTCAAATCCGTTTTTGTGCATACTGTGCCAGCTTCTTATCTGACAGGTTTTGGTACAGGCGCGCCGATTGATGGTGAAGTCACAAGTCTTACTAACAGAACACAATTATAAAATTTAGTTTTTAGGTATGAATAATAAAAAAATAATTTTTATAGGTGTGGTAGTAGTGGTGGTAGTCCTTGGTATTTATATGTTAAAAAATAATCCAAAAGTAGATAAGGATGATAAATTAAGAACGTCTACATACTCTATTCCTATGGGAGCGACCAATGCTCCAGACCCAATTGTAATGGTCAGAATTTCTAGGGAAAAAGTAGATGCCTTGCTTAAAGAAGTAAAACAAGGTCAGACAAGTGACAAGGTGCTTGAATTACAAACAGAGTTGCAAAAACTTGGTTATATAGTAAAGAGTTGGAAGCCGACTAAATTTTATGGAACTGTGACAGCCGGCGCTGTGACCAAATATCAAGCGTCAAATAAATAAAAAAAGTAAAAAATCCACCTTTAAATCAGGGTGGATTTTTTGTTTCTAGCATTGACAAAATGACTTAGAGTGGCTATTATACCTCTATAAGAACCGAGAAATCGGCGATTTTGCGTATTTACCCTGTTAAATGTCGCTTTGCGACACCCGACCTTGTCGGGATTTAACAGGGTAAACCTATTAATAAATTATGTCGTTATTTCAATTAAAATCTAAATTTCAACCCGCGGGGGATCAGCCCGAAGCTATCAAGAAATTGATGGCTAGTTTGGATAAAGGAAATAGGTACCAAACATTGCTGGGCGTGACTGGGTCTGGTAAAACTTTTACTGTGGCCAATGTAATTAAAGATTTTGATCGGCCCGTTCTGATTATGGCGCCAAATAAAGCCTTAGCGGCGCAGTTGTATCGTGAATACAAAAATTTCTTTCCGGAAAATTCGGTAAATTATTTTGTGTCATACTATGATTACTATCAACCTGAGGCATACATGCCAACCAGTGACACCTACATTGAAAAAGAATCAATGATCAATGAAGAGATAGATAGGTTGCGTCACCAGGCCACCAGCGCCTTAATGTCTCGCAAAGATGTGATTGTCGTGGCGTCTGTGTCTTGTATTTATAATCTCGGCGTGCCGATAAATTATTTTGATTCAGCTTTACATTTGGAAGTTGGTCAGCCTATGGTGCGAGCGGACTTGATGCGACAACTTATAAAAATTCAGTTTGCGCGTACGCCTGGATTATTAGAAAGAGGTAAATTTCGTGTGCGAGGCGAGGTTTTTGAGATTGCGCCAGCCTCTGAGAAGTTTGTTTATCGAATAGAAATAGTAAATCAAAAAATTGCGGAGATTGGCGTGGTAGATGCGTTGACCAAAACTATCAAAGAACAAATGAAAGAGGCAATAATTTTTCCGGTAAAACATTTTGTCTCTTCTGAACCACAGATGAAAGAAGCTTTGAAAGAAATAAAAACAGAACTTAAAGAACGCTTGGCCTATTTTAAGAAAAAAGAATTATATCTAGAAGCTGAGCGACTAGAGCGTCGCACTCGTTATGATTTAGAGATGTTAAAAACTTTGGGTTTTTGTCATGGGATTGAAAATTATTCTAGGCATTTGGCAGGTAAGTTGGTAGGCGAGGCGCCAGATACTTTACTTTCATATTTTCCTTGGAAAAAAGATAAAGACGGTAAAAATATTCCTGATTTCCTTACGATTATGGATGAGTCGCACATTGGTCTGCCTCAGGTGCGAGGTATGTACGCGGGGGATAGAAGTCGTAAAGATACTCTAGTTCAGTATGGCTGGAGATTGCCTTCGGCTCTTGATAATCGCCCGCTTAAGTTTGATGAATTTGAAAAAAGAGTAGGACAAGTTGTTTTTACTTCGGCAACTCCGGGAGATTTTGAGATGAGCCATTCGGCAGTAGTGGCTGAGCAGGTCATTCGTCCGACAGGTCTCATTGATCCGCCGATAGAAGTGCGTCCAGTATTTAATAAACAAACAAACAGAGGCCAGGTGGATGATATTATTAGCGAGATTGAAACAATTATTAAAAACAAAGAAAGAGTGATTATTAATGTCCTGACCAAAAAAATGGCCGAGGAATTATCTGAATTTTTGAAACAAAAAAATTATCCAGCCAATTATTTGCATTCAGATGTAAAAACTTTGGAACGTACAGAAATTCTTATGGCTTTTCGTGAAGGTAAGTTCAATGTGCTAATTGGTGTTAATCTTTTGCGTGAAGGTTTGGATTTACCAGAGGTGACTCTTGTTGCCATTATGGATGCTGATAGGGAAGGGTTTTTACGCAGTGAAGAATCCTTGATGCAGACCATGGGTAGAGCTGCCAGAAATGTAAAAGGCAAAGTTATTTTGTACGCCGACAGTATTACAAGATCTATGAAAGCGGCGATGAAAGAAGTGGATAGGCGCCGTAAGGTGCAGATAGCCTATAATACCAAACATGGTATTACGCCACAGACAACAAATAAAGATATAGAACAGTTTTTGGATATGGCTACTGTGGATTTGAATTTGCCGGTACGGGAGAAGCGGTCTGGGAGAAAAAGTAAAAAATAAACTACTTATACTTTTTGTCACCAAAAAGTATCAAAAATTGTTGGGGGTGACAGAACTCACCTTGCTACAAGGTTGGTTCTGTAAATATGTTAGTTCGAACAGCTGTCACCCCAAACCCCTTTGTACAAGTAGCTTATTTATTAAGAAAACTTTTAAACTATTCAACCAGTTAACAAATAAACTAATTCTATGGAAGACAAAATCATAATTAAAAAAGCTCGGGTACATAATCTCAAAAATGTATCTTTGGAAATTCCGAAAAACAAACTGATTGTTTTTACGGGTGTGTCTGGGAGCGGTAAATCCTCCCTTGCTTTTGATACTATTTTTGCGGAAGGACAGCGTCGGTATATAGAATCTTTATCACCTTATGCTCGCCAGTTTTTGGGGCAGATGGAGCGAGCTGATGTGGATGAAATTACCGGTTTGTCACCAGCCATTGCTATTGGTCAAAAGGCGCTGAGCCATAATCCAAGATCTATTGTTGGGACGCTCACAGAAATCTATGACTATTTGCGCGTGCTTTATGCCAGACTGGGAGAAGTATTTTGTCCAACTTGTGGCACAAAAATAGAAAAATTATCTCCAGAAGAAATGATTGATATTATTTTGGGGATGGCCAAAGAGCTAAATCAAAAAACGGTGACGATTTTATCTCCCGTGGTGCGTGGTCGCAAGGGTGAGTACTATCAATTATTGTATGATTTTTTGAACGAAGGTTTTGAGCAGGCGCGTGTGGATGGCAAAATGCATTCATTGCATGATCGCATAGAATTATCTAGAAATAAAATACACAACATAGAAGTATTGGTAGATAGAGTGATGATTAGCGACGAGAGCCGTTTGTTTGAGGCTGTAGAAGGCGCCTTACAACACAGTAAAGGGCTAGTGACGGTTTTGTTTGGTGAAAATACCAAGAATCCAATTGAAAGATTGTTATCTAGCCACTGGTCTTGTCCGGAAGATGGTTTTTCTTTTCCTGAGATTGAACCTCGTCTTTTTTCTTTTAACTCTCCAGCAGGAGCTTGTGTGGCCTGTGGCGGTTTGGGCAAAGCCGAAGTTTTTAGTAAAGAAATTTGTCCCGAATGTGTTGGTAAAAGACTCAAGCCCGAAGCCTTATCTGTACGGATTAAAAATAAAAATATTTATGAAGTTTCAGCCATGACCATAGAAGAAGGTTTTGATTTTTTCAAAGAGTATGGCAAGAAACTAAACGAACGCCAGACCATGATTGCTCACAATATTATTAAAGAAATAAACGACCGGTTTAAATTCTTACTTGAAGTGGGCTTGGATTATATTACTCTTAATCGCGAGGCACATACCTTGTCTGGTGGGGAAGCGCAACGTATCCGCTTGGCCTCGCAGATTGGTTCGCATCTTTCTAATACGTTATATGTGTTAGATGAGCCAACCATTGGTTTGCATGAGAGAGATACAGAAAGATTGGTTAATACCTTGAAGGCGCTTCGTGATGAAAATAATACAGTGATTATTGTGGAACATGATGAGCGAACCATAAAAGAGTCTGATTATTTGGTTGATCTTGGTCCGATGGCTGGTGAGCTCGGCGGAGAAGTGGTTTATAGCGGACCAACCAAAAGTATAAAAGATGAAAAAAATAAATCTCTGACTTTGAAATATTTAACTGAAGAAGTAAAAATAGAAGTGCCAAAAAAACGTCGCTGGAAAGAAACTGAAGAAATTTCGATTGTCGGCGCACGCGCCAATAATCTCAAAAATATAAATGTGAAAATTCCGTTGCGAAAGTTTGTTTGTATTTCCGGTGTTTCCGGCGGTGGCAAGTCGTCTCTTCTATATGATGTGCTCTACGAAAATGTGGCCAGAATAAAAAGTCGATTTAAGAAGTTAGAAGATGTCAGTAAAATTACTGGCACTGAGTATGTAGATAAAGCCGTGATTGTCGATCAAGCGCCAATTGGCCGCACGCCGAGGTCAAATCCCGCCACCTATACTGGCATCTTTACCCCGATTCGTGATTTTTATACCAGCTTAGAAGAGGCAAGAGTGCGCGGTTATACTCATTCCCGGTTTTCTTTTAACGTACCCGGTGGTCGTTGTGAATCTTGCCAAGGAGCTGGTTTTAATACGATTGAGATGCACTTCATGCCTGAGGTAGAAGTGCCTTGCGAAGTCTGTCATGGCAAGCGCTTTAGCCGTGAGACGTTGCAAGTTAAGCATAAAAATAAAAACATCAGTGATGTCCTCGAGATGACCGTTAACGAGGCGGTCAAATTTTTCGAGCATATTTATCAAATTACTGATAAACTAAAGGTATTGCAAGAAGTTGGTTTGGGCTATTTGCGTTTGGGGCAAAGTGCCACAACCCTTTCTGGTGGAGAAGCACAGAGAATAAAATTGGCTCGCGAATTAGCGGCGCCACTAGGCAAGAAAAATTTGTATCTGCTAGACGAACCGTCAGTTGGGTTGCACTATCACGATATTGAGATGTTATTGGCAGTGTTGAACAAATTAGTTGATAAAGGAAATTCAGTCGTGGTGATTGAACATAACTTGCATATTATCAAGTGCGCGGATTATATTATAGATATGGGTCCTGAGGGTGGAGCTAAAGGTGGAATAGTCGTAGCCAAAGGCACGCCTGAAGAAGTCGGCGATAATCCAAATTCTTATACGGGAATGTATTTGAGACCGTATTTGGATTAGAATTTGTTTAGTTTTATTTACTGTAAACTTGTAATGAGTTTGTTAACTGTCATTCGCTCAAAAATATTTTAGCTAGCTAAATATTTTATTCACTCATTTCGTATATGAAAAAAATAATTGCCCTGTTCGCAGTCATCGCAGTCTTAGGTGTTATAGTTGTTTTTTATAATTCCAGAAAACCAATCTCGCAAACTGATGAATATAATAATGGGATAGAAGATTTGGCTGGTTTAATTATAGAAAATGTAGAATCGGGTAGTATTATTTTATCGCCCTTGAAAATTATAGGGCGTATTACTGGTGATGGTTGGATCGGTTTTGAAGGTCAGGTAGGTAATGTTAGTTTAGTAGATAGAGAAGGTAATGTATTAGATACTAAGCCACTGACTGCTACTTCCGATTGGATGACTTCGACCGTCCGTTTTGAAGCTAATATAGAATTTTTTACCACTGCTACGTCGGGTAAACTTGTCTTTAGAAATGAAAACCCGAGTGGGGAGCCATCAAGAGACAGATCTGTTTCTCGGAATATAAAATTCGCTCCAGCTGGAGAAGTGGTGAATTTAAAAGCGTATTTTAGTAATAGTAATCTTGATCCAAAGATTACTTGCAAAGAAGTTTTTCCTGTGGCTAGGACTGTGGCCAAGACTGCAGGAGTAGCCAGAGCCGCGCTTGAAGAAATGCTCAAAGGTCCAACTTCGCAAGAACAGGCCGGCGGGTTTGCTAGTATGATTAACCTTGGTGTAAAGATTAATAGTCTCACTATAGATAAAGGCGTAGCCAAAGTTGATTTTGATGGGACAATTCAGCAAGGCGTAGGTGGGTCATGTCGGGTAAGTATGATGAGATTGCAAATAGAGCAAACTTTAAAACAATTTCCAACTGTACAGAGTGTGATTATTTCTGTTGATGGTAAGACAGAAGATGTTTTACAACCATGAACATTGTAGACCAAGCCAAACAATTTCCTCTCAGTCCGGGAGTATACATATACAAAGATAACAGTGGTAAGCCTCTCTATGTTGGCCGAGCCACTTCTTTGCGTCGGCGGGTTTTACAGTACTTCCGTAAAGATATTGACCCGCGCATTGGCGAGATGGTGGCTTTGGCTTACAAGGTTGACTATATACAAACAGAGACGGTTTTGGAAGCGATTATTTTGGAAGCCAACCTGATCAAAAAATATTGGCCAAAGTACAATGTCAAAGACAAAGACAATCGTTCGTTTATTTTTTTGGTTTTTCCCAAAAGTGATTTTCCGAAGCCGATTATTGTGCGGGGGAGAGAGTTAGAAAGTTTTCCAACTTCGCAAGCCAAAATTTTTGGCCCCTATCAGAGTCTAACAGTTGTCCGCAATGCCTTGCAAATTATTCGTCGGATTTTTCCATATAGTCTATGTAAGACTGTGGGAAAACCATGTTTTGATTATCAGATTGGCTTATGCCCGGGAGTTTGTGTGGGAGCGATTACGAAAAAAGATTATCAGAAAAATATTAACAATATTGTTTTACTACTCAAAGGCGAAAAGAAAAAATTATTAAAAAAACTGTCTAAAGAAAATCCGCAGGCCGCAATTTATCTCAAACATATTCAGGATGTGACGCTGGTTTCGCGGGATGAATATGGGGTAGAAGCAGGCTCGGAGAATTTTAATAGGATTGAGGGCTATGACATATCGCATTTTGCCGGTAAAGAAACCTATGGCTCAATGGTAGTTTTTACCGACGGCAAGCCGGACAAAGCTCAGTATAGGTTGTTTAAAATAAAAGACGCGCCTGCTAATAATGATTTGGAATCGCTCAAAGAAATGCTAGAGAGAAGGCTCAAGCACACCGAATGGCCAAAACCAGATTTGATTCTCATTGATGGTGGTAGACCGCAGATAGATTATTTGGCCAAAACTATGGAGCAATTTCAAGTAAAAAGTCCGTGGTTGGGATTATCAAAATTAAATGGTGATCATTTGGTATTTGCCCCAGGAACAAAAAATGTGTTCAAGGATTTGGCTGAAACTATTAAAAGAACTTTACAGCAAGTGCGTGATGAGGCGCATCGATTTGCGAATAGAGGACGAAGTAGAAGGTATTTTAATGATAACCTTGGCAGTAGGTAAAATTGACAAAAAGCCATTTTTGGCATATAAACAAGCGATAAGTCGTTCTTTAAAAAGACATCATACGTAACATAACAAACTAGGATTTTAAATTATCTATAGATTAGGTAATTTAAAATCCTAGTTTGTTCCGAACGTTCATCACCAATGCCCCTGTTGGAGGGGAAGAAAGAAAAAAGGGAGGGGGTGATATATCAAATGAGCAAAGACGAAAAGCTGGACTATCCGGCCGAATTCGTCGCGGCAGTCGCGGCTGAGTGGCCGCCACCCAACGACAAGGTGATACCTGGGAGGTTGGCTGAAGGAGACCCGAAGATCGGGGCGCTTCTTGCCCAAGCTTCAGAGGATCCTTTCACGCCCCAAGAGGTCGTCAAGTTCTTGGAGGCAGGTCAGGGGGCAGATCTCCTGAGTCAAGCTCAGCGGAGAATCCGGCTGGGCAAGCTCTTCGAGCAGTGGTTGAAGATCGTTCAGCCATCAACACCATCACCTCGTCGGTCTCGTCGTCGCGCTCGGTAGGATGATGTCAGCGGAGCGATGCTGACGGCCAGGCACAAAGCCCAGGGCGCCGTCGCTCCGGCCCCGCATTATCCTTATCAATACTGGTAATGATAATCTAGGGCCTAAATTTGACAGTTTTGTCCATATATAGTATAATTTAGGTATTAAAAATATTGACCCAGTGAAATAATTCCGACCAAGTCGGAATTGCCACAGAGTGGTATTTCACGGGGTAAACCAATTAAGCCCTTCCAATTTAGAGAAGAGCACCCGTAGCCAATTTATTGGCAGGGATAAGGAGTATTTTTTTGTTAAATATATGTCAGAAGAAAAAAACCAAAAAGAAGTTCAGGACTTCAAAACCCTGCTCGCGTCTTATCAACTTACCATTCCAAAAGAAGGGGATGTTGTTAAGTGTAAAATAATTTCTATCGACAAAGGTGAAGTGCATGTAGACATCGAGGGTTTGACTGTGGGTGTGGTTCGTGGACGAGAATTGTTTGCCGAGTCCAAGGAATACATGAGTCTAAAAGTGGGCGACGAAGTAGAGGCCACTGTTTTGGATCTAGAAAATGAAAATGGCGAAATGGAATTATCATTCCGCATTGCCGGTTATCAACGCGCTTGGGGTAATGTCAAGAAATGGATGCAAGACAATATTACTATCAAAGGAAAAGTGTTGGCTGCTAATAAAGGTGGTTTGATGATGCAGGTAGAAGGCTTGGCTGGTTTTATGCCAGTTTCTCAGCTTAACCCTGATCACTACCCAAGAGTTACAGGTGGCGACAAAAATCGTATTTTAGAAAAATTACGAGAATTGATGAATAAAGAATTAGAAGTGAAAGTAATTGATGTTAATGAGAAAGAAGAAAAATTAATCGTTTCTGAAAAAGCCGTTTGGGAAGATGCTCAAAAGACTGTTTTGGAATCATACAAAGTTGGCGACGCAGTAGAAGGAGAGATCTCTGCTTTAACTTCCTTTGGCGCCTTTGTGAAATTTGGTCAAGACTTAGAAGGTTTGGTTCATATTTCCGAAATCGCTTGGCAGCGTATTGATCATCCTAAGGATATTCTCAAAGTGGGTGATAAGGTTAAAGCTCAAATTATCCAACTCGACAGATCCAAGATTTATTTGTCTATCAAACGTTTGGTAGATGATCCATGGAAGACTGTAAAGGATAAATATAAAGTTGGCGACAAGGTTGAAGGTAAGATTTTGAAGATTGAACCGTTTGGTTTGATGGTTGCCTTGGACAAAGACATTCACGGCTTGGCTCACATCTCTGAGTTAGCTGATGAAGGTATTACCAATATCTCCGAGAAGTTCAAGATCGGTCAAACTACTGACTTTGAAGTTGTTTCCTTAGAACCACCAGAGCACCGATTAGGTTTGAGATTATATGGTGTTAAAGGAAAAGCCAAAAAAGTAGAAGAAAAGCCAGTCGACGAAGCCAAGAAACCAGCTGAGGAGAAAAAGGCTTAATAAAGTTTAAAAAAACATAAAAATTACAAACCCTTCGTCAAAAACGAGGGGTTTGTTTATCCCTTGCCTTTTTGGTTGAAAAAAGGTAATATTTATTAACAATTTAAAACAAATACATAATAATTTTTTAGCGTCCAAATGCCCTGCGGGCACCCCTGCGGGGGTTGGTGATGGACGCTGTAAAAAATTATTATGTATTCTTAAATCCTTATAAATAAAAAATCCTTATGCGCAACTTTATCAAAAATTTCCTTATCGTTTTTATCGCACTTTTTCTGTTTGCCGGTGTTTGGGGTTATTTTAAATCTCAACAAAGTAAAAGTCCTGAGGTTGTCAGTATTAGTAAGATGGTAGAGGAGATTAAGTCAGGCCAAATTAAGCAAGTAATTGTAAAAGGTGATACGCTTAACATTACATTGAAAGATGAAAACGCCAAACCACAACAAGTAACTAAGGAAGCAAGCGCTACTTTTGATGAGCTTGCTAAAAATTATGGCATCAGCGCTGAGCAGTTGACTGCTTTGGGAGTAGAAGTAAAAGAGGATGCTTCTTGGAAATTCTGGGTAGGAAATTTGTTGCCGATTTTGTTGCCTTTAGCTATTTTTATATTATTCTTTTATTTCATGACTCGTGGAGTACAAGGAATGAATAACAAAGCGATGGGTTTTGGTCAGAGCAATCCTCGTCAGACTAATCCTGATGATAAAAACAAAAAAACTTTTGCTGATGTCGCTGGTGCTAAAGAAGCCAAGCAAGAGTTGGTTGAAATAGTGGATTTCTTAAAAGATCCAAAAAAGTTTACTGACATGGGCGCTAAGATTCCTAAGGGTGTGTTATTGGTTGGTACTCCTGGTACTGGTAAAACATTGCTCGCTAAGGCGGTAGCCGGTGAAGCTAATGTGCCTTTCTTCAATATGTCTGGTTCAGAATTTGTCGAGATGTTTGTTGGTGTGGGCGCTTCTCGTGTGCGTGATTTATTTTCTAAAGCCAAAAAAGATGCCCCGGCAATTGTGTTTATCGATGAAATTGATGCGGTTGGCAGACGTCGTGGTGCCGGTCTTGGCGGTGGTCATGATGAAAGAGAGCAAACTCTCAATCAAATTTTGGTTGAGATGGATGGTTTTGATCCAAACTTGGGAGTAATTGTGATGGCCGCGACCAATCGTCCAGATGTACTTGACCCGGCTCTTCTTCGTCCAGGTCGTTTTGATAGACGTGTGACACTTGATTTACCTGATATTAATGATCGCACCGAAATTTTGGGTATTCATGCCAAGAACAAACCTTTGGAAGAAGGCGTGTCTTTGCGTAAGGTAGCTGAACGTACTCCCGGATTTTCCGGAGCTGATTTGGCAAATCTTCTTAATGAAGCTGCTATCTTGGCTGTACGCCAAGGCAAGAAAAGAGTAAGTGAACTTAACATTTTAGAAAGTATTGAAAAAGTTCTGCTTGGACCTGAGAGAAAAAATCGTATTATTAGTGATCAAGAGAAAAAGATGACAGCTTATCATGAAGCTGGTCATGCGGTAGTTGGCCATTTCTTGCCAAACGGTGATCCTGTTAGAAAGGTCTCTGTGATTTCTCGCGGTCAAGCCGGCGGTTATACTCTCAAGATGCCAACTGAAGATAAACACTATCATACTCTTGCTCAATTCAAAGATGAATTAGCAATGATGATGGGTGGTTATGTAGTAGAGAAGTTAATCTTTGGCGACCAGATGCTTTCAACCGGCCCTTCTTCTGATTTAACCAACGCTACCAAGGTGGCTTATGATATGGTAGTGCGTTATGGTATGAGCGCTATGGGTCCTAGAACTTTTGGCGATCAGCAAGAAATGGTTTTCTTGGGTAGAGAAATCTCTGAACAAAGAAATTATAGCGAGAAGACAGCCGAAGGCATTGACAGAGAAGTAGGTGAGCTGCTAGCAGAAGCTGAGAAGCGCGCCAAGCAGGTGGTAGAAAGTCATCGTCCACAAATGGAAGAAATGGTAAAGGAATTAATGGAAAAAGAAACAATAGAGCAAGATGATATAAATAGAATTCTCGGGCCAAGACAATAAAATTAGCTAGTAGTACAAAAAACGTCCTTATTGTAAGGGCGTTTTTGTTTGTCTAAAGTTGTGTTATAATATAGCAAGCTTAATTATTTCGCTCACTCATTTTGTATATGAAAGAACCAACATATCGTCAAACTCTTGGGTATGCCTGGGAAGCGGTTTGGCATAATAAAATTTTATGGGTATTTGGTCTGTTGTCTGTATTTTTAGGGCAATTAGGTTTTAGCGATATTTTTGGTAAAATTTGGTCCGTGCTTGATGCGAGCAGTTTGGCTGAGGATAATATTAGTATCTTGTCAACCTTTAATATTAGTATTCCGGTAGGTGTTTGGAATATTTTGGGTATAGTTTGGTTAACAATAATTTGTGTATCAATAGCGGTGACGGTTGTTTTTTTGGCAGTCACTTCTCAGGGAGCTTTGATTTCGTATTCAGCCGATTGGTTCAAAACTCGTAAGCATAAAGAAATAGATAAATCTTGGCATAATAGTGTTAAGCATTTTTGGAATATTTTATTAATAAATTTGGTCCGCCAAGCAATCCTTCTGGGTTTGCTTGTTGGTTTTGTGTTTGTTGCTAAATATTTTTTTAGTTCACAATCTTGGTCGCAAGGATTATTGTTTGCTTTAGCCTCGTTTTTAGCCTTATTTATTTCTTTATTCTTATCTGTTTTTTCAGTTTATACTTTATGTTATGTAGTTTTAGATGGTAAAGGTTTAGTAAAATCTGTCAAAAAAGCTTGGCTCTTACTTTCTGATCACTTTTTAGTTTCTTTGGAAGTTGGCGTTGTCTTAATGCTCTTGAATTTACTTTTGGTGGCGGTTATTATTGGGGGGTCATTTTTTGCCTTTTTACCAACTGCCTTTATTTGGATAGCTGCCGGTATTAGTAATTCTGTTTCCTTGGCAGTTTTAGGATTAATTTTCGGTATATTTTTAGTCTTGTTATTTATTGTTTTGGTTGCAGGGTTGTTTAACGCATTTACAACTAGCGCTTGGGTTTTCTTGTTTATTAAAATGCATAAAGAAGGTATTTCTAGTCGCTTAGTTCATTATGTAAAGCACATGTTTTCTAGATAAATAATTGTATGAGTGATTTTCCTTCAATTAATAATTTGCTCGGTAAGTCTGCAAAAAGTACTGCAAATACAAATAGTACTTTGCCAAGCGTCAGCGATGGCGCTGAAGAAAAATTTGATAAAAAGATTCATCAGATGGATCTTAAAAATAAAGAGGATTTGGTTGTTCAGCAAGCCGCTTCTATTGGTTTACCTCATATTGATTTAACCTCTTTTCCTATTACTGTGGAGGCTTTAAGAACAATTCCTGAAAAAGATGCTTTATCTCAAAAAGTTATTTGTTTTTTTAATGTGCCGGAAGAAATTAGACTAGCCTGTTTAGATTTTAATGATCAAATAAAAGAGTTGGCGTATCAGTTGGGCGAAAAATATCATGCTAACACTAAAGTTTATTTAATTTCTGAAAATAGTTTTACCAAAGCCATGAAGCTGTATAAGAATTTGCCCGTCGTAAAACCAATCAGCAAAGATATAAATATTACCGATGAAGAGTTAGAAAAGTTTAAATCAGGTGTGATTGATTTTAGAAGTCTGGAGAAGCAGTTTTTAAATGTTTCTATTAGTGATATTTTGACGCTGATGATTGCGGCGGCTCTCAAAGTTGACTCGTCAGATGTGCATGTGGAAGCCGAGGAAAACGGTATTATGGTTCGCTATCGTATTGACGGCGTATTACACGACGTCGCTACTTTGCCAAAAGACCAATGGAAAAAGTTTATTTCTCGTATCAAACTTTTGGCAGCTTTGAAAATAAATATTGAAGACCGCCCACAGGATGGTCGTGTGACTTTGAAGTTATCTTCGGGCAGTCTCGATGTCCGTGTTTCTACTATGCCCACTATTTATGGTGAGAGTGTGGTGATGAGAATTTTGCACAGCGGTAATAAAGGTGTTACCTTTGACGAGTTAGGGCTTCGTGGTGATGCCTACGCCAAATTAAAAAAAGAAGTGGAGCGTCCAAATGGGATGATTATTACAACCGGTCCGACTGGAAGCGGAAAGACTACTACCATGTATGCTATTCTGCGTTCTCTTAATAAACCGGGTGTAAAAATTATTACTTTGGAAGATCCGGTAGAAATTAAAATTGACGGCATTAATCAAAGCCAGGTAGATACTAGTCATGATTATACCTTTGCTAAAGGTTTGCGTAGTTTGTTACGTCAAGATCCAGATATTTGTCTGGTTGGTGAAATCCGTGATTTAGAAACAGCTGAGATTTCAATCCAGGCAGCTTTAACCGGGCACTTAATGCTTTCTACTATTCATACCAACAGCGCATCGGGAACTGTGCCAAGATTTTTGTCTATGGGTGTGAAGCCGTTTTTGTTGGCGCCGGCGCTTAACTCGGTGATTGGACAGAGATTAGTTCGTAAGGTTTGTCCGCATTGTCAGGAAGAGGATAAGCTATCTTCGGAAGACATGGAAAGAATTATGAAAAATTTGGAGACTTTACCGGAAGTAGAAAAAAAGAATGTTGATTTTAAAAATTTGAAATTTTATAAAGGCAAAGGTTGTCAGCAGTGCAGTGGTTTGGGTTATAAAGGGAGAATTGGGATTTATGAAATTTTTATCATGAATAAAGAATTGGAACAGGTGATTTTGGGTAGCCAAATTTCAGAGTATATTATTCAAGATTGGGCGGTAAAAAATGGAATGGTGACGATGGTACAGGATGGACTGCTCAAAGCTTTAGATAAAATTACAACAGTAGAGGAAGTATTTAGAGTTATTGAGTAGCAATTAGCAAAAGACTAATTTTATTGCGTCCAAACAGCCACTCGCTTGGGCGAGCAGCTGCCTCTGCGGAGGTTGGTGATGGACGCTACCAAAATTAGTCTTTTTTTGTTAAACTTTAGGTAAGTTTATTGTATGGATTTAAATACAAAAATATCTGAATTGGGTAAAGTTGGCAAAAAAGTAGCCAAACTTTTTGATTCTCTTGGTGTAAAAAAAGCCAAGGATTTGTTGTATTATTTTCCTTTTAGGTATGAAGATTATAGGCAAATAGTTTCAGTCGCGGATTTAAAGGAAGGAGAGTTGGTTACTATTTGTGTGCAAGTAGAACTTGTGGCCAATAAGCGAAGTTTTAAAAGTAGAAGAATGATTACTGAGGCGTTAGTGTCAGACAAGAGTGGAAGTGTCAGAGTGAAATGGTTTAATCAGCCGTATATAATTAAAAATATAAAGACAGGGGATGTAATTTATCTTTCAGGGAAAGTAAAATCTGATATGTTGGGGCCGCAGTTGGTCAGTCCGCTTTATGAAAAGTACAAGAAAGAAACAACCCATACCGCTCGCTTAGTGCCGATATATCCGCTTACAAAAAGTTTAACTCAAAAGCAGGTAAGATTTTTGATGAATGAAGTGGTTGGTTTGTTAGAGAAGATTGAAGATTGGTTGCCAAAAAATATCTTGGAGTTTGCTGATCTAACACCGCTTGCCAATGCTTTACGAGGAATTCATTTCCCGACTGACGAGCATGAATTAAAATTGAGCGAGGATAGATTAAAATTTGATGAGTTATTTTTGGTGCAGATGAAAGCCGAATTGGCCAAAAAGGGTAAGGAGTTATTGCGAGCGCCAAATATTATTTTTCAAGAAGAAAAAATTAAACAGTTTGTATCGTCTCTGCCTTTTTCTCTTACTAAATCGCAGAAAGTTTCCGCTTGGGAAATTCTACAAGATATAAACAAAAATTCGCCAATGAACCGTTTGGTTTCGGGGGATGTGGGGTCTGGCAAGACAGTCGTAGCGGCCATGGCTATGTATGATGTTTTTCTAAATGACTATCAGGCGGTGATAATGGCGCCAACTGAAATTTTGGCCTTTCAGCACTATCAATCCTTAGTAAAATTATATAAAGGATTAAATATTACCGTGGCTTTGCTTACGGGCAACCAGATGCAAATCAATGACCAAGTTGAACCTGAGAAGATTAGTAAAAAAGTTTTTTTAGAGCAAATAAAAAATGGGAACATAAATATTATTGTGGGTACGCATGCTTTGCTTTCAGACAATGTTATCTTTAAAAAATTGGGATTGGTGGTTGTGGACGAGCAGCACCGTTTCGGGGTAGAACAAAGAAAGTTAATAAAAACCAAAGGCACGGGGGCGCATTTTTTGAGTATGACCGCTACCCCTATTCCTCGATCGTTGGCCCTGATGATTTATGGTGATTTGGATGTTTCTATTATCAATGAATTGCCACCAGGCAGAAAAACTATTATCACTAAACTGGTAGAGCCTATTAAACGCGACAAGGCTTACCAGTTTATTCGGGAGCAAGTAAAACAAGGCAGGCAAGTATTTGTTATTTGTCCGCTTATTGAAGTAGCTGACACTGAAGGGCAGACTTTGATATTTGGTGCTGAGGACAAAAAAAGTGTTTTAAGCGAGTATGAAAAATTATCAAAGCAAACCTTTCCTGATTTAAGGGTTGGGTTTTTGCATGGGAAGTTAAAGCCAAAAGAAAAAGACGAGGTAATGGGGAAATTTAAAAATGGCGAAATAGATTTACTTGTTTCTACTTCGGTGGTGGAGGTAGGCGTGGATATCCCTAATGCTAGCGTGATGATGATAGAAGGGGCGCAGAGTTTTGGTTTGGCACAGTTACACCAGTTTCGTGGTCGGGTTGGGCGGTCTGTGCATCAGTCTTACTGTTTGTTATTTACGGCTTCTAGCTCGGTCAAATCAATGGAAAGGTTAAAATTTTTTGAACAGCACAATGACGGGTTTCAACTCGCTGAAAAAGATTTGGAAGTACGTGGGCCGGGAGAAGTCTATGGTACAGAGCAGAGTGGAGAAATAGGTTTGCGTCTGGCTAAATTAACTGATAGAGAACTGATAAAAAAAGCGCGCGAGGCGGCAAAAATTGCTATGGAAAATATAAAAGACAACCCGAAATTGTTAGCAAGGGTGAAAGATTGGAAGAAGGAAACGCATTTGGAGTAATTGTGTTTTTGTCATTCCGAACCCTTTACGGGGTGAGGAATCTCTGTCCAGTTCAATCGTTGTCATCCTCGACTTGATCGGGGATCTAACGTCCAGTTGAATTGTCTGGATTCCCGCTGTTGCGAGAATGACAGTTGAGACAGGGATCCCTCGGGGCGAACCCCACTCGGGATGATATTGAAGTGACTATTTTAAAATCTGTTCAACCAGTTCTCTTACATTTTTTACGGGCGCAATTTTGAGGTCAGGAATTTTTGGTAAATTATTCGAGTGGGGAACAACGGCAAATTTGAATCCCATTTTTTTAATTTCATTTAATCTTTTTTCTGTCTGAGATACAGGTCTGATTTCTCCACCGAGTCCGACCTCGCCAAAAGAAGCAATTTCTTTGGAGATAGTTTTGTTTTTTAAAGCAGAGGCTAGAGCTAAAATTACAGCCAAATCAGCGGCTGGTTCTGAGGCTTCAATTCCACCAACTACATTTAAGAAAATATCATAGGCATCTAGAGGTAGGTCAGCTCGTTTGGTCAGTACGCCAACAAGTACTTGGAGACGGTTGAGGTCAAATCCTGAAGCTCGTCGTTGCGGATATCCAAAATTTGTTTTGGTCACTAGGGCTTGGATTTCTACTAGTAGTGATCGACTGCCTTCCATTAGACAAGTGACAGTAGATCCAGGCACAGCTTCACCTCGTCCAGCTAGGAAAACCGCCGAAGGATTTTTGACTTCTTCTAGACCGTGGCTTTCCATAGAAAATACGCCAATTTCATCCGTGGCGCCAAAACGATTTTTGGTAGTGCGTAAGATGCGGAAGATATGGTATTTATCACCCTCAAGGTACAAAACCGCGTCTACGAGGTGTTCTAGGGTCTTGGGGCCTGCCACAGCGCCATCCTTGGTCACTTGGCCAATAAGAATAATAGTTTTACTAGTCATCTTGGCAGCTTCAAGAAGTTTGGTAGTACAAGCTCGGACTTGGTTGATATTTCCGGCTCCGCCTTCTATTTCATCAGAATAGATGGTTTGGATTGAGTCTATAATAACCATTAAACATTCTTTGTTTTGTTTGATAGTTGATATGATATTATCAACGTTAGTAGCGTTGCCAATTTTGAGAGTATTTGTAGAAATTTTTAGACGTTCGGCCCTAAGCTTTATTTGTTCGGTTGATTCTTCGCCAGATATATATAGAGAGTGAGGAAGAATAGCGGCCATTTGCAGGGCAAGGGTGGATTTACCAACACCTGGCTCGCCACCCAACAAAACAAGAGAGCCTGGCACCAGACCCCCTCCCAAAACTCTGTCTAGTTCGCTAATATTTGTCTTTATTCGTTCAAATTTTTTGTTATTTATATTTTTGAGGTCAGTCATTTCAACAGGGGCGTAGCTAGATGTATTTTGTGATTTGGATTTTTCACTTATGCCTTGTGATTCTTTAATCATGCCCCATTTTCCGCATTCTAAACATCTGCCAGTCCATTTGGAATATTGAGCGTCGCAGTTTGAGCAGGTGAAGGAGGGGGATTTGGGCATATTTATTTTGGTCTAAAGATTCTAGATATTGGTTTGCGAGAAAATTTATCACTACACTTTTGTGTAATACAGACAGCTCCATAGACAACTTGTCCATCGCTGTACCTCTGTTTTGGGTCATTAGTTGAAAATTGCTGAACCATTCCTTGAATAACTTGCGCTCTACCATCAGATAGCCATTTATCAAAAATCATTGCATGATTACCTCTACACACACTGCCATTTGCGTTATATATCCAAAATGCGTCCCCTGGCCTTAATTGGTTGATTGCTTCTGTTAATTTCTCTTCAGTAAGGGCTAGAATTAAAGTATTCATAACTTTTTTAGTAGAAGCTGTTCTTGCGTCTGTACATTCTGTTCCTTTATTTTTACATATTTCTTCACATTCTGTTTGTTCTCTGGACATACGATTTATATTTGTTGGCCAACCGAAGATTGTTTTGGTGTTCTCTTGTGTTTTACATCCACCATTTGTATATAAGCATGTTTTTGGATATTTTTCTGTCACAACACCGGCAAGAGAATAGATCGTTCCATCAGTTCTTCCACAGGATCCAAAACGCACTCCGCACTTAGCTGCGGCGTCAGCTACTTGTAGAATACGATCTGCCTGAGTTTGACCAGTAATCACTGGATCTATTTTTGAAAAAAATTCAAGAGTGCGAGCTTCCTGATTGGGCAGTTTGGCCTTGCTTTCAAGAGGGGATTCTAATGTTATAGGGCAACTTGTAAATTTAGGGGTATCGTTTATAATTTCAGTCGCATCTTCAGGAGCAATAGTTTCGTCTGTAGTTTGTTGTATTTCGTCAAAATTTGGCAAGTCTTGTTTCTCTGCGACTTTAACTTTTAAAGCATTAAATTCTATTAAATTAGGGTTTATATTATATAGAATTGCAAAAGATCCCCAAGCGATAAGTAGGCCTATGAGAGAGTGGGTGATTTTTTTATAGCCTTCGGCCTTATTCTCACCACCACCTGAAATGATGATTTTTACGCCTTGAAGAATAATTATAATTACTGCTATTATACTTGTAATACCAACTCCAAATTTATAAAGTGCAGAAATAAATTGGGCAAGCCAAGGTATAAAAACATAAGTACCGGTACCATCGCTTTTAATAATAGAATTACTAAAATTTAGACCTGGAAAATTAATCTCCAGTTTTGGTTTTTTTGCATTTATCTCAGATATTATAGTGTCGAGTTGTGTATTTGCCGGGGGGGGTACTTCTGCTTTTGGGTTACAATTGTCATTTGTTATGTGGTCAAGAAAACATTTTTCAGTAATTTCGTATTGACCAAGGTTTGTTTTTAGAATTTTTGCCCCAATTTGAGAAAGAGGAATATTTCGTGTTAGATAGCGTAAACTTTCGCTGTGGTTTGTTCCATAAGTACCTCCATTTGGGTCTGTCTCAGGGTTTAGATAAAATATCTGTTTTTTTGTTGTCGGATACACATTTATCATTTCTTCGCACCAATTTTTATAACATCCATCAAATATCAGAATTGTTTCAGTGGGAAAATACTTTAAATATTCATTCATAATCCCTACACCTTTGCCCTGTCCTATGGCCACTGAGACGGCATCCGGTGAGTTAGGTATTTTTGAATGTAGTTCTGTTAAAGCTTCTCCCAGGTATCTTAAGAATTTTATTTGGGTAAAACTACCTGCAACCTCACCACTTTTTGGATCCATCTGTGGAATTAAAATGGCAATATTTTTTTTTGGAGCTACAATATCTTTTAATCCGTCGTTAACTAGCCATTGTTTTAAAGCAACTTTTTCACATATTTTAAACTCCTTACATATTGTATCTGGGTTTATAAAGTGACATTCTGTAGGTGCGTTACAAGCCGGCGGATTTAAACCATGAAAAAAAATGTAAATCTCGTCTATTTTGTCCGCTCCAGATGGATAAATAATTCCATTTGTGTTTCTCAGGAATGATACTCCGTCTGTTACTGTGGATTGGTAGGTATAAAGAGTTGCACCATCAATATCTTCTTCTGTGGCATGAACAGAACCAGGTAACAAAAAAAATAAAGGCAAAAATAATAATAACAGTTTTTTAAAATTAAGCTTCATGATTTTATTTTTTAATAAAGGTTTCTAACATATCCTTTAAATTTATATCAGCTTTAGTATTGATAAGTTTATTATTTACAAAAATAATAGGTAGGGATTTTAGACCTAAACTTTTCATAAGCTGTGAAGATTCTTCGATTTTTTGTTTGGCCAAGTCGCTATTAGCGCACTGCCAAAATTTTTCTACATCCAGGTTTAATCCTTGGGCAATATTTTTTAATCCGGACTCATTTAAATTAATTGTGTTTTGGCTAGCTGTATCTACAAATTGCCAGAATTTTTTTCCATCTTGTTGAAATACGCACCAGCTAGCTCGGTGAGCCAGGGCTGAGTCCTTAGAAAATATTTTGGGTTGAGGAGCGTCTTTCCATATAAGGCGTATTTCTTGAGGGTGAGCAAGAATAAATTCTTTAGTTGTATTATAAAAAGATAAGCATTCTTTACAATTAAAATCCATGAACTGCACTACCGTAATGGGGGCTCCGGGATTGCCAAAGACTGAATCAGTATCAGAGATAGATATAGGCGTGCTTTTTTCAGAGATTAAAGCGATAGGGTTTCTGGTAACTGTAATTTGTTTTGATTCGCGAATTTGCAAAGCAAATAAAAGTCCAGCCAGAGCCACTATTGCCAAAAGTAGAAAGAAAGTTTTTTTATGCATATACCTCTAAAGTTGTGATTCAAAGACGCCGGTTTTATTTAGGTCGGTAAATATTACTTTATTTTTTGAAGCGTCGTAGAAAATATTGTTAATATTATAATCATCGTTTAGGGCGATTGGAGTTTTAGTATTGGTTTTTAAATCTATTTTGTATAAGCTGTCGTAGTTATACCTGGCTACTTCTCGAGAAAGTCCAGCACCAGTAGGCAGGTCATTTGGTACGGCGCAAAAGAGGGTCTCGTCATTGGAGAATGTACATTTATCTGCCCAGGTATTTAGTTGGAGTATTTTGCGGTTGTCACCGATGCTGTCTCCATAAGAATCTGTGAGCCAAAGTTCTGGTTTGAAATCACTGCGGGAACTGTAGACGCTGTAGAGCAATTTTTTACCCGTAGTAGACCATTGTGGAGTAAAGCCAGATCCGTCTACAATGGCAGATTTGAAATTTTCTCCGTTAAGACCGATGAATAAAACTTCGCGTCTTTCACCGCCCTGTGGTTCGCCAGTCTGAGAAAAAGCTACGACTTGTTGGCTAGGTGACCAATTGACAGTTACTTTGTCTGCATTATTTCCCATCGGTTCAATGAATTTGGCGCCGGTAGCATCACTGTTGGCAGTTACAAGCCAGCGGTTAGAAGGGTCTAGGCCAAGGCTCTTGGCCGCAATTTGGTTACCGTCTCCGGAAAAAGAAAAATCTTGCCAATGTTTAGGTAGGCTAACTTGTTTATTTGTATCAAAATTATAGATTATTTTTGAGTTATCAGGATATTCAATGACAGCTTGATTTTTGCCTTTTGCCCAAGTGACTTTTTGAGCATCAAAGAAGACTTGGTCAGAAAGTTTTTTGATATCTCCGTTTGGAGTAACGCGGTAAAATTTACCATCATTAGCGCTATAATAACGAAGGTCGCCACCGATACTGAGGGATGGTTGAATGGCGGTTTCAGAGATAATTTGAGTAGTGGCCGAAGGTTTGTAGTATGAAGGATTGGTTGATTCTATAATATTAGCAGTCGGCAGAGTTTCTCCGTTTGGGCCTACCGTTGTGCCGGCAGTTGAGCTTGGTTTTGTACCAGATTCAGGAAATTGACCAGGGGTAAGGGTTGGATTATTTGTTTGGCCTTTATCTGAGCCTATTTGTGATGTTCTGATGAAAAAATAATACAAACCATAGCCCACGAGTCCAGCTACTGCCAGCAGAAGAATGGCCAGGACAATTCTTTTGAAGATAGACATATAGTGAAATTACAAAAAGCAAACATCAAATTACAAACGATATTATACCACAAAAAAGCCTAGCAAGTCTTTTTTATTTTGTTTTCATGGCAGGCTTCGTCAGCGACGAAAACCGTCCTTGGATTTGATTTTTAGCATCGTTTAGTTGTTTAAGCTGTTTTTTTATGTCTAGTTTTTTCTTGAGTGTCTTTAGGTTTTGGCTCCAAGAATATTTTTGTCGTCGGAGTGTTTTTAGAAGTTTGGTAATTTGATCAGTTAGCGGCCCCTTTAGCAAAGGGAACTTTCCAATCCATAATAACGGTATTAAAAATATTAGATAAATTGGGGATAGTATAATAAAAAGTATTGGTATGACAATAGTAGGTAGAGTAAAAACAATACCTCTTATTACTGAGAATTTATAAAGTAATACAGCATCTAAAGTAGCGGTAAATATTTTAAATCCTTTTAGCGCCACCATAAGACTTCCTGCCATAGCTACTAGCGCCTCAAGTTTCTTTGCCTTTGCGTTGTCGTCTAAGTTTCTTAAAGGTTTTTTTGCTTCTTCTATAAGTCCATTTACTAGTGAGTCTATTGGCGACCGAAAAAAGCTGAGTAATTTTAAGCTTTTACCATTTTTAAAACTAGTTAAATTTCCCTCCAGTTCAGCCAGGTCTCTTTCTAAGTCTGTTTCTTGTTTGGCAATTTGAGCAAGCTGACGTTGCTTGTTATCTGACATTTGTCCGGCTATTTCAGCCTCTTCTTGTGGATTTATTCTGTCTTCAACTTGAATTTTATTGTTAGTAAGATCTCCATTAGCCAAGCTCTGTTGCGCGGCCACTGTGTTTATCCAGTTTTGTTCGGACCTTTTAAGATTTCGCTCTTGTGCTAAATTTGAAGCGGCAGCGGCCTGCTCGCTTTCATCAAGAAGCCCTGGATTAAATTCAGGGCTTTCCAACGGTTGTGTTTGTAGGTTTGACATATTATTTTATGGCCAATTTGTTATTCTGAAGGACAAGTTGGTGGTGCGGTTTTATTTTTTCACCAATTATAAGTTCAGCCATTATTTTTTCAACATCACGACGGATTTGGCGCCTGATTTCTCGGGCGCTATTTTTTTCAGGGAGTTGGTCGACAAACCAAGTAAAAACTTTGTCGTTTGTTTTGAGATTGGTGTGGTAATTTTCTAACTGCTTATTTAGGTCAGTAATTTCTAAAGATGCAATTTTAGCCAGATCAGATTTATCTAAACTTTTGAACAAAGAAATTTGGTCAATACGATTGATAAGTTCAGGTGAGAAGAATTCTTTTAATTTTTCAATGACAATTTTTTTGCTGTCGGCATGATTGGTATTTTTGTCAAAGCCAATTTGTGATTTTTTGATTTCGTTTGCGCCTAAAGATGTAGTCAGGATAACAATGGCGTGTTTGAGAGAAATAGTTTTACCAACCGAATCAGTGATAGTGCCATTTTCCAGAATTTGCAAAAGCAGTTTGCTGACGTCTTTGTGAGCTTTGTCTATTTCATCAAACAGAATTACACAGTATGGATTCATTTTAATACGGTCGGTAAATTGGTTAGTTTCTTTATAGCCTACATAACCGGCAGGGGAACCAAGGAGTTTGGAAACGCCAAAACTCTCGTTGAATTCACTCATATTGAGGTGAATAAGCGAATTTTGGTGAGGATAGAGAGAGTTTGCCAAGGTTTTTGCCAGTTCAGTTTTACCAACACCACTTTCACCAACAAACATAAACGAAGCTAGCGGTCGGTTCGGGCTGGATAATTCCAATTGAGTTTGGAGGATAATCTGAGAAACTTCATGTACAACTTCGTCTTGGCCAATGATATGATTTTTTAATTCTAATTCCAAACCGGAAACATCAGTTTTGGCATCAAGAGAAATATTGTTCGCAGGGGAGTTAATCATTTTTGCTAGCTGAACAACTATGTCTTTGTCAGTAATAGTTTCAGTTTTTTGATTTTTGTTTTTGATGGCAGTGATCTTGTCTTCTAAAGTTTTAATTTCTTTAATTAGAGACATTTCTTTTTCTTTTAATTTTACCGCTTTATCAAAATCTTCTCCGCCAGCAGCTTCTTCTTTGTCTAGAATAACTTTTTTTAATTCTTGTTTTAGTTTTTGGAGATTTGATTGGGCGATGGTTGGCTTGGCTGACAAACGTTTGGCTGCGGCCGTTTCGTCCAGTAGATCAATAGCCTTGTCCGGTAAAAGTTTGTTGGTGATATAGCGGTCGGCCAGAATTGCAGCTTTGGTAATGGCTGAATCGGTAATAGTGAGGTTGTGATAATTTTCGTAATTTTTTTTGATGCCCATCATGATTTTAATGGTATCAGTGACCGAAGATTCTTTGACTTGAATTGGCTGGAAACGGCGTTCCAAGGCAGCGTCACTTTCAATATGTTTTTTAAATTCTGTGGGAGTGGTTGCGCCAATACAACGGATTTGTCCGCGTGCTAGGGCAGGTTTGAGGATATTGGCCGCATCCATAGTGCCTTGGTTGGAACCGGCGCCGACAATATTATGTAATTCATCAATAAACAAAATTATATCTTCGTTTTGACTCGCTTCGTCAATCACTTGTTTAAGTCGGCCTTCAAATTCACCGCGATAGGCAGTGCCGGCAATCATCATGCCCATATCTAGGGCGTAGATTTTTTTATTTAATAAAATATCTGGCACATCACCGGCAGCAATTTTTTTGGCTAGGCCTTCGACGATGGCGGTTTTACCAACGCCAGGATCGCCGAGAAGAATCGGATTATTTTTGGTGCGACGGCAGAGGATTTGCATCATGCGTTCTATTTCGTGAGCGCGACCAATGACTGGATCTATGCTAGAGACAACGTCGGGGCTGGTGAGGTCAACACCAAAAAAATTCAAGGCTGATTCTTTGTGGTGATTTTTTTTGTGAGCAATCATGGCCGGGTTGTTATTTGGTAACATCATATCGTCCGATAAACTTTCTTGAATGCGATCCATAACCTCGGGGATTTTGCTGGCCTGAGGAAACTGTGAGGCGTTAGTTAAAACAATATCTATTTGTTCTTCTAGTTCAGTTTTTTTGACTTTGCCGGTTTTTAAGAGCTGATCTATTTTTTCGTCATTAGCGTCAAGTAAGCCGGCTAAAAGATGTTCGGTGCCAAGATAATTATGATTATTTTTTTGAGCGATAATAATAGCTTTTTCCAAAGCGGTTTTGGCGTTAGTAGAAAAAGGGGATAGCTTGATATATGGTTTGGCAGGCGAAGTTGATTTGAAATTGAGCAAAACAGACTCAATCTTTTTGGTATCAAGGTTATAGCGCTCCAGAATTTCATTGGCCATTGAGCCTTTTTGCAAAGATAAAGCCAACAATAAATGAGCCGGTTCAACGGAGATATTTTTGAGGTCAGTAGCCAGGCTAATGCTGTTGATAAGCACTTCGCGCAGGTTAGTAGAAAAGCGGTCAATAATGGACATTTTAGAAAATATTTTTGACTTAGAATAAGGTCTAATATATACTAAATTGGCCTTTTAGTCAAAGATAATTTTATCTAAAAATTATATGGAAATAGTTCAACAAATATATAAGGCCTACGATGTTAGAGGGGTTTATCCAACAGAAATAAATGAAGAAGTAGCCTACAGAACTGGAAGGGCCTTTGCTGGGCTAATTAAAAGTGAGAATTCAGGTAAAGTGTTGACCATTGCCGTTGGTCAGGATATGCGCACTTCTTCGCCAAGTTTATTTGCAAATGTAGTAAGAGGTATTACCGATCAAGGTGTAAACGTAGTTGATATTGGTTTGGTTTCCACTCCTACTTTTTATTTTGGAGTTAGTTTTTATGGGTATGATGCGGGTTTACAGGTTTCGGCTTCTCACAATCCTGGCAAATATAATGGTTTTAAGATGACACGCGCTGGGGCAGTGCCAGTTAGTGGTGATACCGGAATTATGACAGTTAGGGATATGGCGGTAGCCAATAATTTTCCAGAAGTAAAAGACAAAGGGTCTGTTTCAAAAAGAGAAGGGGTTCTGGAAGATCAGATAAAATTTGCTTTAGGATATGCAGAGACTAGCAAGATAAAACCTTTTAAAGTGGTAATTGACTCAGCCAATGGTATGGGCGGTCCGTTAATGGAAGAATTATTTAAATATTTACCTTGTGAGTTGGTGAAATTATATTTTGAACTTGATGGTAATTTTCCAAATCATGAAGCTGATCCTCTAAAAGACGAGAACAATAAATATTTACACGCCAAGGTATTAGAAGTGGGCGCAGACTTGGGAGTGGCGCTCGATGGTGATGCCGATAGAATATTTTTTATAGATAATAAAGGCAAGACAGTAGAGCCGGCAATCATGCGCGGTATTTTGGCTAAGATTTTTTTGCAAGATAATCCGGGGTCAAAAATTTGTTATGATATACGTCCAGGAAAAATTACAATTGACATGATAGAACAATATGGGGGAGAGCCGGTTGTCACTAGAGTGGGTCATTCTTTGATAAAAGAAAAAATGCGCGAAGTTGATTCGGTTTTTTCGGGTGAATCATCTGGTCATTTTTTCCTGAAAATGCCTCATGGTTCTTTTGAAGCTCCAGAAATAATGTTGTTGAAAGTGTTGCAAGAATTATCTCAGAGTGGTCAGACAATGAGTGAATATATCGCGCCGTTACAAAAATATTTTCATTCGGGAGAAATAAATTTTTCAGTTGAAGATAAAGAAGCGGTGTTTGCTAGATTAAAAGAAAAATATGGCGCTAATTTGCAATACGACTTTGATGGTTTGAGTTTTATGTGGCCAGATTTTTGGTTTAATGTACGTCCGTCTAATACGGAAAATAAAGTGAGATTGAATTTGGAGTCAGTTAGCGCAGAGCTAACAAAAGAGAAAGTGGAAGAAGTAACTAATATTATTAATACTAGACAGTAATCAGATGCTATTTATTTTAGGCGTCAAAATAATTTTTTCCAGTACGCAAAGCTTCTAAATATTGAGGCATGGTGCCGTATAAAGGACTTGGTAAGTTATTAAGATCATACCAATCCCAACCTTCACATTTGTTAGGTTCAAGGTTTTGTGATTCTCCGCTTTTCCAGTCGGCTAACAAGCCGATATTAATATAATGTTTGTCGTATTTTTTTAGATTATATAAACTTAAAAATCTTACGTTTTCTATTTCTATTCCAGCCTCTTCTCTAGTTTCTCTTTTGGCACACTCTTCCAATGATTCCATATATTCTACATGTCCACCCGGATTGGCGTATTCATTTTCGCCGTCGTTATTTGTATTTTTTCTTTTTCCAAGAAGAACTTTTCCATCCTTAAAAATCATAACACCAATACCAACTTTTGGGCGTTGATTTTCAGAGTCCATATATAAATTTAAACAACTACATTTCGTAGCTTGTTGATTCTGTCCTGAATCGGAGGATGAGTAGAAAATAAATTAGCTAATTTTTTGCCGGAGAATGGGTTGGCAAAAAAGAGATGAGCAGTTGCTTTGCTTGCATTTTGCATTGGCATATTTTGAGCGGCGATTTTTTCTAGAGCTTTAGCTAATGCTTCTGGATAGCGGGTAAGCAGAGATCCGGAGGCGTCGGCTAAGTATTCGCGACGGCGGGAAATAGCGAGCTTGATGAGTTCAGCTACGAGCGGGGATAGGACAGCTAAGATAATACCAACTAACATAAAAATTGCTAAAACATTTCCGTTCCCACGATTGCGCCCACGAAAATGACCACTTCGCAAGAGAATATTGGATAATATAGCAATTGAACCAACTAGAATAGCCACAAGCATCATGAATCGGATATCATAGTTTTGGATATGGGATATTTCATGGGCTAGCACACCTTCTAGTTCTTCGTTGGTTAATTGTTCTATAGCGCCGGTAGTGACGGCTACTGAGGCAGTTTCTGGGTTGCGACCAGTGGCAAAGGCGTTGATAGCTGGGTCGTTGATGATATAAATTTTTGGTACGGGCAGTCCACTGGTGATACAGAGGTTTTCGATCATTCTTGATACATAAGGATTTTCTTCTTTGGCAATGAGTTTGGCGCCATTTGTAGCCAGGGCAATCTTATCTCCCTTAAAATATGAAACCATGGTAATGATAAAAGAAAGAATCGTGGCTAAAAATAGACCCGCAAGATCACCAATACCTGAAAGCATGCCAAATACATAGCCTAACACCAGAAGAATAACAATAAATATGGTTATGAGGGCGACGGACTGTCTTTTGTTGGAGGTTATTTGGGAGTACATATACTTATTTTTTTGCTTCTTCGTTATACTCACCTATATGGTAAACATAAAAACTATTATCATAAGTTATTACTTCTAACAAAAATTTTTTATTTTCATCCGTCCAACGAAGTGCACCCCCAATGCCATAGTTTATATTTTTTGCTTGTTGAAATTTTAATATTCCAGTACTCTCAGAAAAGAAAACAATATCATCAAAAACGTATGATCCTATAGCAGCAAGATTGTTAAGCTCTTTAACTTCGTCTCCCTTTTTTAAGTTTTTTGGTAGCTCAAATCCAATTTTACCTTCTTCTGCTACTTGTTTTTTAATAGTTTCAAGAGGCATTTTTTGTTCGCCAGGCATTCTATATACTTCATCTCCTGTCATAAATTAGAACTTCACTTGTACATTTTCTTTTTCTGTAGCATCAGCCTGGAAGAATTCATATTTCTTAAATCCTAATGAGTTGGCGATAAGGTTTGTAGGGAAGACTTGTATTTTGGTATTGAAATCGCGAGTATTGCCATTGTAGAAACGGCGGGAAGCTTGGATTTTGTTTTCTGTATCACTGATTTCATCTTGTAGTTGTAAGAAGTTTTGGCTGGCCTTTAAGTCTGGATAATTTTCAGTGACAGCAAACAAAGATTTCAAAGTTCCGGAAAGCATGTTTTCTGCTTGTTCACGTTCCTGTAATGTAGCGCCTGGTTTGCTCTGCAAAGCCATAGCGTTACTACGAGCTTCGGTAAGTTTTACCAAAGTTGCTTGTTCATGGGTCATGTAGCCTTTGACGGTTTCTACCAAATTTGGAATCAAATCATAACGGCGTTTGAGCTGGACATCAATGTCACTAAAAGCTTCTTCAACTTGGTTTTTTGAACGTACGAGACCGTTGTAAACTGCGACTAACCACAAGACGACTACGGCGACGGCGGCGAGGAGGATATATAATCCTGACATATGCGTATGAATAAATTAATAAGTTAAGCCTATTGGCTTTTTTACCTAATTATTATATACTTTAGTATATTATAGAGTTGCAGAAATTACAAGGATTTAAGCTTGTAATTTATTTTATCAAATTTATGGTTACTTTGTTAATTTTTATCGCTGTTTTGGCAGTACTAGTACTTTCTCATGAGTTTGGCCATTTTGTATCGGCACGCAAAAGTGGTATGAAAGTCTATGAATTTGGCTTTGGTTTTCCACCCCGATTGTTTGGGGTTCAGGCTGTGCTAGATGAAGCGGGTAAGAGAAAATGTCGATTTATTTGGGGTAAAAAACCAGATGAAGCTAATTTTGGCACCGTTTATTCTTTTAATCTTCTGCCCTTAGGCGGATTTGTGCGTATCAAAGGTGAAGATGGTGAAGAAACCGGCGAAGATAGTTTTGCTGCTCAGAAATTCTGGAAAAAAGGAATTACCTTGCTCGCCGGGGTTGGTATGAATATTATTTTGGCCTTTGTTTTGTTGTCTGTTGGCTTCATGTGGGGCGCGCCTCAAGCGATAGATAGTCTGCCACCAGGTACAAAAATAGAAAATAGTCATTTGGAAATTATGGAAGCCTTGGCAGGTAAGCCAGCAAACGTGGCTGGAATTGAGTCAGGCGATATTATTATCAGTCTTGATAATTTGCAAAATCCGAGCGTAAAATCATTGCGAGATTATGTAGATGCCAATAAAAACAAAGATATTAAAGTGACTGTAAAAAGAGGAAATGAAACTTTGGAAAAAAACATCCGACCATTTATTGACTCTGAAACTGGTAAAGGTGGAATAGGAGTCGCGCTCATTGAAGTCGGTACAGTGAAGTATCCTTGGTATATGGCTATCTACCAAGGGTTTATTATGACTGGGCTGTACTTAAAAGAAATTGTGGTATCTTTTTATACTTTGATTGCGGGATTGTTTAGAGGGGCACCAGTGGGAGAATCATTGTCTGGTCCGGTAGGTATTGCGGTGATGACTGGCAAAGTCGCTAAGCTTGGGTTTAGTTATTTGCTAAATTTTATGGCTTTATTGTCTCTCAATTTGGCTATTATAAATGTCTTGCCAATTCCAGCTTTGGATGGAGGTAGATTTTTATTTTTACTAATTGGTAAAATTACAGGCAAACCGCTTAATCAAAAATATGAACAGATTGCGCATGCGATTGGTTTTTTTGTTTTGATATCACTTGTTATTTTAATTACCGTAAAAGATTTAGGTAAGTTTGCAGGATTATTTTCTAGTTTGATACATAAGGTAATCTAAAATACTATGCAAGAAAAATTACAACAATTAAAAACGGAAGCGCTCACTGCTTTGAATTCTATCAAGGACAAGTTGCAGTTGGAAGAATTGGAAACAAAATTACTTGGTCGTAAGGGCGGGCAACTTACTGAAATGCTCAAAGGCCTAAAAGATCTCAGTGAAGATGCCAAGCGACAAGTAGGGCAACTAGCTAACGAAGTCAAAAAATCTGTAGAAGAGGCAATAGCAAACAAGAAAAAAGAATTTGTTCAGCAAGAGATGTCAGGATTGCTTGAGAAAGAATATATAGATATCACTCAGCCAGCCTTGCCAGCCAAAAATCTAGGGCATTTGCACCCAAACACTATCATTCAAAATGATTTAGAAGATTTGTTTACCTCTATGGGTTTTGCGGTGATTGATGGACCAGAATTAGAGAGTGACTATTATAATTTTACCGCTTTAAATATCCCCGAAAATCATCCGGCGCGCGACATGCAAGATACTTTTTATATCAAAGGTCACTCGGACTGGCTGATGCGAACCCAAACTTCGCCGGTGCAAGTACGAGCTATGCAAAAACATGGTGTGCCTCTGCGGGTGATTGTGCCTGGCAAATGTTATCGTAATGAAGCAACCGATCCTCGCCATGAGCACACTTTTTATCAACTTGAAGGTTTGGTGGTAGACAAAGATATTAATTTTAGCCATCTCAAAGGTGTGTTAGAAGCGGTGGCCAAACATTTGTATGGTCCAAAAACTCAAATTCGTTTGTTGCCGAAATTTTATCCGTTTGTGGAGCCTGGTGTGCGCGGAGAAGTGACCTGTTTTTTGTGTGAAGGCAAAGGTTGCCGAGTTTGTAAACAAACTGGCTGGCTTGAGATCTTTGGTGCAGGTATGGTGCATCCAAGCGTACTTAAAGAAGGTGGAGTTGATCCTAATGTCTATCAAGGATTCGCTTTTGGTTTTGGTCTGACAAGACTAGTAATGCTTAAGTATGGAATAGAAGATATACGATTACTAGAAAGTGGAAATATGAAATTCTTGGAACAATTTTAAATATTTTTTATGGAATATTCATTATCTACAAAAAATTTTAGTATAAAAAGAGTAATTAAAACAGTTGCAATTATTATTGGTTTATTTTTATTAGCTTTAATTTTATTTTTGATGATTCTTTTTGTGTTAATAAGATTAGATGAAAAAGGTACACGGGAAGCGGTGTGTAAGGGAGCTATAAATGAAGAGGAGTGTTTGAATTAGTCCTTTTAAATGAAGTGATAATATATCTATGTTAATATCCTATAACTGGCTCAAAAAATACGTTAATCTATCCGACTCCACTACGCCCGAAGAAGTTTCTGAAAAGCTCAAGGCTAGTACGGTGGAAGTAGAAAGAATAGAAGTCCAAGGCAAAAACTTGGAAAATATTGTGGTAGGAAAAATCCTGTCTGCGGAAAAACACCCAAATGCAGATAAATTAAAACTTTGTAAAGTAGATGTTGGTAATGAGCAATTACAAATTGTTTGTGGTGGCAGTAATGTGGCGGAAGGCATGCTAGTGGCGCTCGCCAAAGTGGGAGCAAAAGTAAAATGGCATGGAGAAGGTGAGTTGATAGAATTAAAACCAACCAAGATTCGTGATGTAGAATCTGCGGGGATGATCTGTGCTTCTACCGAAATTGGTTTGGGAGAAATGTTCCCACTCAAAGACGAAAAAGAAATTTTAGATTTAACTTATACTAAGGCAAAGTCAGGAACTCCTATGGCTCAAGCTTTGGGCTTGCATGATGCAATTTTAGAAATAGATAATAAGTCGCTTAGTAATCGCCCTGATTTGTGGGGGCATCATGGAATTGCGCGAGAGGTAGCCGTACTTTTTAATAAGCATTTAAAAGAATATAAAATAGAAAAGATTAAGCCTGGAAAGGAAATAAAAATTTCTGTGAATATTCAAGATAAAAAATTATGTCCGCGCTATATGGCGGTGGCCATTTCTGGAATTAAAGTTGAGGAATCTCCACAGTGGTTGAAAAAAAGTTTGTCAGCTGTAGGTCTACGAAGCATAAATAATATCGTGGATATTACCAATTTTGTCATGTTGGATTTGGGCCAGCCAATGCACGCTTTTGATGCTTCAAAAATAAAAAATTCTAAAATAGTAGTTCGTCTTGCCAAAGATGGGGAAGAGTTTATTACTTTAGATGAACAAACCAGAAAATTGGATTCATCTATGCTTTTGATTGGGGATGAAGAAAAATCATTGGCGATTGCGGGTGTGATGGGTGGAATGGAAAGCGGTATTAGCGACCAGACAACTACAATTATTTTTGAGTCAGCTAATTTTGAGCCAAGCTCTATTCGTACAACTTCTACAAAATTAGGATTACGTACCGATTCTTCGGCGAGATTTGAAAAAAGTTTGGATCCAAACTTGACAATGACGGCTCTAGAAAAAGCCGTGGAACTTGTTTTGCAATGTTGCCCTGGAGCAAAAGTGGCTAGCAAAGTTATAGATGAATCAAAATTTAGTTTGAAACAAGGTCCAATAAGTCTCAGTATTCAGCTGTTGGAGAAAAAAATTGGTATTAAACTGCATAACAAGGAAGTGGTGCATATTTTGGAACAGTTGGGCTTTGAAGTAAAAATTAAAGGCGATGAATTATCTGTAAAAATTCCTACCTGGCGCGCAACTAAAGATATTTCTATTGCCGAAGATTTGGTGGAAGAAATTGTTCGTATCTATGGTTATGACAAGATTGTCGCGACCATGCCAAGTTTTTCTATTGCTCCGCCTGAGCAAAATAAATTACGAGTCTTAGAACGAGATATAAAAGATATTTTGGTGCAGACTTTGAATTATACCGAAGTTTATAATTATTCTTTTGTTAGTGGTGCACAGATAGAAAAGATGGGGGATGATATTTCTAAGTATATTGAACTTGATAATCCTTTATCAAAAGAAAAACCATATTTGCGTCGCTGTTTGTTATTAAATTTATTAGAAAACTTAGAAACAAACCAGGCAGGGAAAGATAGTCTGAAATTATTTGAAATTGGAAAGGTTTTCCGCAGTGAAGATCCGGGGTTGCGAGCCGAATCAAATAAGGATGAATTATTGCCAGGCCAGGACACTTGGCTTACCGCCGTTTGTTTAGAAAAAAAATCCCCAGTTCCTTTTTGGGAAGCAAAAAGTGTGGTAGAAATTTTATCGCAAACAAAATTACCCGGTCTTTCAGTTTCAAAATCTGGCGCGGAAGGCATTGCCCGACACCCCTCTCGTTCGGCTAGTCTGATTATGGGAGAAAAAAACATCGGTTCTGTTTATGAGCTACACCCAATTGTTGAAGATAATTTTCGTTTAGACGGTCGAGTAGGAGTAGTGAAAATAAATTTAAGCGTAGTGGTAGATTTACTAGAGGCAAATAAAAAGTATTCACCAATTTGCGCTTTTCCTTCTATTGAAAGAGATGTGGCAATTGTGGTTAAAAAACAGGTAGCGCATCAAGATATTTTGTCGGCTGTGCTTGCGTCCGATCCATTATTAAAGACTGTTAGCTTGTTTGATGTGTTTGAAGGCGCAAATATTGGCGCGGAAAATAAAAGTATGGCGTATCGGTTTGTTTATCAACACAACGAACGCACACTTGTGACTGAAGAAGTAGAAAAAGCACATGCAAATATTATAAAAATCTTAAAAGAGAAATTTAACGCAGAGGTACGATAATTTTTTTCTTGACATAAGTTTTTTTCAATGAGATAATATATCTATAAATTTTTCAATTCACATTTTATTTATTTAAAGGAGGGGAATATGATTGAAACATCAAAAGATATTTTATATCTTGTCATCGCGTTCTGCGTTTTGTGGGTCACAGTTTTCTTGTGTTGGATGTTTTATTACGTCACCAGGATTTTAAAAAATGCAAACCAGATTGCGGAAGAGTTTCGTTCTCGCTTGCAGATGCTTACCGAAGGAATAAATTATCTACGAGGGAAAATAGAAAGCATTCATAGCTTGGTCAGTATGGCAAGCGGTGGAGTAGCGGGAATGGTAAAAAGCGCAGTTACCAAAAAAGCGACTGATTGGATAAATAAAGGCTCGGCTAGAGCCAACACTGCGGCTAGAGATGCGGTAGAAAAAGCAGTAGAAGCAACAGCCAAAAAAATGAAAAAAACTGCTAGAAACATCAAAAGATAATACAAATTTTAAATAAAAATCCCCTAAATTTAGGGGATTTTTTATGTTTGATTTTGTTATAGAGATAGGGTAAACTAGCGACAAGTTAATGCGCCCATGAATTGTCATTCTGAGCTGAGCGAAGAATCTCTGTCCGTGCAATTGTCATTCCCGCCAAAGCGGAAATCCAGACAATTTAAACACTGGATTCCCAATCAAGTTGGGAATGACAGAGATCCTTCGGCTACGCTCAGGATGACAGGTAAATGTATGTCCGACCCCAGTACCAGAGCCACAAGAGTGGCTCGGTACGGGGCAAGTTTTGTTCACTATTATGGATTTTGTCCATCTTCACGTTCATAGTCATTATTCTTTGCTTGATGCTCTGCCAAAAATAGACGAGCTAGTTGATCATGCCAAAAAACTTGGCTACAAATCTTTGGCTCTCACCGATCATGGTAACATGTATGGCACGATTGAGTTTTATGAGGCTTGTCAAAAAGCTGGCATCAAACCAATTATCGGGATGGAAGCATATCTAGTGGTAGGCAGTCGATTTGATAAAAATAATAGAGATGAAAAAATTTATCATCAAGTTCTTTTGGCTGAAAATAATATTGGTTATAAAAATTTGATGAAATTGGCGTCGCTGGCCAGTCTAGAGGGTTTTTCTGATAAGCCTCGTTTGGATAAAGAATTATTAAAACAATATCATGAAGGATTGGTTGCGCTTTCTGGATGTTTTGCCGGTGAAATTCCAACTATTTTACAAAGAGACGATAATTTTGATAAAGCCAAAAATGTAGCTTTGGAGTATCAAGAAATTTTTGGTAAAGATAATTTTTATTTGGAACTAATGGATTTGCCTGCCTTGGAAGGTCAGATGGATATGAATACCAAGCTTATCCAATTATCGGCTGAGACAGGAATTCCAATGGTCGTCACTCGAGATTCTCATTATTTGGAAGAAGATGAAGCTGAGGCGCAAGATGTACTCACTTGTATTAGAGATGGTAAGACAATGGATGAGGATGGTCGAGCGACAATGAACGGCGTAGATTATTCTCTCGCGCCTGCTAAAGAAATTATAAATCGTTTTAAGCATGTCCCAGAAGCGATTAGTAATACCGTAAAAATTGCCGACAGAGCGAATGTGACTATTGAATTAAATAAATGGCATTTTCCTCATCTAAATATTCCAGATGGCAAGACCGTTGATGAATACTTGCGAGAACAGGTTTATGAAAAATTGCCAAAGCGCATAGAGATGACCGAAGAAGTCAAAAAGCGCGCGGATTATGAGTTGGATATTATTGCTAAAAAAGGGTATTCGCCATATTTTCTCACCGTGGCGGATTATATTAACTATGCCCGTGAGCATAGAATTATGGTGACCACTCGTGGTTCGGCAGCTGGCTCGGTAGTTTCTTTTGCGATGGGAATTGTGATGGATAATCCGCTTTATTTTAAACTTCCCTTTGAACGTTTTTTGAATCCGTTTCGTCCGAGTCCGCCTGATATTGACGGCGATTTTGCCGATGACAGACGTGATGAGATGATTGCTTATGTGACCAAAAAGTATGGCGCAGACAAAGTGGCGCAGATTATTACGTTTGGGACAATGGCGGCTAGAGGTTCAGTGCGAGATGTGGGTCGCGCGCTTGGTTATTCCTATTCTTTTTGTGATCAAATTTCCAAACTGATTCCTTTTGGCGCCCAAGGTTTTCAAATGACCATTGCCAAAGCATTGACCTTGGAACCGGAATTAAAAAAACTATATGACAAGAACGCAGAGGTAAAACGTTTGCTTGATTTGGCGCAGAAGGTAGAAGGTTGCGCGCGCCACACTTCTATTCATGCAGCGGGAGTGGTTATCTCGCCAACGCCGCTGACAGATTTTACGCCTGTGCAACTTGAAACTGGTGGAGATAAAATCGTTACTCAGTATGAAATGCATTCGGTAGAAACTGCCGGAGTTTTGAAGATGGACTTCTTGGGTATTCGCAACTTATCTATTTTAGGAAATGCAGTGGAGATAATCGAAAAAACTACTGACCAAAAAATAAATGTCTATAATTTGTATCCGTGGAATGACGCTAAGACATATGATATGTTGGCGCGCGGAGAGACTGTGGGTGTTTTTCAGTTAGCCAGTTCGGGTATGACAAGATATCTCAAAGAACTAAAGCCGAGCTCTATCTTTGATATCATGGCGATGGTAGCCCTTTTCCGTCCGGGTCCAATGGATTCTATTCCTGACTATATTTTAAGAAAAAATAATCACGACCTGATAGAATACGAAGACCCAAGAATGAAAGATTATCTAGATCAATCTTTGGGGCTTATTGTTTATCAAGATGATGTGTTGCTTACGGCTATAAATTTAGCAGGCTATAATTGGGAAGAAGCCGATAAGTTCCGCAAAGCCATGGGTAAAAAAATTCCTGAAGAAATGGCGAAACAAAAAGAGAAATTTTTTAAAGGGGCAAAAGAATTTGGAAAATTAACTAGTGAAACTATTAATAAACTTTGGGAACGCATTGAGCCTTTTGCGGCCTATGGTTTTAATAAAGCGCACGCTGCTAGTTATGCGGTCGTGGCGTATCAAACCGCTTATCTTAAGGCCAATTTTCCCGTGCAATATATGACAGCGGTACTTATTGCCGAAAGTGGCGATATTGATAAGGTGCCAGAAATTATTCATGAATGTGAACGCATGGGCGTAAAAGTTTTGCCTCCTGATATTAATGAAAGCTTTAAGAGTTTTGCGATGACCCCAATAGCAGGGTCGCAGGAGCGACTCGCTACGGGGCAAGTTCCTTCTGCAGGTACGAGCGTAATTAGGTTCGGCTTAAATGGCATTAAAAATTTGGGTGAGAATATTGCCGAAGCAATTTACCAAGAACGTAAAGCCAATGGTAAATTCAAAGATCTGCAGGATTTTCTTACTAGAGTAAAAGATAAAGATTTAAATAAAAAATCTTTGGAAAGTTTGGCCAAGTGTGGAGCGTTGGATGGTTTTGGTTATGATAGGGGCGTACTATTGGCAAACATGGAAAACATTTTGTCATTTAGTAAACAAATAAAAGAAGGTGGCGCCAACACACAACATTCTTTGTTTTCCGGCACATCTTTAGACGCAGTTTCTGTATTAAAATTAGTAAATGCTAAGCCAGCCAACGAAGCCGATAAATTGACTTGGGAAAAAGAGTTGCTTGGTTTTTATATTACTTCACATCCTTTCAAGGCTTATCAAGAAATAATGAAAGACACTCTCATACCCCTCAAAGATTTGTCAGCTCAGCCTCGTAATCAGTGGGTGGTAGTAGGGGGAATGCTTGATTCAACTAAGAAAAAAATTACGCGTAGTGGCAAGGCCATGATGTTTGCAAAATTGCTCGATACTACCAGCAGCTTGGAATTATTGGTTTTTCCAAAGACTTACGAAACCACAGCGGCTATTTGGGTGGAAGGTAGACCGGTGTGTGTGATTGGTCGCACTTCGGAAGAAGAAGGAGATGATAAATTGTTTGTAGAAAAAGCCTATGTACTGACCAAAGAAAATGCGGCTACCTTGGCCAAGCAAATGTCTTTTGGTAAAAGTTATGAAACAAAAAAAGAGCCCGAACCAATTAGTTTTGCATTTGAAATTGCGGTTAGCCCAGAGCAATTAAAATCTCAAGCTGAAGCGATAAAAAATATTTTGAGTCAATATCCGGGGGATGAAGCTGTAATACTCAAGGTGGGAGATAAAATTATTCGAACTTCTTATAGAGTTGATGGTTCGGAAGAATTAAGAAACGAACTTGCAACCATTGTTTCCAATTAATTATCAATCTTCCAATTTGGATCAGCGGTTATTTTATTCCAAGAAGTAAATTCTTTTTTTAGTGCATGGTGGTATCCAGCTGTGGCAATCATCGCGCCGTTATCCATGGCGTATTTTAATTCCGGAATTTGGAAACTAATTTCAGGGAATCTTTTGGTTATTTCTGTGGCTAAGGTTTCACGCAGTTTTTTGTTGGCGCTCACACCCCCACCTAAAATAATAGTTTTGGGTTTATGCTCTTGCGCGGCTAGCATAGTTTTGACTACCAGTACATCAATAATTGCTTGTTCAAAACTAGCGCAAAAATCATTGATAGAAATGTTTGTGGCGACTTGTTTGTCATTCTGAGGAAGAGAAGCGATAGAAGAATCTATTCCTTTTAATTGAGATTGATTTGTTGTTTCGTTTAGGGTTGTAGGTAAAATGTGGTTATCCCTTAACCAATAAAGCGCTGAAGTTTTTAATCCTGAGAAACTAAAATTATAATCACCGCTATTTATCATCGGTCTAGGAAAGTTTATAGCATCAGTTTTGCCCTCTAAGGCAAGTTTGGAAATTTGTGGTCCGCCAGGATAGGTGAGGCCAATTAGTTTGGCCACTTTATCAAAACATTCACCAGCGGCGTCGTCTTTGGTAGAGCCAAGTATTTTGTAATCACCATGATTCTTCATGAGAATTAATTCGGTGTGTCCGCCACTAACGATTAAGGCTAGAGCCGGGAAATATATTTTTTTACTGTCATTCTGAGGGAGAGAAGCGGCTGAAGAATCTCTGTCTTGGATTTGTGTGGAGTATATGTGTCCTTCAATATGGTTGGTAGAAACAAGTGGAATATCCCAAGCATAAGAAAGAACGCGCGCGGCCTCAACGCCTACGAGCAGTCCCGTAATGAGTCCTGGCCCAGAAGTGACAGCTATGGCGTCTGGCTTTGGTTGGTTTTCGAGCACTGCCTCAATAAGTGGGACGATTTTTTCCGCATGCATACGTCCAGCAATTTCTGGAACCACACCGCCATATTTTTTATGCACATCAATTTGGGAAGCGGTTTTTTCTGATAAAACAAAACAGCCTTTGTCCGAACAATCGAGCAAGGCAATAGACGTGTCATCACAAGATGATTCAATACCGAGGATTAGCATAGTTGTGTCAGGGGAGAGAGTTGAACTCTCGACCTCGGGGTTATGAATCCCGTGCTCTTACCAACTGAGCTACCCTGACCTGTCAAATGTAGTGATAATGATACTAAAATATGGTCATAAAGTCAACTTTGTCTCGATGTATGCTTAATTAAAGGCTTATTGACTTTTCTTTAAAATAAGATATACTACTGGCACAAATAATGACGGTCTCATCGTCTAATGGTTAGGACATTGCCCTTTCAAGGCGAAAATACGGGTTCAATTCCCGTTGGGACTACGACGATAACACTTTCCTGAAATAGGGGGGGGGTGTTTTTGTTTATGGTTACAGAAGAAACACCCTGTATACTCAGTTTGCCACCCTGTTTTTTATCTTTTTCTCACGTTTGTATCAATTCCTTCATTTCTCCTTTTGTTTACTGAATGTAAACGAGGTTTGCCAGATTTTTGTTTATTGCTTTGTAGAATGTAGACATTGGGCTTAGAAAGTCTTATAATGATTCTATCTTACAGCCCAGTTGTTTGTTATAAAAAGGAGTAATAATTCTAATTTTATGGACAGGGGAGAATTTCAACAAAACACAATCGAACAGTCACAAAATAACCCAGAGATTATTTGGCAATCACTTAGTGCTGAGGTTAGGGACAATTGTACTAAACTGCTTGAGCCACTTGTTAAGGAAAGTGAAGAAGTTCTTGGAGAAATTGTCAGCGATGAGAAACGTGCAGAGTGGATCTCTAAGGTAATGGAGGTAGAGAAAGTTTTCTTAACTCGGATCATTGCAGAAACAGAACGAGCGCTTGCAGCTCGTCCTGGAGAAAAATTAATTACGCTTTTAGATATTGATGAGACAATCGGTGTTTCACCTGCTACTCCTGGTCCGCTGACAACAGTTTTACGTCCAAGCTTGGTTCCATTGTTGAGCCACCTCAAAAACCGTGGCGTACAACTAGGTTTTCTCACAAACCGAGGTGCCGCATTGAGGCAGCTTTCAGAAGAAAATCAGCTTCAACCTATTGCTGAGTGGATTGATCCGAATCTAATTTTTTCAGATAGGTCTTATGAGTATTGGGGTGACGGCTCAATTGTGGATCTCAGTGAAAAGTTTGGTGGACCTGGTGGAATTATTGATGACTCAAAAATGACTGACAAAGGTGGCCCTATTAGATTTCGTCAGGGAGACTATAGAAAAATAATGGCTCTTGCTGATATTCGTACGAAATTTCCTACCGGAGCAATCATGGTAGTAGACGATTTTGACTATCCAAAGGTGCTTAATAATCAAAATGGAATGTATGGAGTGTCTTTAAGATCCCCTAAAAGGAATGCGAGCCAGGGCATGTTTTTTCCTCCAGAACTTTAGCTCTTTCATTATACTATTCTTAATAGTTGCTGCCTTTTATTAAATTAACAGCAAGCAGCATTCTGTAATTGGAGTGTTTTTTGTTTCTAGCCGTAATCAGCTCCTAAACTGATGTATAAAATTACTTGCCTTCTTCGCAATGAGATAAGACATCTTTTGGAGTAGGCAGGCGTTAAACTGACGATTTGAGCTTGATTACGGCTGATCTAGGAACTGTTGTGGGTTTGATTTTCTTCAGATAGACAAAAGTAAATCAAAAAGATAGAATAGATTTATCAATTCAACTAAGCATAATTTATGAAGCGTTTGTTAAGACTTGTTGCAGTACTTTTATTATTAGGTGTTGGTTGCAGTTCAAATAAAATTAGCGCGCCTCAAACATATACTAATTCATTTCTTCAGATAACGATGGAGCTTCCAGTTGGTTGGTATGTAGGAGGTGAGGAGTACAAGCCTTATTTATATGCTAATCAGGAATGCGCTCAAGTTGAACATCTTGAATGTACAAGGATCGAAATAATCGAAGCTTTGAAGCTTGTTACTGGAGGCGTAAAAACTTTTGAGGAGGGATTGAAAAGAGACAAGACTCCGTATACAATTATTAGTCTTATTCCAAACGCGACAGTTTTTAAAACTGTTTTTGAGAAAAATACCGAAGATTATTCAAATCAATATTATATATTCTTTTCTCAAGAAGAAAGAGTATTCCTAGCTTCTGGCATTAGTGATGAAGGTGATAAGACAATCGAAGATGTGCTCGCTACCTTAAGGCTTTTAAAATAATCTCCCTAGCGAAATTTAAAAGTTTACCACCTGTCTCAATTAACCCCACAATCATGAAAAGCATCCAAAAGTGATGAAATTTTATTCCCTAGGTTTAATAGCAAGTCCTCTTTACTAAGGACTATATTTTAGCTATTATAAATAAAGTTTACTTATCCATTTATATTTATAATATGCCAAATTCAGGTGATCGGGAGGGTGGTTTAGAAAGGCAGAGGCAGGAGTTAATTGAGCGGTTAACTATGGAGCTTCATGAGGCAATGCAAACTATTTTTGGCGATCGATTAAACCGAGATGAGTCTAAAGAATTTGAAGTACTACCTGGAATTCCTAATCAAGATTTGACACTTGAGTTATGCGGTAAGATCCGTCAGTTGTTAGCGGCTCTGCATGAAGATAGTAAGTGGGAAGATTTTAATTCCCAACAGCGACTCGCCACTGATGCTATGGAAGAACGAAGTTCAATAAAAATTGGTAAGAACATTACTCCAGAAAAATATAAGGAAGAGTGGGTTGAGTTCTCTGGTAATGACAAATATGGTTTAGTGTATGGCCCTGGAATGAGTTCTGACGCTATACCCCAAATACAAAAAGATCGTGAATTAGAGCGCTTATATCTGGGGTGGTATATCACTTTGTATAATGTTTATTTGCAAAGTTATCCAGATAGAATGAATAAAATAGTCGAAGCTCTTAAAAAGGCTGGCCTTCCCTTATTGCCAAATATTCAAAAACGTCTTTATGATCGTGTGAAGCCCAAATCGTAACTTGATTTTTTATATATTAGGTAAGAGATTTGATCATTTACAGAAAAGTTTGCCACCTGTCTCGATTAACCCTACATAAACAGAAACCACCCATTCACTGGATGGTTTTTTGTTTAACGTTAGAGAAGGAAATGAGTTTACTATAAAATATAGATTAACGCCATTGATAGTTTAGGAGTTAAGTAGTAATATTTCTGTATCTACTATTAACCTCAATTATTTATGCCAACAGATAGAGAGTTGCCATTTGAATATGAAGATTTAACTACACAAGGTGGGTTCGAGAGGGAGGCTCGTGCTGAAGCGGTTTTGTTTAAGATGGGGAATATTGATGTTTTAAAATTGAGTATGGCGGCCAGTAAAACTGTCATCACTGTTGATTTAGAAGGTCGCCTTGCATCAGGAGGGGAAGAACCGGGCAGTTTAACAGTTGATGAGCTGTGGAACTACGGTTTGCAAAGTTTGCTTGAAAAAGAAGGTTGGATAGATAAGGATGATACCGCGTTAGCAGGTTGGACAGTTAACATTGAAACCAAACGGAAAGACCTGGGTTCAAAAGAATGGTTTGTTAGTTTTGTTTTAAAAAAGAATCAGAGGTCAGATTTGAAGGATATTGCCAGTATCCCACCATGGCCAGATATTCAGAGCAATCCATATTGGGATTCGACAGATAAAGTAGTTAGAGATATTTATAATAGAATTAATAAGATTATTAATCAGAGAGAAAGGCCTACGATTGATAGTGTAGTTTCGGATGTAAAAGATTTTTGTGCTAGGGTAAAAATCGATTTAAAAAAAGAATTGGTAAATTTAGGAATTGCTCAAGATCATGTTGAGCAATTATTGAATAATCCGGACAAATTATTGGAAAAAGTCCCTATTTATGATAGAACAAAAAAAGATTCCATGGGACATAAAATATTTCCTCGTAGTATTTTTGAACTTAGAACTTTAATGCTTTTATTTTTGCCGTTGCAAAAGAAAATAGAAGGGGAAATTTCAAGTGATGATAAGGAGATTGTCAGTCAATTTAACTTGTTGGCTGACGATAATTTAGATTGGCTGAATGGTTTTGAGCGCAATCGATTTGATTATCCTTAAATAAAAGTTTTCCACCTGTCTTGATTAACCCTGTAAAATAAAAAACACCCCGGTTAATCCAAGATGTTTTTTGTGTCAACAATTCTATTAAAAAGGCAGATTTGAAGTATTAAAAACTATAATTCGACGACCAAAACTAGGGTCAGATATGTAAAGTTTTTTATTGGCCTGGTCAAAAGTAAGCGAGTGAGGCATATTAATTGCCGATGTGTCATGTTGGAACCAGTTGTTGGCGGTAAAATCAGTTTGACCCAACACGCCTATGGCTGGTTCGCCATTATTTATGGTATTTACATCAAATACTAACACTCGATTGCGGTAATCTGATACATATAAAATATTACTTTCCGAATCAAGTGCAACGCCATCAGGAATCGCCATGTTGTTGTCGGAAGTAACTAGGCTATAAACGTTGCTATTAAAATCAGTTTGACCCAATACACCGATAGCTGGTTCGCCATTATTTATGGTATTTACATCGAAAGCAAGTACTCGATTATTCACAAAATCTGCTGTGTAAAGAATGTTTCTATTTTTATCAAGAGTAAGCGCAGTTGGGCTCCATAGAGTGGTCGCGTTGGGAGTAGCCATGCCTTGGTTTGGTAATCCGTTGTTAAAATCATTTTGTCCTAAGACTGCAATCGCTGGCTCGCCATTAGTTACTTGGTGTATGTCAAAAATCATAACCCGACTATTTCCCCATTCAGATATATAAAGTAGTTGGCGTTTAATATCAATTGTTGCAGCTACAGGACCGTTAAATGTGTTATTGCGTATACCTGGTTTATTAGTACCGGTAAAACTATCGTTTCCTAACACGGCAATTGCCGCCTCGCCATCGGTGATTGTGCTTACATCATAGATTAGCACCCGGTTATTATAACCATCAACGACAATTAGTTGATTATTTTTGCCGTTATAAGCTACCCCCATTGGTTGAGACAGTGTTTTAGCAGTCATAACTCCGCCTTGGTTGAATCCACTGGAATAGAAATTATTTTGTCCTAAAACGTTGTCGGCATGATAATCAATCAAGTTGTTATTAATGTCAAGATTAAAAACTAAGACACGATTGTCAAATGTATCAACCACAAATAGTCTATGATTTTTAATATCAATGGCGGTTCCGTATACAGAATCAAATCCGTAATCGTTTACTATTTCACTATTGGTCCCAGCTTGTTGGAATGATAATTGGCCAGTATGGTCAATTTGACCAAGGAGACCTATAGCCGGTTCATCATTATTTATAGTACTAACATCAAAAATCATTACTCGACTGTAGCTGGCATCGGCAACATATAATCTATTATGTCCATCAAGCGCAAGTCCTTTTGGTGATGCCATGGTATGGTTGCTTAAGGGTCGAGGTAAACTACTATTTAAATCAGGCTGGCCTAGTACGGCTATAGCACTGTCGCCATTATGAATATTACTTGCGTCAAAAATCATTACGCGGTCTGTTGGTGGATTTGCATCTGAAATGTATAACAGGTGGTTGGTATTGTCATAGACAATCCCAAGAGGTTCGCCAATGGTTGTTTTTGAGGTCGGTTGAAGATTGCCAGAAACAAAATCCTGTTGTCCCAAAACATATGTTGCTTCTTCGCCATTGGCTATATTGCTCGTGTCATATCCTAATGCACGGTGGTTGCCAAAGTCTACAACAAAGAGAATATCGCGATCGAAATCATACGTGATATTGATAGGCATATATAAAGTTCGTGCAGATACAGGGCCACCTTGATTTTCTAGATGGGCAAGCAAATTATTTTGACCAAGCACCGCTATCGCAGGTTCGCCGTTATCGATAGTAGACACATCAAAAACCGCTACGCGATTTTTGCCTGTGTCTGCAACATAGAGAATACTACCTTTTGTATTTAGAGTGACTCCTTGAGGCAAAATGAGATGAGTAGTTTGTTCGGAGGTGTCATAGACAAAAGATGCGTCTGTGAATTCTTTTGGTCCGAGCACTGCCACGGCCTGTTCGCCATTATCTATAATAGCTGTGTCATATATCAATACGCGATTATTTCCTGAATCAGCGACATAGAGGAGATTTCTATCTTGGTCAAACGCTAATTGGCGAGGGTAATCCAATGTATCTGCATTGGTCTGACCTCCTCGGTTTGCAAGATGCCCTTCGAAATCAGCTTGTCCTAACACGTAGCTTGCCGTATGGCTCAGTGGTTTGTAACTTTGTGGGTCAAGCAGGAAAACCATTACTCTACTATTTTGTGTATCGGATATAAACAATCTTGCATTATTTTTATCAATGATCATATTTTGTGCTTCATCAAAAGCAAAGTCACTGATAGGTGTGCCATGGTCTTGCCACTGGTTGAAATTTGGTTGTCCAGCCTGTGTTAGTTGGCCTATTACCTGTACAGCCGGCAAAAGTAGGGCATTAGCAGGGGATTGGAACCCAAACAATCCACTTGTGGCTAAAAGAGAAAAAAGACTTAGATTAGCCAACATTTTAAAGGTCAAATTGTGTTTGTTTACCATATGGTAAAAATTAAGAAAAAGATTAATATTTTGAATATTAACATCGAATTGTATATTAAAATAGGGTTATTGTCAACCTTAACTATGTCCCCCCGATAAAAGTTTGCCACCTGTCTTGATTAACCCTATAACAGCAAAAAATTGAACTCTTTTATTTTTCTTATAATCTGTTAAACTTACTGAGTACGCGCTTACTTATTTGGGAATACTAAACTGCATTTTAGTATTATCATTTTTTATTTCATATATGGCAAAAAATAAAGTCGGTTATGTCGATGGATTTGTATTGGTTGTGCCAAAAAACAAGCTGGCTCAGTATCGCAAAATGGCAAAAGGCGGATCTAAAGTTTGGTTAAAATATGGCGCGCTTGGTTATAAAGAATGTATGATTGATGATGCTAAGCCAGAACATGTTATGTTTACCTTTTTAAAAATGGTAAAAGCTAAGCCAAATGAAACAGTATGGTTCTCGTATATAGAATATAAAAATAAAAAACATCGTAATCAAGTAAATGCGCGCGTGATGAAGGATCCATTTATGAAATCCGATAATTCTGATATGACAAATATGCCATTTGATTTGAAACGCATGGCGTACGGTGGGTTTTCAGTTGTGGTAAGCGACTAAATAGCCTAATTTAAATTCAAAAATATAAGCTACGAAAAAATTTACCAATAAAGAGGCGATGGATGTTCATAAAGTTTACTTTAAAGTTTTTTATTATAATTATATGAAGGAAAATTTTAATCTTAAAACATGGGGAGAAAACCATAAAGTCATAGTCATAATATTAATTTTGGCTATTGTTGTCATCGGATCGAAGGTTATAAATAAAGATTACCGACAGTCTGTTTCTATTGTTTCAACTGAAGAAAAAAATAGCACTTCCACTCCTAAGACCGAACTATTACCTACGCAAGATTGGGTTAAAATTATTAGTTTAGATGCAGAAGCAAATAAGCAAAGTGAAATTTTCCATTTAGCGGGCGGCGAACAAAAGCTTGTTTATAAAGCAAGCGGGGGAAAATATTTATTGTGTTACATATATATTGTACCCAAAAATCAATCAATAGATTTAAATGGCGGTTTCCCTGAAGTCAAAATTGATGTGACAAGCGCTTCGGAGGTTTTTATAAAAAAGAACTCGGGAGATTATTATTTGGATATTAAAGTTGTTAACGGAACTTGCGGGGCTGAATTACAAGAAATTAGACATGATAAGTAGGCAGTTAATACAAGCTAAAATATAAATATATGAAACCGGCTGATTTAAAAACCAGGATTTTTCTTGATGGAGGGGATCCTCAGGAAACAAAGGATATAGTAGCTAAGCTTGGCTGGCTTGATGGCCAGACTACCAACCCGACGCTTATTTCAAAAAACCCGGAAGCTCAAAAAAAACTTGCCTCTGGTCTGAAATTTTCAACTAATGAAATATTAAATTTTTATCATCAAGTTGTAGAGAGTATTTCGGCTGTGGTGCCTAAAGGTTCAGTTTCGGTTGAGGTCTATGCAGACAAAAATACCACAGCTAGAGAAATGCTAGAACAGGGTAAAAAAATGTATACTTGGATTCCTAACGCGCATATCAAGTTGCCAATTACTGGGGCAGGTCTAGAAACGGCCGAAGAAATGATTAAAGAAGGAATGAGAGTTAATATGACATTATGTTTTTCTCAAGAGCAGGCCGGCGCAGTCTATACCGCCACACAAGGGGCATTGCCTGGTCAAGTATTTTTATCGCCATTTGTGGGCAGGCTTGATGATACCAGTGAAAACGGTATGTCTTTGATAGAAAATATTTTGCGATTGTATAAAGATAGCGACCATCATGTGGATGTGCTTACTGCCAGTGTACGAAGCAAAGAACATTTTTTGCACGCCTTGCAAGTTGGTTCGGATATTATCACAGCGCCATACAAATTATTATCAGACTGGGCAGAAGGCGGACAGGTTTTTCCGGCAGATGATTTTGTCTATCAACCAAACGGCCTCAAGCCAATTGATTATAAAGAACTAGATTTGAGTAAACCGTGGCAGTCTTTTGATATTAGTCACCCCTTGACCACCAAAGGTCTGGAGAGGTTTGCGTCTGACTGGAATTCATTAATAGCTTAATTTATTTATATTTAAAAATATGAATACAGATTTTTCTTTTGTCTCCAAACATTACGCCGCTAGAGATCATGCCAAAATGCAGGAAGTGTTAATGAACCCAGAGGGAGTCGGACCTTCTATCCATTATTATATGATCCGCGGAGGAAGCGATCAGCGCAATATTACTGTCTGGGAGCCGGGGACCATTAGCGACGAATATATAAAGACTTACGGACATTATCATATTGGCCAACTTGATGAGACCTATTGGATATTATTTGGCGAAGGCATTGCCTTAAAACAAAAAATGGCAGTAGGGGAAGATGGAAAATCTTTGCCTGATGTGATTGAAGAGTTTTTGGCTATTCCGGTTAAGGCTGGAGACAGTGTCTATATGCCACCGGGTTATGGGCATTTGGTAGTTAATGTTGGTAGTACTTATTTTGTGACTGCGGATAACAGTCCAGTAAATTTTGATGAAGCTAATCCTGTGAGTATGCCCGGACATGCTGATTATGAAATTGTGAAAAAAATGCGCGGGTTCGCATATTATGTGGTGGAACACAATGGCAAACCAGCCTTAAAAAAGAATCCCTTGTATACCAAGATTCTCAAAGAAGAGTTAGCTGGGCTACCTGTAATTTCTTAAAATTAAACGCTAAGACCAAGTCTGCTAGCGCGCAAAGCATTAAAAATTACTAGCACGTCAATCACTTCTTGCAGGAGCGCGCCTAGTAGCGGTGGCACATAGCCAAAGGCAGCGCCAATCATCAGGATAATACTTAAGCCAATACCAAACCAAATACTTTCCAAAGCAATGCGGATAGTTTTTTTGGCTAGAGAAATTATAAAGGTGACTGAAGAAATGTCTCCGCCTAAGAAGACGATGTCAGCGGCTTCTGAGGCAGCGGTGTGTTCTTCGTTGCTAAATACTAGACCCACATCGGCAATGGCTAGCGCCGGCGCGTCGTTGATACCATCGCCGACCATTGCTACTACACTGCCTGATTTTTTTAAGTTCTCTACACCGATTTTTTTATCTTCTGGGGACAAGCCTGCTTGCACCGTTATCATACCGCCAGCCTCGCCAAGTTGAGCAACTATTTTTTCTGCATTTTCCTGACGGTCGCCGGTGAAAATAAATAAAGACAGTTTTAATTTTTTTAGAGCGCTGATAATGCCGGCAGAATCGTCTTTTAATTTATCTTCAAATTCAAATCGAGCAATTAGTCTATTTTGGTCGTGAAGTTCAATGGCGTTGGTATGATGATTTTTGGACATTTTGGCCAACGAGTATTGGTGTCCTTCGATCACGGCTGAAATTCCAGAGCCAATTTTTTCATCTACTTTTTCGGCAATCATGTGAGGCGCGCCGATTTCTTTGGCGCCAGCGACAATAGCTTTGGCCAGAGGATGTAGAGAATTGCGCTCGATAGCTTCGGCAATGCTATATATTTTTTTAAGATCAAAACTTTTATCAAATATTTCTACATTGCTCACAAGCGGTCGGCCAAGAGTAATAGTACCGGTTTTGTCTAGGACTACAGCCGTCACTCTAGATAATATTTCTAAACTGGATAATTTTTTGGTCAAGATTCGGTTTTTGGCAGCGGAGTTCATGCCACCAAATAAGGCGATAGGTGTAGCTAGGATTAGCGGGCAAGGTGTAGCAACCACAAGCACTGCCAAAACTCGTTCGAGGCTGTGGCTCATCATAAATCCCCCCAGGGCTATGACAGCGGTGATAATAGTAAATATTGTACTGTACCGGTCGGCCAAGCGAATGAGGGGCGCTTTTTCAGTCTGCGCTTTAGTGACCATGTCGATAATTTTTCTATAGGTTGAATCCCGGTCTGATTTTGTGACACGAAGCGCCAAAATATTTCCCATGTTAATAGTGCCACTACGAATCGGGTCGCCGGTCATTTTTTCTACGGTGTATGGTTCACCAGTCAGGGATGATTCATCAAGTATGGCTTCTTCAGAAATCAAGACGCCATCAAGCGGCACCACTTCTCCTTTTCTTACGACAATTTCTTCGCCAACATCTACTGTCTCAATGGCGCGACGACTGTCAATTTTTCCTTTGTTCCACAAAGTCACTTCGTTGGGTATGCGTTCGGTCAGAGCGGTGAGTGATTGTTTGGCTTTGGCCATGCCGTATTTTTCTAGGGTTTGTCCGCCGGAAAGCATGAAGACAATTATCAAAGAAACCAAAAATTGGCCGCTAATCAAACTAACGATAATGGCCAAGATGGCGATATAGTCTAGGGCGAAATGTTTGTTTTTCAGAGCTAGGGCTGTTTCTTTTAATAAATCAAAACTGCCAATGGCGACAATAAGTCCTGCCCACCAGGCGCTGATAGTGGGTAGGTGGAAAAAATATAACAAAAAATTATAGACCACAATTCCTAGTAATACCAAGGCGGGGATTTGGAAAAAACCGACTAGTTTGGCAATTGATTTGAGCATAGGGCGTCTTTTTTGATTAACATATTATCAGCTTATTTTACTCGCATGCTTGTTTGTTGTCTAATTGAGGGTTGTTTTAAACTTTAATTTGTTATATAACTAAAATTATATAAACAAGATCGAGGGGTTGTTTTAAGGTATTTTATGATTAATTTTAGTCTATGTATTGATAAAGAATCTGTTGATTTTTTTGAAGTTTATTTTTTGTATTAAAATCAAAAGTGGTATGAAGAAACTTATAATATATCTTGATCAAAATTTTATTAGTAATATAGCAAAATTGAAAACATCTACTCAGAATACAGTTCTTAACCAAAAGCTTCAAGGAGTTTTTGAGATGATAAAAAACGGGGTGAATGAAGAGAAATTTGTAGTTCCAGATAGCTTTATTCAGCATATGGAGACTGCAAAAATAGAAAACAATTTGGAGTTGATTGATTTGATATACGATCATTTAAAGTATCTTGGTCAAATTACTTTCTTACAGCCCTGGGAGATTGAAGATAGGCAGTTTTACGATGCTTTACTATCCTATTGTGGAAAACAAAAGCAAGGTGAAGAATCCTGGAAAGCTGCATTTAACGAGAATCCAGATAAAAGAATGGAAAATTTTGACATTACTGTAAAGATGCCGAATATAGATTTTGATTTTAATACGAAACAGAAACTTCAAGAAATAAGAGATACTGAGCAGGAGTATGAAGTCCAATATCTAAGAGAGCTTGAAGTGGCGCGCACTAGCTATAAAGAAAATCTTCGTACTGAACACTCCTATACGTTAAGATATTACGGTGTTACTATTGAAGAAGCTGAAAAATTTATTGATTCTGACGAATTTGCAAAAATACCTTATTTAAATATCTATTCTCGTTTATGGGCCAAAAATATTTCTAAAGAGGGTAAAAAAGAAATGGGTGAAGGCGATTTTAACGATATACAAATGCTTTCGGCTTACTTACCATATTGTGATGTCTTGGCAACAGACAAGTATATGAAATCGCTAGTTGAAACATTGGGATTGGATAAGAAATATAATTGCAGTATCTTTTCAATGAAAACTGAGCAGTTGGATGATCTGATTTCTTTTCTAAAGAAAGAAATAGAAGGTAGAAAGCCAGCAAATCATAATCTATTTTCAGTTGTATGTTACTCAGAAGACGGGGAAAATGTTTATTCTTTTGACGTATTAAAAAGACTGGTTACAGCAAAAAATAAGTTTGAGAATACTGGTAAATACTGTGATAAAGAAATAAACACGACAGTTTATTTGGTTAGAGATAAAGATGAGATTAAGATGCCAGACACGAATGTCATTTTACAGCACGGCCCATCAGTTCTAAATCTAGAACAAAGGAAAGAAATGTTTATCTTTTTATCTAATGGGATTAAAAATTTATTTAACCCAAATAATGAGGTGGTTGAATCTTTGATAAGGAAAATTCCTAAACATCTAATTGGCGAAGGGGTTGCTTTATTGGAAAAGAACACTCCATTTGATAAGGAGTTAATTGAATATGATAGTGACTTATTTTATGATATTGAAGCAGCTATAGAAAAGCACGCTGAGCTAACTGAGAAATATAAGATAAAGATAATTTATTCTTAGGTACTGTCTGTGTACTTTAATTTTAAAAAATGTCTATTTGTGATTGATTTGAATTATCCAGATCAAAATAGCAAACCAACAATATTTTTGCTATACTGAAAGCTATGAAATACCTAATAATTATATTCACAGTCATAGCCATCGGCCTATATTCCAATTGGGCGTATGGTCGTATCTATGCCACTATTGGCGAAAAACATTTGCCCAATCCTACTATGCATCAGAAGATAATTTTGCCAGCCCCATCCAAAACTCATGTCAAAAAAATAGTCTATGTGGCTTTGGGAGATAGTTTGACTGCCGGAGTGGGGGCAAGCGGAGAAGATAAAACGTATCCATATTTATTGGCCAAAATGTTGGCTGAAAAACAAAATGCACAAGTGACTTTGATAAATCTTGGTGTGCCTGGAGCAGTGGCAAGTGATGTATTAAAAAACCAAGTGCCACAGGTGGCACAGTTTCATCCAGATATTGTTTCGGTTGCTATCGGGGTCAACGATATGCACAATCAAGTGTCTGGCAAAATATTTTCTCAGACCATGTCAGAGATTGTTGATAAGCTAAACAGCACCACCAAACATTTAAATATTATTAACATTCCGTTTATCGGCGGTAGTAATGTATTTTTACCGCCATATAGATTGTATTTTGATTTGCAAACCAAACGTTATAATTCTTTGTTAAATAAAGCGTTGGTTGGTCGGCAAGCAAATATTATAGACCTGTATTCACTTACTCGTGAAAAAGCCTTTTATAATCAGTTGTATTATTCGGCTGATGGTTTTCATCCTGGGGATGCTGGGTACGATTTTTGGAGTAAAGCTTTGTATGATTATTTCGATTATTAATGCGATTGCAGAAACTCATATTGTGGAGGTGGTATTTTTAGTTGCCTTGATATTGTTTATCCGTCCTACCAAAGAATTTACTTTTTTTTCAATCGAAACCACGACCGAACTAAAAGGCTTGGCGATACTAATGGTAGTTCTGTCTCACATTGGTTATTTTTTGGTCAGTGATAATCGATTCCTAGTACCTCTATCAAATTATGCGGGTGTGGGTGTGGATTTGTTTTTGATTTTGTCCGGATATGGACTAGTAGCTACAGCTTTGCGTCGACCATTATCAATTGGCAAGTTTTATCTCAAACGTTTGGCGCGCGTGTATGTGCCGGTACTAATTACCGTAGTATTTTTCTTAGCCCTAGATTTTTTTGTATTACACAAAATCTATCCGACCAAAAATATAATACAAAGTCTGTTGGGATTTTTTCCAAATGCAGATATCTATGGCGATCTCAATTCACCGCTTTGGTATATTACACCTTTGCTTATTTATTATCTTTTATTTCCAATTATCTTTTGGCGCAGATTTCCGCTACTGTCGGCTCTGGCGATGGTGATTATCGGTTGGTGGGGTGTGAAGTATGTGGGTGGGTCAAGCAGGTTTTTTGAAGTGGTGTTTAAGTTATATCGCTATCACTTTGTGGCCTTTCCAGTAGGTATGACTCTGGGCGCGCTGGTTAATAAACCACCAGTATTTATTACGCAGTTGATTGATTGGCTAAAGCCTTATTTTCAAAAAAAATATGTGGCTTCTATTTGTCGCTGGGCTTTGATTGCGGTAGCTAGCTATATTTTTATGTACATGTATTACCATCCAACGTATGGACAGAGTTGGAAGAGGGAAGTCGTGGCGAGCCTCATTACCGCTGGAGCAATTATGGTTATATTTTTGTTTAAGAAAATTAATTTTAAAATATTATACTGGTTCGGATTATTTTCTTTTGAAATATATTTATTGCATTGGCCATTATTATATAGGTACAATTTTTTGTATGGCAAAATCCCGGCTGGGATAGCCACGATTATTTATCTAGGATTATTTTTGGGGGTAGGGTATCTGTATAATAGGGGAGTTGGAAGGTTGTTTGGCAAGAAACAGAAAGTTTAAATAAAAACCCCGCCCTTCGTGAAGAGCGGGGTTTTTATTTGTATAATTTTTATTTTCTCATCATCCGTCCCATTCCTTTAAAAAATCCTTCTGGTTTGTCTTTTAAAGTCATGATATTTATTTTTGTAGCGCCGACAGTTTTGGCAGTGCTGTCTACTTTACCTGTGGCAATTATAATCTGACCAACAGTGAGATCTCCTAGTGAAGCAGTAGCGCCGTCTTTGGTGACAGTCGTATTACTGGTACTGTCTACCGTATAAGTTAAAGTTTCAGTTGAGGCTGGGGCATTCATCATGCGACCGCCAAATGGTTTTACTTCCAATGTGAGAGAGAATGGGCTAACTGTGAGGATTTTGCCCACGACGTGAGTTTTTTCTTGGCCGTCTGCTTTTTTGTCGCGTAGCATACCCACGCCATCAATTATAGTTTTGGCAGTAATGTTAGTGCCGGAGATTGTGCCCATAACACCGATTTTATCGCCTACCTTGATATCTGCTAGGGTCAGAGCTTCGGTATTTGGTCCAAAACCGCGTGTGATCTTGGCTTTGGTCGTATCTACTGTGTAAGTAGTGCCATCATGGCCTGTAATGGAGAGTGTTGTGCCGTTTATAGCTGCTACTGCCCCTCCCATTCCCGGTCTGCCGCCTTTAGGGCCATTCTTTGAATTAAAAGAAAATCCAGTATGATTTTTGCCACCCATTGCATGAGCAATAGCGCTACCAGAGGTAGTAAGCAAGGTGATAACTACAACGGCCGTTAAAATGATATATTTCTTCTTCTTTTGCATAAAATTATGAAGTTAATTTCTGGGCTGGTGGCAGCCCATAAGTTAATACGTACAAAAAGTCGATAAGGGTGCAAACAAAAAAAGCCTATATTTTAAGGCTTATTAATTGGTAAAGTATTTGTTATTTTCTCGGATAGAAAAACAAGACTAGACTAATAATGGCAGCGAAAAAGCACCAGACAGAAGTAAAATTAACAGCGTAGAAATACCAGGTGATAAGAGAAAAGACTAAGATGAGTAGAGAGTATAATTTTACTATTGGTTTGCTAGAGGCAGCTCCAGCGCCGATGGTGGCGAGGATATATAAGTATCCAAGTAGGTGAGGGTATGGAGCCAGGTCGGGATAGTACAAACAGCGATTAACAATTTCCGCAGATTCGGGATTGCGTAAAAAGCTGGCGTAGAAAATAGCTCCTACTACTGTACCTGCAATGCTGAAAAAAGTGATAATAGTTCGTCTAGCTTTGTGGGTTTCTAGTGACAAGGCTGCTAGTGGTAAATATGTGGGCCAAAAGAATAAGGCAAAGAAAAGAAATACATGAGTGAGCGGGAGGACATATTGCGGATAGCTTTTGAGAGATATCCAGAGCAGGCCTTCAACAAATTGTTGTAAGGCAAAAAATAAAGGCATGGCCATCAACGGCCAAGCTTTTTTGTTTTGAGTTTTGATTAATCCGGCAGTACCGACAAGACCGAGAACTGTGCTAGCGGTAAAACTGGCAGTAGCAGAAAAACACATGAGACTGTAATTAGGTGGGTATATTGTAGCTTGTTTGAGGTCTGTTGTCTACGTTAAAAACAAAAAATCCCCTGAGTCGAAACTCAAGGGATTTTTTTAATTTGTTTTAGATTATACAACTGCTTCTTTGGCAGCTTTTGCAACGCGGAATTTAACTACAGTCTTAGCTGGGATTGAGATGGTAGCTCCGGTAGCTGGGTTGCGTCCCTGGCGAGCTTTGCGGTTTACTTTAACTAATTTTCCGAGTCCTGGTAAGATGAACACACCGTTCTTCTTAACTTCCTTGTACGCCATTTCTGTCATAGCGTCCAAGAATCCACCTACGTCTTTTTTGCTCATGCCCGTTTTATCCGCCATAGCGGCGAGCAAGGCTGATTTTGTTAAACCTGCCATATGTTTATGGTTATGAATTAAACGTTAACCACTGTATATAATATACGATTTATCAAATAATGCAAGTCTTTTCAAAAGATGGTGTGTATATCTCATGTTTTGACCTATCTTTTATTTTCAAAAAAGTATATAATATTCTCACTAAATTTAAGCAATTTTTCTATGATAGACATTCAAGAAATATTCAATCGTATCCAAGAAACCAAGAAAAAACAAAAAGATATTCGTAGTTCTTATAAAGAAGCTTTGTCTGCCTCAGAAGAATATAAGGAAATCAAAGATAAACTAGAAACCTTGAAAGCCCGCAAAAAACAAATAGAAACTGCAATCAAAGAGAATTTCTCTAGCGAACTTACCAAACTTGATGACCTAAAGATTGACCTTGAGTCAGATGCGGTAATGCTTAGCGATATGGCGCTTTCCAAGCTGATGAAAGGGGAGACAGTGCAGGTGACTGATCAGTATAATAACAACTACGAACCATTGTTTACTGTACGATTCAAGAAGGCCTAAATTTGAGAAATAACTTTATCTTTAAAACCCCGTCCCGCAATTGCGGGACGGGGTTTTTGTTTATAATTATAGCCAGTTTAGCGTATATGAAAAACTAATATTTTCTGTTATAATATATTTGGCTTATTGTGGCCACTTTGTTTTTATATTATGTCCGATCTGAACAAAGGCATTCTTAGAAAAATCTGCCAAATTTTTGCTAGATTATTTTTTGTGTTGGGTATTGGTATTGCTCAATTATTTTTTGTAAATATTGTATCTGCGGCCACTCTTTCTATCTCTCCAGCCACTGGAAATTTTACAACTCCAAATACAATTACCGTCAGTATTGAAGTTAATACCAATCAAGCCATCAATGGTGTGGAAGGTGTCTTGGAATTTCCAACCAATAAATTAGAGCTCGTTAGTTTTAGTAAGAGTAGATCTATAATGTCGTTGTGGGTGCAAGAACCGTCTTTTTCCAACAGTGGTCAAACAGGTGTTTTGCAATTTTCAGCTATCAAACTTAATCCTGGTTTTGTTGGTTCTAGAGGTAAAGTGCTCGATGTAGTTTTTCGAGTCAAAGACGCTGGTGTAGCTAACCTTACTTTTTCATCAGGTTCGGTGTTAGCCAACGATGGCAAGGGAAGTAATTTGCTTAGTTCTTTTGGTTCGGCAGTTTATACTTTAGGCAGAGGAAATACCACCCAAACAATTTTGCCATCTAACCCAGGCGGTTCTATAAGTATTCCAAATTTACCTCACAATCAATTTTTGCCAACTCCACAAATAAAATATTGGGTGCAGGATATGGCAGGCAAAGATGTTTTGTTTAATACCAGTGACGCAGATCCAAAATGGAGCAATAGTCCGTATGCCAAGATGACTTGGAATCTGCCAGGCGAGGCAACCGGAGTTGCGACAGTACTTGATGATAGTCCCGATACTGATCCGCCAGCAAAAAATAATAATATAACTACTAATAATTCTCAAGTCTTACCGTTTTTGAATGAAGGCAAACATTATTTCCATATTCGTTTTTATAACGCCGCTGGCGCTGGACCAACTCTACACTTTCCACTTTTTATAGATCTCAACGAACCAAAACATTTTACGATTGATTTTGCAGATGCGCAGACCAATAGTCGTGGTTTCCATTCTACTTCTAATCCTCGACCGCGAGCTATATTTTTTACCGAAGATAACATGTCGGGCGTTGATCGGTACGCTTACAGTTTGAATGGTTCTGATTATTTGGATATTCCTCTAGAAAGAGACAATACATTTATTTTGCCAAAACTTCCGTCTGAGACCAGGCAAGATTTGGTAATTCGCGCTTTTGATTTGGCAGGTAATTCTGTAGATGCTAGTGTGTCTCTAACCGTAGAGCCGATTGTCTCGCCGGTTATTTCTTATTATCCGCATAATGCCGATACTCTCGGCACAGGGCTGGTGATTGATGGTAGGGCTGCGCCAGGCTCTCAGGTAGAGGTGGTGCTAGAGCGCAAAGAACCCCTGGTTGTATCTGTAAAGACAGATGATAATGGTATTTGGCGTATGGTCTATGCCAAGGAAATGCAAGCTGGTGTTTATTCGGTGCGGGCTCGCCAAATACTAGACAATGGCGCTGAGAGTTCGTTTACCGAACCGGTCACGATTCGTATTAATATGTGGTCAGGTAAATTATTTTCGTGGTTCTATCGTTTTTATGTTTATATAATCTTGTTTGTTTTGTTTGCTATTGCAGAACTTGTGACTTTGTATTATTATCGTCGGGCAGTACAGCAGATGCGCGCGCAGATGGATAAAAAGTAAAATAGGATTAAAATATGCAGCTCTTCCGAAGAATAGCCGAGCGCCTGGTGGTAGCTATATTTAGCTTCGGTTTGTTGTGGTTGGCGGTAATACAGATTTTTGAACGACTTGATGATCGAATGCCTGTTTTTTTGGCTGGAGTTCTTACTTACATTTTGGCCGCCTATATTATTTTCCCTCGTATTATTCAGTTTCTGCTCATGGTTATTCGTCGTGGCCGGATTCCTCGATTTACTAGAACGGCGGATGGGTTAGTGGCTGATCCGATTAATATTATTTTAGTTGGGTCAGAAGAGTCTTTGAAAAAAGCTTTTGTCTCCGCTGGCTGGTACGAGGCTGATAAACTTACCTGGACAACTAGTTTCAAAATGAGCTTGGCTTTTATTCGGAATACAAATTATTTTACAGCGCCATTTAGTCATCAGTATCTTTTTGGTCGCCAACAAGATTTTGGTTTTCAACAACCTATTGGTAAAAGTCCTCGTCATCGTCATCATATCCGTTTGTGGGCAGCCAATCTTGATCCGGAAGTAGATTTATCAGACCTTAAGTATTGGTTGCGCAAACATGAAATTGATCCTAGTCAGGCGACGATGTGGGTAGGCAGTGGGAGCAAAGATATTGGTTTTGGGTTGACCAGGATGACATATCAGATTAGTCATAAGGTTGATAAGAATGTTGATGATGAACGAGATTATATTATTTCATCTTTGCGTAATAGTGGACAAATATTAAAAGAAGAATATTTTGATTCTGGTAAATTTATTGTCAGAAAATATAAGTCCGATGGGCGGATTTTGGTGGCTTATTTAAAATAAGTTTGTGAAATTAGGCTTTGTGTAATATTAAATATATTTATTCGTTTACCTATGTCTCATAGAGAAGCTGCTTATAACTCAACGAGAACGAACGAAGTACAAGAAATAAAACCTTTAGAAATATCTAAACGAGTAGGTTTTTTTATTGATAGTATTGTTTCAGTTGCTCAAACTGCTGAAGTGGGTATTATGTCAGGTGATGAGATTGTATCTGTTGGTGGAAAAGAAGTAAAATCCGCTGAAGTTATAGATGAATTAATTGTTGGCAGTAATGGTGTCGCTATAGAGGTTGGGGTGCGCCGAGCTGATAATTTTTTTAATTATACTATAACTCCGGTTTTTAATGAGGCTTTAAGAAAATATGATGCTGGTTTTTCTATAAAAGCAAAAGAATTAATTGCAAAAAAACGAGGAGATAAGGAGTATGAGTGTGAAAGAGGATATAAAGAGTGTAAAGACGTAAACGGCACATTAATATGTACGATGGTGCTTGATTTAGATCGGCAGAAAGTTATGATGCCGTCTTGTAGCAAAGATCTTGGGTCATATCCAGTAGACAGAGTTGACAGTTTAGTTCTTGTCGGCAAAGACGGCAAAGAGTTCGATGTGTTAGAAAGATTTAATAAGCACGAAGTTTTAGTTTTAGTAGACAAAGTTGCTGCCGACGCTAAATACGCACATTTTGTTTTAAAAGATGGCTCTGATGCAGAAGTTGTGTCTATAAGAAGTGAGGCGGTTCAATCTATGGTTTCAACCCTTCTTCATGAGTTTACTCATGTAGAGCAAGATCATTCAGATAATGAAAAAACTCAGAATTTATTAATTTTGTATGGTTCGGAGAAACAGGTTAAACATTATAATGAGTCTGGATATACTGCTATAAGGTGGTATATTGACAGGATTCTTTTTGACGTACCAGAGGCAGAAAGTGGTACTGTGGGTATACTAGATGAGCTTAGAAAAGGCGAAGAAGAAAAAAAGGTAATAAAATTAAAGGTGGATAAATTTTTTGATTGTCATCATGATCCTGAGCATGCTTTGAAATCTCGTATTACGGCGTTTGATTGGGCAGAAGTAGCTTTAGATTTTATCTTAAAAAATAATTTATATAATAATCTCAATGCTGAATCATTAGAAAATGAATTTATAGAGGCCTTAAATAAAGTAGAAGCCTTTGATTTATCTAATAGATCAGTTTTTGATGATTATATAAGTAGGGTACTTGCTTATAAATTAGAATATCAAGCCATAGAATTAAGACAGAAAGAATTAATAAAAAAAGGCAAGGTGCTTTCTATTTTATCCTTGCCAACCCAGATAATTGAGCGCGATGCTGAGAGAGGAAGTCTTGAAGGTTTGCGCGCCATTCGTCAAGAAACTGGTTTTGATCTTTTGTCAGAATTTGAAAAAGAAGATTACTCCTTTGTCGAAGGCCCCATTTTTGAAGCCTATATGCATTGGAAAAGGGAAAGACAAGAAGATATTTTTGAAACAGGAGTTGAATTATCGAATACTGGAATAAAAGCAAGCACTGCGGGATGTTTAGTAAAAAGATATATGCAAAGCATAGGTGCTACTCTTGGTAATATGCGTCGCCCTGCTAAAGATGGTCAAATTGGAGAAATGCCAAAGATTAAAAAAGAAAAAAAGTAGGATGATTTAGTTGTTATAACTTAAACATAATAAAAAATCCTCAGATTGCTCCGAGGATTTTTTGTTTTGTTTAAGTTATTATTTCAAAGCGTCTTTGAGAGCTTTGCCAGCTTTAAACTTCGGTACGGTGACAGCTGCGATTTGGATTTTTTGAGTAGGGTTCTGTGGGTTAACGCCCTGTCTAGCAGCGCGTTGTTTGGCGGAGAAAGCGCCAAAACCTGTCAAAACGACTTCTTCACCCTTTTTCAATTGGGCTACGATAGTGTCAAGGATACCGTTTAAAGTGTCTTCAACTTGGCGTTTTGGCAAATTTAAGCTTTCTGCTACTGCTTGTGATAAATCTGCTTTATTCATAGTTTCACCCCCTTTCTATATTATAGATATAAAATTATTATAATTAGTCCTATTTTTTATTTTGCATATTCTACCACGCGTGTTTCGCGGATGATAGTGACGCGGATTTCACCAGGGTATTGCAATTCTTGTTCAATCTTGCGGGAAATGTCTTTGGCCAATTGGAAAGCAGAATAATCATCAACTTCATTTGGTTTGACAAAGACACGGATTTCACGGCCTGCTTGGATAGCGTAGACCTTATCAATACCAGGGAAAGTTTTGGCTGTGTTTTCTAATTCTTCTAAACGAGCGACAAACTGTTCGTAGCTGTCCTTGCGAGCACCGACGCGAGCACCAGAGATAGCGTCAGCAGCTTTGGCAATAGAAGAATAGATGTTGTATGGTTTGTCTTGGTGGTGAGTAAGAGCAGCTTGGCAGATATCTTCATCCATGTTGAATTTCTTGAGGATGAGATGGCCAATTTCAGGATGGGATCCTTGAGTTTCTTGGTCAACCGCTTTACCGATATCGTGGAAGAAGCCACATTTTTTGGCTTTAGCAGCATCGAGTCCGAGTTCGCTAGCAATCATCCCAGCCAAGTAACCAGTTTCCATGGAGTGGTTGATAATATTTTGACCATAACTAGTGCGGTATTTGAGACGACCAACGATGCTCACAAGTTTTGGATCAATACCGGTAATGCCCATTTTGTAGAGCGCTTCTTCACCGGCTTTTTTGATATCAAGCGCCAAATCTTGTTTGGCTTTTTCGACAAACTCTTCGATGCGCGCTGGTTGGATACGGCCATCAGCCATAAGTTTTTCAAGAGCTAGTTTGGCAATTTGACGGCGGATAGGGGAGAAGCCAGAAACTAAGATTGCATCTGGGGTGTCATCAATGATAAGTTCACAGCCTGTAAGTTTTTCAATAGTTTTGATGTTGCGTCCTTCTTTACCGATAATACGTCCTTTCATATCTTCACTAGTAAGTTGGACGGTAGTAGAAGTAATTTCCGCAGCATGAGAAGAAGCGCAACGCTGGACAGCGTCGGCGATAAGGTTTCGAGCTTTTTCTTCGTAGACTTCGTTTGATTCTTTGTCCAATTTCAAAACTCGGGACATTAAATCAGTCTTACTATCTTCTTCAACGCGTTTGAGTAATTCTTCTTTAGCCTCGTCTTTGGTGAGGTTAGAAATGGTTTGTAGTTTTAAGACGCCTTGTTCGTGAAGTTTTTCGATGTTTACTTTTATCTGTTGGATCTGATCGGCTTTCTCTTGGAGCTTTTTCTTGTCGTTGTCGATTTCCACTATTTTTTGGTCAAACAAAGTTTCGCGACGCTCCAGTCTTTCTTGCGCACTATGTAGGTCTTGGCGAATTTGTTTTTCTTCCTTTTTGACCTCCTCAAGGACTTGAGCGGCCTTTTCTTTGCCTTGGAGGATTAGTTCCTGTTGCTGGGTCTTGGCGTCTGCTAAGATTTTTTCTGCCTTAGCCTCTATAGAATTTGCCTGAGCTTGAGCTAGTTTTTTTCTTAAAACATAACCCGCTCCAACTCCGGCGCCTGTACCGGCAATTACCAGTATTGCCCAAATTACACTGTTCATATATGCATATATAATCTCGTTCGCTCAGAAATACCCAGCTCAATATTTATAATCTGTAAACGATTATAAATATTTCACCGACTATTTCATTCACTCACTTCGATTATACAAAAAATTTCTCAAAATCTTGAGTCATTACTGCTTATACTTAAAGAAGATTTGCTAGCCTTAGGCTTTTTTTACCGATAAAACACAAAAGATTTCAGACAAATTTGTCTGAATTAGGAAGTTTTGGAAGTTTTTTTGTAGTTTTGTTGGCATAAAACCGGCTTGGCGTTGATCTTTTCCAGATTCTTCTTGTAAAGATAAGGTAATTACCCTAAGATCATTAATTATTTAATCTGGGAATATGGTACCATCGCTGGCCTGTTTTGTCAAACTAATGTATTGTGAGAAAAAATTAAATTAAGGATTAGTTTACTTCCGGTGGTATTATGGGCTGCTTGTCATCGTCTTTTTTGGGATTAGGATTATCTACTACAGGTACTATCCCAATTTCAAGTGGCACTTGTGCAGGATTTTCTATCTCTCTTTGCCTTCTGTTTCTATCGGCTTTCTCACCATCGGGAATTTCTGGCATAATCTTAGGCATCCACCATTCTGGTTTTGGAATAGACATATATTTATTTTAAAGTATCTAAGTTAATAGCATTAGTTAGTAAGTAGTCACCAATCTGAGTACGAACCAATTCTTGGCAAAAGGCGCCGGTGCCAAGCTTTTGGCCAAGGTCGTGAGCAAGGGTCCGGATATATGTTCCTGCCGAACATTGTACCTCTATTTTTAAAACAGGCCAAGTGTAATCCAAAAGTTTAATTTCATAAATTTCTATCTCGTTTGGTTGGCGTTCTACTTCTATGCCTTTGCGGGCGAGGGTGTATAATCTTTGGCCGTTTATTTTTTTAGCAGAAAACATCGGCGGGATTTGGAGTTGTTTGCCTGTAAAAGATTTTATTGCCTCTAGGATTTGCTCTTCGGTTATTGTTTTTGGGTTATTCGTTTTTTCTATTTTTCCAGTTTTGTCGTAAGTATCGCTAGTTTCTCCGAATTTGATGGTGGCAATATAAATTTTTTTCATTCTTTTAAATTCGTCTAAGTTTCTGGTAGATTCTCGTCCAACGCCGATAATTAATAATCCAGTGGCAAAAGGATCAAGTGTTCCTGCATGACCGACTCGGAGTTTTTTTGGGCTGTTATTCTGAGGCTCTGCCGAAGAATCCCTTTCGTTTGGTTTTAAGGGATCCTTTACGGAGTTTATCCCCTTTGGGGGGTTCAGGATGACACCGTTCCTAACTTTATTACGTACAAAAGCTACAGCATCAAAGCTGGTCCAACCTTCGGGTTTGTTGATGAGTAGGAATGACATATGTTTATAACCATATTATGGATGAATTTTGGAGAAAGGGCAATGGGGTAAAATTGACTTTTCATCCTTTATTCTATATACTTAGATTTATTCTAATCTAAAATCCTGTGAACGTCTCCGAACTAGCCAGACAACTCCGCATCCACCCGCAAAAGCTTTTGCAAATATTGCCTGAGTTTGGTTTTGATATTGGCGCCCGCGCGGTGAAAATCGATGATCGTGTGGCTCAGCAAATCCAACGTCAATGGAAGCGCATTAAGTTTGTCATGGAAGAAAGAGAGCAGAAAGAAAAGGAAAAGCAAAAAGAATTAGAAAAAGAAGCTCGCCAGAGTAGTGGGGTGACGGTTTCTATTGGCGACAAGATGACAGTGAGAGAATTGGCTGATTTGTTGCAAGTGCCAGTGACCAAGCTGATTATGGAATTCATGAAAAACGGCATCTTGGCTACGCAAAATGAAAATGTAGATCATGATACTGCAGCACTAGTGGCGCAAGAAATGGGCTTTACTGTGGCCGAGGCTCATGCTGAAACCAAAGTTGAAGAATTTGATACTGCTCATGTAGAAAATCTCGAAAGTATTCTTACTAAAGATGCGACTACGGCTCGTCCGCCAGTGATTGTCGTAATGGGCCACGTTGATCATGGTAAAACAAAATTGTTGGACTCTATCCGTAATGCCAATGTGATGGGCGGAGAAGCTGGTGGTATCACTCAGCATATCGGTGCGTATCAAGTAATCTGGACAAATCCAAAAACCAAAGAAAAATCTCCTTTAACTTTTATTGATACTCCTGGTCACGAAGCTTTTTCAGTAATGCGTGGTCGTGGCGCCAAAGTAGCCGATATTGCGGTGCTTGTCGTTGCAGCTGATGATAGTGTGAAACCGCAAACAGTAGAAGCAATCAAGATTATTAAAGCCGTGAAGTTGCCGATTGTGGTCGCCATAAACAAAATTGATAAAGAAGGTGCTGATCCAAAAAAAGTTCGCGCTGATTTGTCTCAACATGATGTGCTGGTAGAAGAATGGGGCGGGGATACGCCAGTGGTTGAAATTTCCGCTAAACAAAATCTTAATATTGATAAACTTTTGGATGTCTTGTTGCTTGTTGCTGATGTGCATGCGGGTGAAATTATGGCCAATCCAGACAGAGCGGCGGCTGGTACTGTGATCGAAGCCCACGTTGACAAAGGGGAAGGACCAGTGGCAACTGTCTTGGTACAAACTGGTACACTCAAACTCAATGATCCGCTCGTGGTCAATGGTGAAATTTACGGCAAAGTGCGCGCCATGAAAAATTATAAGGGAGAAAATTTGTTAGTTGCGCCTCCAAGTTGTCCGGTGAGAATTCTTGGTTTTAAAGTCGCTCCGCAAGTCGGAGATATTTTGGATGTGGGTAGCGCGGCGGGGGCCAGTCTTATTAGTATAAAAGAAAAGAAAAATATTCAATCTGGCGCGGAAAGAAAAGTTGTCTCTATGACGGCTGACCCAGAAGATGAAGAGCAGAAAAAAGTTTTGAATTTGGTTATTAAGGCTGATACTCTTGGGTCACTAGAAGCGATTATCGGGTCTTTGGAAAAAATAAAAAATGAAGAAGTGGGAGTGCGTATTATCGGCAAAGGTTTGGGTAATGTGATGGCTGATGATGTGGCCAAAGCTGAGACAGCTCACGCCATTGTTTGTGGGTTTAATGTGGTACCAGTACCGCTTGCCAAAAATATGATTCAAGATAAGAATATCCAATTTTTGCAGTTTAACGTAATTTATGATTTAATGGATTTTGTAAAAGTAGAACTTAAAAAACTTCTTAATCCGGAAAAAGTGGTTACTGAACTCGGTAGTATCCGTGTGGCCGCCATTTTCCGCACGGCCAAAGGTAGTATGATTATTGGTGGTCGCGTAGAATCAGGCAAGCTCAAAAAAGACGCGCGCGTGCGAGTAAAAAGAGACAGAGAAGTAATTGGTCTGGGGAAAATCGGCCAATTGCAATCTGGCAAACAAATGGTTAATGAATTGCCTCAAGGTAATGAAGGCGGTTTGCAGTTTGATGGAAAAATAAAACTGGAAGTTGGGGATGTTTTGGAAGCTTATACGGAAGAAGAGAAAGAGAAGAAGCTGATTTTGGAGTAATTTTTTCGTCTGTCATTCCGAACCCTTATTTTTATGGGGTGAGGAATCTATTCCTATTAAATTATAAAATAATTCAGTATAGATCCCTCGTCGGCTACGGCCTCGCTCGGGATGACAATTTTAATTATAAATTTTAATTCTTAACTCTATTTTGTATGGAACACACATTTACCGACGCAAATTTTAATGAAGAAGTTTTGAAATCAAGCACCCCAGTGTTTGTCGATTTTTGGGCTCCTTGGTGTGGTCCTTGTCAGATTATGGGTCCGATTGTAGAAGAAATGGCCAAGACTTATGAAGGCAAAAATATTAAAATCGGCAAATGTAATGTAGATGAGAATCCTGAGATTGCCGGCAAGTATAATATAATGAGCATTCCTTCGTTTTTGGTGTTCAAAAACGGCGAAGCGGTTGATCAGGTTGTTGGCGGTGTGCAAAAAGAAAAACTTACTGCTATGGTTGATAAACAGATTGCAGGATAAAGGTGAGTGGTATAAGTTTAAAGTATATATTAAAGAAGACAGGCGAAAGCCTGTTTTTTCTTGATTATTTATGGAAAAGTAATTATACTAACATAACTACTCAATTTATTTAAGGCTTAGTTAGGTGTCATTCTGAACAGAGTGAAGAATCCCTCCACTACGGTCGGGATGACAAAAAAATCTATGAAGAAATACGACCCAAAAAAAATAGAAGCAAAATGGCAAAAGTATTGGGAGAAAAATAAAACTTTTGAAGTTACGGAAGATCCAAAGCGTGAGAAGTTTTATGGTTTGATTGAGTTTCCTTATCCAAGTGGGGAAGGTTTGCACGTCGGGCATCCGCGTTCAAACACAGCGATGGATGTTATTTCCCGTAAGAAAAGAATGGAAGGAAAAAATGTTTTGTTCCCGATCGGGTTTGATGCGTTTGGATTACCAACTGAAAATTTTGCAATCAAAACAGGTAAGCCACCAGCCGAAGTGACCAAAAAAAATATTGCCAATTTTACTCGTCAGCTCAAAATGCTTGGTTTTAGTTTTGACTGGTCCAGGCAAGTTGACACTACCGATCCGCAATACTACAAATGGACTCAGTGGTTATTTTTGCAATTTTTCAAACACGGACTAGCTTATAAAAAAAATCAACCGATTAACTGGTGTCCGAAAGATAAAATTGGTTTGGCTAATGAAGAAGTTGTGGGCGGTTGTTGTGAGCGGTGTGGTACGCCGGTAGAAACAAAAAATAAAGAACAGTGGATGCTCGCTATTACCAAGTATGCTGACAAGCTTTTGGCAGGCCTAAAAGATGTAGATTATATTGAGCGCGCTCGATTGCAACAAGAAAATTGGATTGGTAAAAGTGAAGGCGCCGAAGTTGTTTTTCCTTTGCGTGTGTCTGGACAAGTTGACGGCAAATACACCGTAAAAGTTTTTACTACTCGTCCTGATACTATTTTTGGCGCAACTTTTATTGCTATCTCCGCCGACTTGGCCAAGGAGTGGGTTGGAGCTGGTTGGAGTCCAAGCGAAGAAATAAAAAATTATATTACTGAAGTTTTAAAAGTCCGCACTACGACCAACACTCGTGAAGAGCAAGAAAAAACTGGAGTCAGTGCTGGGGTAATGGCTATCAATCCAGTTTCAAAAGAAGAAATTCCAGTTTGGATTACCAATTATGTAATGGGTGGAGTAGGCACGGGTGCGATTATGGGAGTACCAGCGCACGATGAACGCGATTTTGATTTTGCGAAGAAGTTTGGCTTGTCTGTTAAGCAAGTAGTAAAAAATCTAAATGAAAAACCAAAGTATTTAGTTTTTGATTTTGATGGGGTGATTGGGGATACGATTGAAGAGGGCGTTAAGGTAAATATGGCTCTTGATACAATTTCTGAAGAACAAGCAAGAAAAAATATACATGAGTATTTTAGCAGGAAGCCAAGCCATGCAAAGGGCCATACTTTGACTGATGATGAGTTAGAGAAGAGAGCTGATTGGATAAAAAGGTATGGTGAAATAATGTTTAAATTAAACCCACCTCTGTTTGATGATTTTATTAAGGCTATAAAAAATATATCAAACATAAAGATTGCGGTAATTTCCGCCGGTTCAGGTTTGTATATCAAAAATCGTATGCCTGAGACTGATTTAAACCCGACTCATGTTTTGACATACGAAGACCACCATTCAAAGGAACAAAAAATCGAGCAGGTATGTAAGGATTGGGGAGTGTCTATGCAAGATGTATATTATTTTACTGATACCAAAGCGGATGTCTATGAACTAGAAAATTGCTTAGATAGAAAAAAAATTATTGGTTGTGCTTGGGGTTATTCCGGTTATGATGGTTTGCGTGAACTTTTGCCGGAAAATCAAGTGTTGAAAAATTTTACTGATATAAATAATCTGTTTACAGATGGACCGTATACCGAAGATGGTGTAGCGGTTAATTCCGATTTTCTCAATGGTCTAAAAACAGATGAAGCTAAAATAAAAATGATAAGTTGGTTGGAAGAAAATAAAATTGGTAAGAAACAAATAAATTATAAACTACGTGATTGGGTATTTTCTCGCCAGCGTTATTGGGGTGAGCCGATTCCACTTGTATATTGTGAAAAATGTGCTGGCTGGATTCCGCTACCTGAGAGCGAACTACCTCTTAAACTTCCTAAAGTAGAAAAATATCAACCAACAGACAATGGCGAATCACCGCTCGCCGCCATGGAAAAATGGGTAAAGACAAAATGTCCGCAGTGTGGCGGTCCGGCCAGAAGAGAAACAGATACGATGCCAAATTGGGCAGGCTCTTCTTGGTATTTCTTGGCCTATGCTTTGGGTGGGGAAAAAGGTTTGAAAGAGAGAGGTGATAAGTTTTGGGATAAAGAATTATTAAAACAGTGGATGCCGATAGATTGGTATAATGGGGGAATGGAACATACGGTTTTACACCTACTTTATTCTCGTTTTTGGAATATATTTTTGCATGATATTGGACTGGTGCCTACAAGTGAGCCGTATAAAAAACGCACTTCCCACGGCATGATCTTGGCCAAAGGCGGAGAGAAGATGAGCAAGTCAAAAGGCAATGTGGTGAATCCCGATGAGATGGTAGAGCAGTTTGGCGCGGATGCCCTGCGTACCTATATTATGTTTATGGGTCCGTTTGATCAGGCAGTGGAGTGGGATACGAATGGGTTAATAGGAGTGAAACGATTTTTGGATAAGGTGTGGAATTATGCTATCGATAGATTACCTTCGGTTCCCAAGGAACGGAGGGATACAAGTGCCTTGACTAAGCTTCATCAAACAATTAAGAAAGTTAGTGAAGGTATTGATTCTATGAAATTCAATACCGCAATTGCATCGATGATGGAGTTTATGAATACTATTTATAAACCACTTGAAGATGGTAAGGTTGTTAGCGAGCCAGCGCCACTTATCGGTGAGCAAGATTTTATTAAGTTTTTAAAATTACTTTCTCCTTTTGCTCCACATATGTGTGAAGAAATTTGGAGTCAGCTTGGAAACAAAAACACTTTGGTCTTTGAACCTTGGCCAGAATACGATGAGGCCTTGACCAAAGAAAGTGAAATTACACTAGCTGTACAAGTAAATGGGAAATTGCGCGATACGATAACGGTACAGGCTGATATCTCGGAGGAAGAAGCAAAGAAAATAGTTTTGGCTAGTGAGAAAATTCAGAAGTGGTTGGAAGGCAAAGAACCCAAGAAAATTATTTACGTAAAAGGGAAGTTGGTGAGTATGGTTGTTTAAATTTATGAATTCTCTTAAGCAAATTTTAAAGCTTATATTAGTTGCTCTTGCTACTATTATATCAACCGTAGTCATTATGGTAGGCGGTATGTTTGGAATTACAAAATTTATGGCCTACCGTAATACCATGTATGCGGAACATTTTAATCAAGGGACTTTTGATTCTATCTTTGTAGGAATTTCTATGGATGATGTCCAAAAAATATTAGGACAACCTCTATCTATCTCCAAAAATGATGCTGGTTTTGAGTATCATTGGTATTCAAAACCTAAAAAAAGCAGTGATTATTATATAAAATTAATAATCTATCAAAATAATAGAGTGATTGACATGCAGGAGAAATATTATGTAGATTAGTTATGCTCAAGGAGGGGCTAGAACAAATCATCAAGAGCAAAAGTAAAACATTTCTCGCGTTTTGTTTTTGTTTTATTTTAGGCGCAGGTATTTTTTCTTTGTTTGAAGGCAAAGAATTTTTGTTTTATCTCCATATTTTATTATTTGCAATTTTGTTTTTTGTTATTATCTTCTGGTCAAAAAAAGAGTATCGGTTTTATTGTCTATGTCTGTTAGTTTTTGTGTTAGGTGGAATTAGATTTTTCCTGACAATTCCTGGGAAAGATGCAGATAGGATAGATTTTTATAATGGTAGTAAAAAGATTATTAAAGGGTTTGTGGTGCGTGAACCGGATATTGGAGTAAGTGATGCGAGGTATGTGGTGCGGGTAGAAGCAATCGCTAATCAGCCTGTCATTACGATGACGAAGGAGGAATCTCTGTCCAAATCAAAAATTAGACAGAGATCCCTCCGGGGCGTAAACCCCACTCAGGATGACAATCAGAGAGAGCGAGCCTCGGGAAATATTATGATTAAGACGTTAATTTATCCCGAATATAAATATGGCGATCAATTGGAAGTTAGTTGCCTTCTTCAAGAACCAACAAATTTTGCAGATAGTGATTTCAATTATAAAAAATATCTAGCCAAACAAGATGTGTGGTCAACTTGTGCCAATCCGCAAATAAAAAAGGTGGGTGCAGGTAAAGGCAATTTTTTTATCAGTGCAATGTTGAAAATGAAAAGTAGAATAACTTTGCAGATGGCCAAACTTTGGCCTGAGCCAAGCAATAGTCTGATGGCCGGGATTTTATATGGCGCTCGCAGCGGTTTGCCCGATGATTTAACAACTAATTTTAGTCGTACGGGTGTGACTCATATTGTCGCTGTTTCCGGATATAATGTGAGTATCATAGTTGTAGTTTTAAATTCAATTTTAATTTATCTTGGATTATTTCGTAAACAATCTTTTTGGTCCTTAGTATTTTTGATTTTAGCCTTTGTCTTTTTCACTGGCGCTACCGCTTCGGTCGTGCGAGCGGGAATAATGGCGGTGATTGTTTTATTGTCTCAATATTTGGGTCGGCTATCGGCGGTGGGTAGGGTACTTGTCTATGCGGTTGTGGTGATGCTTATTTTTAATCCCTATCTGTTGATGTGGGATGCGGGCTTTCAGTTATCATTCCTGTCTACTTTGGGGTTGGTTTATTTGGTGCCTATTTTTGAGCCATTGACTGAAAAGATAAAAGTGACTGGTACTAGCGTGATGTTACTTGAAGTTTTTACGACCACGATGGCTGCGATTATGGCTACTATGCCGTTAATTATGCATCAGTTTGGGAGGTTTTCGGTGGTGGCGCCTTTAGTAAATATTTTGGTTTTGTGGATTATTCCTTGGCTGATGTTGTTTGGGTTTTTGTCTTTGATTTTAAGCCTTGTATTTTTTCCGTTGGGTCAGCTGGTTGCCTGGGTGGCGGGTTTGGGAGTACGATATGTTATAATTGTTGTAGATTGGTTTGGAAATAAAAGTTGGAGTGCGGTTGATATGAAGATTTCTTTATTAACGATGATATTTATTTATCTCGTACTTATACTTTTTGTCACCAAAAAGTATCAAAAAGTGTTGGGGCGGCAGAACTCGCCTCATTAAAATGCTTGTTTTGCAAATGTGTGAGCTCAGACAGCTGCCACCCCAAACCCCATGTACAAGTAGTAATGTTTTTACATTTATATGTCAAAAAAAATAAAAGTATTTTCTTCAGACCAGGGCTATGATTTGGCTGCGGAGTTTTATGATCAAAAAGAAAAGTACCTCAATAGTTTTGAGCAGAATAAAATTTTGCCACTGTTGGGAGATGTTAAGAATAAAAAAGTTTTGGATATTGGAGCGGGGACTGGTCGTCTGTCTTTGCAACTGGCAAAAGGCGGAGCGCAAGTAATGGCTTTGGATGTGTCGGAAAAAATGCTAGAGCTGGTTAAAAGAAAAAATCACAAGGTTCAAACAACGGTAGCTGATGCCGAGAATTTACCTTTTGAAAATAATAGTTTTGATGTAGTGACCGCGGCTTTTTTGATTGTCCATCTCAAAGATCCAGCCAGATTTTTTGATGAAGTCTATAGAATTCTTAAAGACGGGGGAAAATTTGTAGTAACAAATATTAATCAAAAAGATCCTCCAGAAGTAAAAACCAAAGAGGGGAATATTATTATTGAATCTTTTTATCATCGGCCAGAAAAAATAAAAGAGATCCTGGAGTCACTGGCTTTTCAAGTTGAACAAGAAATTTTTGTAAAAGAAAATGAGATTTGGGTTAATCAAATTTTATTGGTAAGAAAGTAAATATTATGAAGTTGCTCAAACACAGTACAAAAAATAAAGTTATTTTTATATGGCTATTAGTTTTAGCCACGGTTCTTTATTTATATTTTTTTAAAAGTGATTTTATAATGGCGCAAATTACTAACATTCGCCACTTGCCACTGTTTTGGCTGTGCACGGTCTATCTTGTTATCAATTGTTTAAGGGGTTTCACATTTATACCAGTTACCTATACTATGATTCTCGGGTTGGTATTTTTACCAGCGCCAGCCGTGTATATTTTGACCATTATCGGAGTCGGAACTTCCGCAACCTCTATTTACTATTTTTCTGAGTATTTGAGCCTAGGAAATTATTTCAAACAGAATTATCCGACAGTCATTGCCAAGTTAACCAATATTTTAAAAAAATACGAACTTCCGATTATCACCGTTTGGAGCTTCTTACCATTTTTAGCAACCGATGCTATGTGTTATGTATGTGGCACACTGCGGATTAATTTTAAGAAATTTATTATTGGGGTTTTGTTGGGTGAAGGAGTTTTTTGCGCCCTTTTTATTTTTTTAGGCAAAGATTTTGCAGTTTTTATTACTCGTAAAATTTTTGGTTTATAAACCATGTCCAAAGACAAAAAAATACTTCTAATCCCGTTTATATTTCTCATCTTGCTTTTAGGGTGTGTTTTTTATTATCACTATAATAATCTTCGCCCATCTGAGTTCAAAGTCAATTTTTTGGATATTGGTCAGGGTGACGCAACTCTTATTCTATTTAACAATGGCCAAAAAATGTTGGTAGATTGTGGTAAAGACAAAAAGATTTTATCCAGACTTGGTGAGGCTATGCCTTTTTATGATCGCACGATAGATTTTTTGATAGCTACTCATCCTGATTTGGATCATTATGGTGGCTGTATTGATGTGCTCAAAAATTACAAAGTCAAAGAAATTATTCTTAATGGCGGTCAGAAACAATATGACCCATATTGGCGGACGTGGGATCAAGCCGTGCAAAATGAAGGCGCAATCATAAAAATTATAAATAAGGCGGAAGTTTGGACAATCGGTAGTTCCACTTTGGAATTTTTATCGCCTGATAAGTCTTTGGTTTTAAATGTTCCGGCAGACGACAGTAATAATTATTCAATTGTTTTTAGATTAAAAAATAATGGTGAGAATTTCTTGTTTACAGCTGATATGGAAGTGCCGCTAGAAAATGCATTATTAAATAAGTATTGCATTGTCACTTCTACCGAACCCTGTCCCGCCCTCCAAGCATATATTCTCAAAGTCGGCCATCACGGTAGTGACAGTTCTTCGGGTGAAGATTTTTTGCGAGCAGTGGGAGCTAAGATCGGTATTATTTCTGTGGGTGTAAATAACAAGTACGGTCATCCGTCTCGACGCGTGATGAAGAAATTAGAAAGAGCGGGAATGGAGATTTTGCGGACGGATCAGTTAGGGAGTATTTTTGAATATTAATTTTATGTTAGAAAAATGTTCAGTTATACTTTGTACCTTCAACCGGATTGATTATTTAAAAAAATCTATTCCAGCCCTATTAAGTTTGGATTATTTAGATTATGAAATAATTATAGTAAATGACGGATCAAGTGATGGCACAAAAATTTATTTAGATAGTTTGATAAATAATCCTAAAATTAAAGTTATCCATAATGAAAAAAATTTAGGACTGAGCCTTTCCAGAAATATTGGTATACGTAAGGCTAGTTATGAAGTGGTGGCTTTTACTGACGATGATTGTGTGGTTGATAAAAATTGGTTAAAGTTTTTATTAAAAGGGTTTGAAGATAAAAGTGTTGGATTTGTGATTGGTCAAACTTTTTATGTGGCGCAAAATTATAAGGGTTATTTCCCCGAGAGGTTAGTGCAAAATATTGGAGCTAAGTGGCCAATGGGTTGCAATATCGCTTATAGAAAAAATGTTTTTGAAAAGTTTGGTTATTTTGAAGACAGATTTTTTAGATTTGGTAACGAAGATTCAGAGATGGCTATTCGGGTTGTGGCGAGTGGATTAACTTTTACTAGGGAAGTAGAGGCTGTTATTTTTCACCAGGCGATGAATTGGCAAGTGCCACAACTATTGCGGTCGGCGCATAATTTTTCTGTATGGCCTTTATTAAAAAAAATGTATCCCAATCATTATTTATGCTTTGGGCCAAAAATTAAATTTGGTTTTATTGTTGATGCCCGCGATTATCTGTATTTTTTGTTTTTGCCTATTTTTCTGCCTGTCTTATTTGCCCGTTATTTGTTACACGGCAAAAGGGATTTGAAAATATTTTTTACCAAATGGCCGGTTTATCTATTGTTAAAAAGGTACTATATTTACCGGGAGGCTGTTCGTCAAAGAACCTTTATGATTTAACGCTTGACTTTCTGGTCTGAGTATGTTATTCTTTAAGTATCAAAAAGAGCTTTCATAAAGAAATGCTCTTTTTTGTTAGCCATTTTTATGGTATCATTTATTAACTTAAGTAATAAAGTAAAAATATGTCAGAGATAACAAAAGCAATTCAGATGTTATGCGAGGAAAAAGGTCTTTCTACCGAATCGGTCATGGAGGCAATTGAGTTTGCTTTAGCTGCTGCTTATCGCAAAGATTTTGGTAATAAACAGCAAAATATCAAAGTGCAATTCAATCCAGAAAACGGCGATATGAAAGCTTGGGATGTCAAAACGGTAGTAGAGGATATTTCTGAAGAAGATCTAGAAGCAGCTCAGACCGAGCTTGCAGCGCGACGTGAAAAAGCCAAGGAAGAAAAAAGAGAGTTGACTGAAGAAGAAACTGCGGATTTGGTTCACTTTAATCCAAAAACAGAATTGATGATTACCTCTGCCAAAGAGATTGATAAGAAAGTAAAATTGGGAGAGGTGATGGAAATTCCTTTGGAGATTACCCATGAGTTTGGTCGTATGGCTGCTCAGACTGCCAAGCAGGTAATTATCCAAAAAATCCGTGAAGCGGAAAGAGGTATCATGTTTAATGACTTCAAAGGCCAAGAAGGCCAATTGGTTATGGGTACAATTCAGCGCGCTGAAGCTCGCAAAGTTTTGGTTGATTTTGGTAAAGTGACCGGTGTATTGTTAGCTGATCAACAAAATAGCCGTGATAGATATAAACCAGGCGCTCGCATGAAGTTTTATTTATTATCTGTACAGATGAGTCCTCGCGGACTTGAGGTTCTATTGTCTCGCAGTGATGTGGGTATGGTTCGTGAAATTTTCAAACAAGAAATTCCTGAAATTAATGATGGTCTAATAGAAATAAAAGGTGTGGCTCGTGAAGCCGGTTTCCGTTCCAAAGTATCTGTCTCAACCAATGACAAATCTATTGATCCAATCGGATCTTGTATCGGTCAAAGAGGTAGTAGAATAAACACTATTATTGAAGAGTTGGGCGGAGAAAAGATTGATATTATTCAGTATAGTGAAAATACGGCTGAATATATTGCTCACGCTTTGGCGCCAGCAAAAATCTTGAATGTAAAATTAGATGAAGCTAATAAAGTGGCGGAAGTGAGTGTGGCTGCCGATCAATTTTCTTTAGCCATTGGTCGTAGCGGACAAAATGTACGTCTCGCTGCTGATATGACTGGTTGGAGAATAGATGTGGTTGAAGATGGAGGTAAGCAGGAACTATCCAGTGATGAAGTGAAAGCGGAAGAAGTCGCTCCTGAAGTTGTTGAGGTAGAAGAAAAAAAGGAGGAGTAAATTTAAATAATTAAAGCGTTTGTCATCCCGAGCGAGCCCTCAAGGGCGACGAGGGATCTTTCCGAGAAAGAGTTCTACTAACGGAAAGATTCTTCACTCCGTTCAGAATGACAGTTAACCATTAACTTCTCTATGTTTGCTCTCTTTCATACTGTTCTCTATTTGCCAATTTTTAATCTTTTTGTTTGGTTGTACAATGTTATTCCCGGACATGATGTTGGTTTGGTAATTTTGGCGATTACTATTTTAGTTCGCTTAGCTTTATATCCGCTCACTAGCGCCTCTATCAAATCACAGCGTGCGTTACAAGATTTACAACCAAAAATGGCGGCTATCAAATTGCAATATGCGGATGATAAGCAAAAGCAGACTCAGGCTATAATGGAAATGTATAAAAATAACAAAGTTAATCCGATGGCTTCCTGTTTACCGATGCTTATTCAGTTGCCAATTTTGATTGCTCTTTATCAGGTTTTACAAGACGGATTACATTCCAAAAATTTGGTTGATTCTCTCTATCCGTTTATCCACAACCCAGGCACTATCAGTCAAATCTCTCTTGGGTTTTTGAATATGGCTTCTCCTAATACGGTTTTGGCAATTTTAGCTGGTGCCGCCCAATTTTTCCAAGCTAAAACCATGATGAGAAAATCTCCGCCAGCGCAAGCAGGCGAAGGCGCTAAAGATGAAGCGATGATGGCAATGATGAATAAACAAATGCTTTATCTTATGCCGGTAATGACTGTAATAATCGGGTTTAAATTACCGGGTGGTTTGACTCTGTATTGGTTCTTCGGCACATTGTTGATGGTGTTGCAGCAAATACTTCTTACTAAAAAAAATACGCCTAAAGATGGAGTGATTGAGGGCGAACTCGTTAAATAATTAGTAGTCGGCATTAGGCAAATACGCGTATGATAATTAATCTTCAAAAATTTTTACGCTTGCCGGTGTATACGGAATCAGGTATTAAGCTTGGTAAAATTGTTGATTTTGAAATGGATGTTGATAGTCAGACAGTGGTGCGATATTATGTTCGGCCAATTTTGTTTAGTGTAAAATCTTTTCTGATTCAGAATAGCCAAATCAAAGAAATTAAGGATGATAAGATAGTAGTCTATGATAGTGTTGTTTCCGACTATCAAGGCAAAACTTCGGGTATGGCTTTAGAAGAGTAAAATCTATGAATACTTCCGACTCTTTGCAATTATCGCTAAAAAAAACTTTGGCCTATTTTGATTTAGCTAATTTCCCATTGACCAAAGAAGAGTTGTATAATTTTTTGTGGGAACCGCCACAGGTTAGTTACGCTGAATTCCTGTTGTCATTGCGAGACTACACCTTTGGTGAAGGCGAAGCAATCCCACTGTTTGGTAGTGCTAACAATGGGATTGCCGCGTCGTCTCAAAAAATTGGGACTCCTCGCAATGACACAGTGAAGTCGTTCATGATGACAGAGCAAAATGGTTATTATTTTTTATCTGGCAGAGAAGAATTGGTTGAGACCAGGCGTTGTCGGTTGCTTATTTCTGAAAATAAATTAAAGATTGCGCGTCGAGCGGCTAGGATAGTACGGTCCGTGCCATTTTTAAAAGCGATTTTTGTCTGCAATACTGTAGGTGCGGAGCAGGCAACAGAGGATAGTGATATTGATTTTTTTATTGTAACTGAAAAAAACAGGATTTGGATTGCCCGATTGTGGGTGACTTTTTTGTTAGGACTTTTTAGATTAAGGCGAGTAAATAATCGCATTAAGAATAAAATTTGTTTGAGTTTTTATGTGACGGCCGATAGTCTGAATCTGGCGAATTTAAGAGTGGTTGATGACGATATTCACTTTGCTTATTGGATTAATCAGATGTTACCACTATATGACCCAGAAAATTATTATGCCAAATTTTTACAAGCCAATAGTTGGACAAAAAAATATTTGCCTAATATAAAATCTGAGAAAATGAGTTCGTATATTTTTAAGATTAGCGAATCAAAGTTAGGCAGAGTTTGGAAAAGAGCTTGGGAAAAAATGTGGACTGGCGCTTATGGTGATTTGATTAATGGTGAAGCTAAAAAAATTCAGATTTCAAAGATGAAGTTTTCCGGCAAGAAAATAGTTAGGGGAGAAGATAAGGGTGTAGTTATTTCTGATCAGATTTTGAAGTTTCACGAAAAGGATACAAGGTTGGAATATAGAGAGGCTTGGTTAAATAAAGTTAATGTTATTCCGAACGAAGGAGCTTGAGCGATTGAGTTGAGCCTGCCTGCGGTAGGCAGGGAATCCCTTAAACACGGTATTTGCAATTACTATGCATAAGGGATCTTTCGACTCAGCTAAAGCCTCGCTCAAGATGACAACAAACGTATGATTCTTAAAAAAATAGAAAATTTATTATTGTTAGCCTTTTTGTTTTTATTGCCTTGGCAAACTAGATATATCTGGCAGGAAGGGCAATTGAGCGGCGGGCATTGGGAGTATGGCACGTTTAGTATTTATGGGACCGAGATTTTGCTTTGGATAATTATTTTATTATTTTTTTTTCGTCATTTGTTTAATAAAGAAATGCGGCAGGGCTTTTTAACTAAAAAGAAGTTTTTTATTTTTCCAGTTATTTTTTTAGGGTTAATATGGTTGTCGCTTGGTTTCAGTGAAAATTTTTGGGTGTCATATCAGTATGTATTTAGATGGTTGGGGGCGATAGCCATGGCGATTGTGTTAACCAACCACACAAATGTCATCCCGAGCGAGCCCTCAAGGGCGACGAGGGATCTTTCCGAGAAAGAGCCTGTTAACGGAAAGATTCTTCACTCTGTTCAGAATGACAGTAAATTGTTTGCCTTATGGCTTAGCGCTGTAGTCCAAGGCCTGCTGGCAGTTTATCAATTTTTAACTCAGCATGTCTTTGCGAGTAAGTGGTTGGGAATGTCGGCGCAAGATGCGATGCAGGGCGGAGCGAGTGTGGTGGAGTTTGCAGATCAAAGATGGCTGCGCGCTTATGGTAGTTTTGGTTCGCCAAATTCTTTGGGGATATATTTGGCAGTGTTGTTAGTCTTGGGTTTTATTTTATATGTTAAAACCGAACGACCGTTTTATAAAATTTTAATTAGTGTCGGGCAATTAATTATTTTATCTGGCTTGCTGTTTTCTTTTTCTCGAGGAGCCTGGCTATCGGCTATAGTGGGCATAATTTGTTTGGCTGTCATTGTTTTTGTTGCCGGCTGTCATTCTGAGCAAGGCGAAGAATCTCTGTCCAACCACTTGTCATTCCGACCGAAGTGGAGGAATCCCTTAAACAAAATACTTGCAAAGACGATGGATAAGGGATCCCTCGGCTTCGCTACGGTTCCGCTCGAGATGACAATGCGAAAAGATTTTATTAAACAAGTTATTTTTATTTTAGTCTTAACTGGTTTTTGGGTAGGAATATTTTTTCCTATATTTAGCGCGCGATTTAATATTCATAATCGGTTAGAAGTTTATTCTATCGCTGAAAGACAAAGCCAATATAAAGAATCTTTATCATTTATAAAGAACAAACCATTTTTTGGAGTAGGGCCAGCTCTCTATACATATACAGTCTCAAAAAAATATCCTAAATTAGCCTCATGGCAATTCCAGCCGGTTCATAATATTTATGTGTTGGCTGCGGTGGATTTCGGTGTTGTTTTTGTATTATTTTTGGGTTTAATTTTCTTAAGTTTAATTAAAAAAGTTTTTAAAAATAATCTTATTTTTCTTCCAGTTTTATTTACCTTGCTTATGGCCGGGCTCTTCGACCACTGGCTTTTTAGCATGTTTACAGGCCTTGTTTTTTACTGGGCTATTATTGGTTTAGGACAGGATAAGGTGAACTCTTGACAGTTTTTTTCTTTGTAGTAAAATGGCTCTACAATTATCACTCGTATTTATTGAGTGATAAAAATTTATTAATTATTCGCCCCGCTGAGTAGGGCCTAATTCATTTCGAATATGAACATTAAACCATTAGGAGACAACGTATTGGTCAAACAAATTAAGGCAGATGAAGTCACATCTTTCGGTTTGGTTTTACCGGAAAAAGATGAGAAAAAAGCTGAAGCCGAAGTTATTGCCGTTGGTCCAGGAAAAATTTTAAAAAACGGTGAACGTGGTGTGATGGAAGTAAAAGTTGGTGATAAAGTCTTATTAAAAAATTGGGGAGGTGAAAAAGTGGAGTTAAACAAGATAGAGTACAAGATTGTTTCTCAGGAAGATATAATGGCGATTATAGAGTAAGTTTTTCGTTTTGTCATTCTGAACGAAGTGAAGAATCCCTTAAGCAATGCATTTGTAATTACATAGTATAAGGGATCCTTCGACTCGGCTAAAGCCTCCCTCAGGATGACTGCCGAACAGTACTAACTAATTAATAAAGTAACTAATTATAAATATGGCAAAACAAATTATTTACAGCGAAGAAGCTAGACAGGCACTTTTGCGCGGGGTCAATGCTTTGGCAAATGTGGTCAAAGTGACTCTTGGTCCAAAAGGACGTAATGTGGTTTTGGATAAAGGCTATGGCGCTCCAACTATTACCAAAGACGGTGTAAGTGTGGCTAAAGAAGTTGAATTAGAAGATAAATTTGAAAATTCCGGCGTGGAACTTGTCAAAGAAGTGGCTAGTAAAACTAACGAAGATGTTGGTGATGGAACTACCACTGCCACTGTTTTGGCTCAGGCTATTATCAAAGAAGGCATGAAAAATGTGACTGCTGGCGCAAACCCAGTAGCTCTTAAACGTGGTTTGGATAAGTGTTTGCATTTGGTTGTGAAAGAATTGCAAGACAATATTGCTAGACCAGTAGAACAAGATGAGATTGCTGACGTGGCTTCTATTTCTGCCAATGACAAAGAAATTGGTGGTAAGATCGCCGAGGCGATGAAAGAAGTTGGTAAGGACGGTGTTATTACCGTAGAAGAGTCACAGTCTTTTGGCATGACTATCGAAACCGTCAAAGGTATGCGTTTTGATAAGGGTTATGTCTCGGGTTATATGGTGACTAATTCTGAGCGCATGGAAGCAGAATATAGTGAGCCGTATATTTTAATTACTGATAAAAAAGTTTCTTCTATTCATGACGTATTACCTCTCTTAGAAAAAGTTGCGCAAAGTGGTAAAAAAGATTTAGTTATTATCGCTGAAGATGTAGAGGGTGAAGCGCTTACTACTTTTGTTTTGAATAAATTACGAGGCACATTCAATGTGTTGGCTATCAAAGCTCCTGGTTTTGGTGATAGACGCAAAGAGATGATGCAAGACATTGCTATTCTTACTGGTGCAAAAGTTATTACCGAAGAAGTGGGCTTGAAACTTGAAAATGCCGGTTTAGAAGATTTGGGTTCTGCTCGCAAAGTTATTTCTACTAAAGACAATACTACTATCGTTGATGGTAAAGGTATCGCTAAAGATGTCCAAGATAGAGTTGCGCAAATCAAAAAAGCGATTGATCAAACTGATAGTGAATTTGATCGTGAAAAACTTCAAGAGCGCTTGGCCAAACTGGCTGGTGGAGTTGCGGTTATTAAAGTTGGCGCTGCGACTGAAACTGAAATGAAAGAAGTAAAACACAGAATCGAAGATGCGGTAGGGGCAACGAAAGCGGCGGTAGAAGAAGGTATTGTGCCGGGTGGAGGTGTGGCTCTAGTACGAGCTATCAAGGTTTTAGAAAATACTAAATTAGAACACGAAGAAGCAGTGGCTCTCAATATTTTACGCAGAGCTTTGGAAGAGCCATTACGCCAAATTGCTGCTAATGCTGGTATGGATGGCGCCGTGATTGCCGAAGAAGTTAGAAAGGGAACTGGAAACTATGGTTATAATGCAGCTACTGGTGTTTATGAAGACATGGTAAAGGCTGGTATTATTGATCCTGCTAAAGTGACTCGTACTGCTTTGCAAAACGCAGTATCTATCGCTGGCATGTTCCTCACCACTGAAGCTGTTATCACTGAACTTCCAAAGAAAGACGAACCAGCTATGCCACCAATGGGTGGGGGCATGGGAGGAATGGGTGGTGGGATGGGTGGAATGTATTAAGCCAAGTTGAAAGATAGATAAAATAAAAATAACAACAACCCCGTCCCGCAACAGCGAGACGGGGTTGTTTGTAAATTTATGTAAATAAGGGTAAGATTATATTTATTACCTAAATTTATTATGTATGGCTGACCAACTCATTGCTTTTTTTTCTTCTTTTCCGCCTCAATGGGCGGGTGTGGTTACTTTTTTGATTGCTATGACACCGGTCTTGGAACAACGGATAGCCTTGCCGGTAGCGATTATTGGTTTTAACATGCCGGCCTGGGAAGCTATCCTTATTACCTTAGCTGGTAATTTATTACCAGTAACAGCTTTGCTTTATTTTGCAGATAATTTTCATGCGTGGGTCAACAAAAATTCGGGCACTTTTTTTGGTAAGGCCTGGTTAAAAAATTTGCATAAAGCGCAGGAAAAATTTGCTAAATATGAAAAATATGGGCTTTTAGGGTTAGCTTTATTTGTGGCTTTACCTATTCCTGGTAGCGGTATTTTTACTGGTACGATGATTGCATTTTTAATGGGCGTACCGTTTAAACGGTCGCTCCCGTATATTTGGGCGGCAGTAATAGGATCTTCTTTTGTCACTGTGGCTATATCTTTGGGGATAGATAAGTTATTGTAAGGGTTTATTTTTTGTTGTATGGAAGAATTAAAAGAATTACAATCTAAAATAAGTTCAACCAAAAAACTGCTCAATATTGAAGAATTGTACAGGAAGATGGAATTGCTGAGTCAAGAAATGAATGCATCTGATTTTTGGAGTAATCCAACTGTTGCTCAAACTATTTCGCAAGATTATCAAGATATTAAAAAAGAAGTTGAAAAATTTTCTGATTTGGAAAAAAGAACTGAAGATCTTTTAGAATTGGCTCAGTCAGATGATGAATCTTTGAAAGCAGAAATAGAAGATCAGACAAAACAGTTGCAGAAAGAATTTGCTGATTATGAATTTTTGGTTTTACTCAGCGGTCCTTATGATAAAAATAATGTAATTTTATCTATTCATGCAGGCGCGGGCGGGACCGAAGCGCAAGATTGGGCGGAAATGCTACTGCGGATGATTATGCGTTTTTGCGATAAAATGAGTTGGTCTGTGAGGGTTTTGGATGAATCTCGTGGATCTGAAGCGGGGTATAAATCAGTCATGATTGAAGTGCGAGGTCGGTTTGCTTATGGGTATCTGAAATCAGAACATGGCGTGCATCGCTTGGTGCGCATCTCTCCTTTTGATGCTGAGAAAATGCGCCACACATCCTTTGCGCTCGTTGAAGTATTGCCTGAGATGGATGAAAAATCCGAAGTGACAATTGAGTCAAAAGATATTCGCATAGATACATTTATGGCGGGTGGTCATGGCGGACAGAGTGTGAATACCACCTATTCGGCAGTACGCATCGTTCATATTCCGACAGGTATTTCTGTATCATGTCAAAACGAACGATCGCAACAGCAAAATAAAGATATGGCCATGAAAGTTTTGCAATCAAAATTAAATATTTTGGAAGAAGAAAAAAAAGCCAAAGAGCGTCAGGATTTACGAGGAGAATACAAGTCAGCCGAATGGGGAAATCAAATTCGGTCGTATGTGTTGCACCCTTATCATTTAGTTAAAGACAATCGCACCGATTATGAATCAACTGATCCGGAGTCTGTTTTAGAAGGGGAGTTGCTTCCGTTAAGTGAGGCTTATTTAAGATGGATAAAAAGATAGTCCGGTTTATTATTTTTCGCTTTTCTCGCCCGCGAGGGCGAGAGGATGTTCGCTACGAGCGACCATAACCCGCTTAAAAATAATAAACCAGACTGTTGAATGTATTTTTATGAAAACTTTAAAAGAATGTAATTTATCAGAAATAGTGGTGGAATTGCTGTCAGGTAAAACTTTGATATTTCCAACAGAAACTTCTTATGGTTTGGGTTGTGATGCGACTAATCAAGAGGCCGTTGATGCAATTTTTAAAATTAAAGCAAGAGATGAAAGTAAATCACTTTTGGTTGTCGTGCCAACTATTGAAATGGCTAAAAAATATTTAGTTTGGAATAATGTACTTGAAGAATTAGCCAAAAAATATTGGCCTGGACCGCTGACTATTGTTGGAAATTATAAGTTAGATTCAGGTTTGGCTCAGGGTGTAGTTGCCAAAAATAATACAGTCGCAGTAAGAGTGACTACACATCCGATTGTGAAATTTTTAACCGAAAGTTTGGCTAAGCCGATAGTAGCTACTTCAGGTAATGTTTCTGGCGCGGGGGATATTTATAGTGCCAAAGATGCAGAAGCGATGTTTTTCGAACGAGCAAGTCAGCCGGATATTATTTTGGATTTTGGGCAACTACCAAAGAACTTACCGACCACAATTGTAGATGTGACCCAAGATAAAATAAAAATTTTAAGACAGGGAGAATTAAAAATTGCCGATGCCTAAATTTTTTTCCAGAACTGTTAGTCATTTTACGGCTTGGGTGCTTATCATCTCAGTCTCTTTTTTTTCTTCTGCCCTCTGTTTTTCAGAGTATGTTTTGGCAAATTCTGAAGTCCAAGCTTTGAGCGCAGATACATTGTTTCAAGCCGATTTAATCTCAGATGTTTATATTCCAAGGGAGAAAGCCGATCCTATAAAAGTAAAAGGTCTTTACCTGACGGCGTATTCAGCTGGTAGTGATAAAAAAATTGACAGTATAATAAAACTTATTAATAATACTGAGTTAAACGCGATTGTATTTGATCTTAAAGATTATAGCGGGCATGTTTTGTATGATTCAAAAATAAAATTGGTAGATGATTTGCGTTTGGAAGATGTAAGGATTAAAAACTTACCAGTAATTCTGAGTAAACTTAAGAGTAATCATATTTATAAAATTGCGCGAATTAGTGTTTTTCAAGACCCTCTTTTGGTTGAGCGAAAAAATGAATGGGCAATAAAATCTAAGCAAGGTGGTTTGTGGCGTGATAAAAATAATTTAGCTTGGGTAGATCCAGCTAACAAAGAAGTTTGGTCTTACGTAGTCTCTGTTGCCAAAGAGGCCTCTAAGTTAGGGTTTGATGAGATAAATTTTGATTATATTCGTTTTCCCACAGACGGAAATCTGAGTAGTATTGTTTACTCAAATGGAAATAGTAAACGGTATGAAGTTATCAGAAATTTTTTTGAGTATGTGGCCGATCAGATGAAAGATGAGCCGGTATATATTTCTGCAGATTTATTTGGTCTTACTACCGAAAGAAAAGGCGAAGATGATATGCGAATCGGTCAACGGTTTGATGACGCTGTTAATTATTTTGACTATGTGATGCCAATGGTCTATCCTTCTCATTATCCAAGTGGTTATCTAGGTTACAAAAACCCGGCTGATTATCCGTATGAAGTTGTTTATAATTCGATTAAAAGCGGAGTCAATAAAGCCGTAGATAAAAGGGCGCATGTCCGTACCTGGGTTCAGGCGTTTAATATTGGTGCAGTCTATAATGCTGACAAAATCCGCGCGCAAATAAAAGCCTCGGACGATGCCGGGGCTGATGGTTGGGTTTTGTGGAATGCAGCTAATCGGTATACGGATAAGGGTTTAGAATTAGAGAATAAAGAAAATATATGACAGAAGAGAGAAAAAGAAAATTAGAGAAAAATTTTTTCAAGATTTTTTTTGTAAATGCTTTGCTAAATGTAAAGATGATAAATATTGTATTATCTTTATTTTATGTTTATCGGAGTTTGGCGGTAGCAGATATTTTTTACCTTGGCGTGATTTATTCAATTACGGTTGTTCTAAGTGAAATACCTTCCAGTTATTTGGCTGACAAGTTTGGTAGAAAACGAACCGTAATTATGGCAGCATTTTTTGGTCTTTTGCATTGGGGATTTTTTTTGATTGCTGATGGGTTTTTCCTTTTTGCGATTGGATCTATTTGCTATGCTTTAGCCGAATCTCTAATGAGTGGTACTGATGAGGCTGTTGTTTATGATACTAATAAGGAATTGGGCAACCATGCCCTCTCTCTTCAAAAACTAAGCCGATATCTTTATTCCGAACGTGCTTTTAAAATTGTTTCTGCTGTTTTGGGCGCTCTGATTGCGAAGGATTTGGCAAGTTGGCAATTTGATTTGATTATTATAATTGATATTGTAGCTTCGCTACTTGCTGTATTTTTTGCTTTTACTCTTGTCGAGCCTGATCATTTTATGGATCTTGAAGAACAAGAGGCTGGTTTGATAAAGAATGCATACACAATTCTTTCACATGATAAAAAATTAAGCTCAGCTGTTTTTAATAAATCGTTAGTTTTTACAGCCTCTCAAATCACGTGGTTTTATATGAGTGTCTTATTTATTGAGCATATGGGGGTTTCTGCTATATTTATGGGTATTATGTGGGGCTTGTACCATTTAATGGTTATTATTTGTAGTCACTATATACATCTTTGGCTACCTTCTAAATCGGAAGCTTTTAAAATAGATCTCTCAAATTTTTTATTTCTGTTGTCTCTGATAGGGTCTGTAGTCAGCTGGTTTTTATTTCCGCAGAAATATATATTTTTATCATTTTATTTAGTTGGTCAGTTTTTCTCTGCTATATCGCAGCCATTTTTTTCTAACATGTTTAATGAGTCTTTTCGTTCGTATAACAGAGCTACGGCCTTATCTTTATCTAATTTTTCTCGACATATTATAGTTATACCATTACTACCGATAGTTGGTTTTTTGGTAAACTTTAATTTAATTTTTCCGTATTTAGTTTCATTAATATTGGTACTTATAGTTATTTTATTTTTTAGGCTAAGTAAATATACGTATGAACCCAAAACTGTTTGACCACCAGTATCTAAAACATCTGTGCCAAAAATATAGTTTGGTTCCTAGTAAAAAATATGGCCAGAATTTTTTGATTAACCCAGAGCCCATAGAAAAAATGGTAGAAGCGGCAGAAATAAAACCAGATGATACCGTGGTAGAGGTTGGTCCAGGTTTTGGCGTTTTGACGTTAGCTTTGGTAGAAAAAGCAACAAAAGTTTTGTCTTTCGAAATTGAGAAAAAAATTGAGGAATATTGGGCTGAGGAAATAAAAAAACATAATAATCTAGAAATAGTCTGGGGGAATGTTTTACACATTCCCAGTTCGCAGTTCCCAGTTCATAGTTATAAAGTTGTGGCTAACCTACCTTATCAAATAACTTCTCAAATTTTGAGAGCGTTTTTAGAAATGGAAAATAAGCCTGAGATTATGGTGCTTATGGTGCAAAAAGAAGTAGCTGAAAGAATTTGCGCGCCAGCAGGGGATATGTCAGTTTTGTCTGTCTCGGTTCAGTATTATGGAGAGCCAGAAATTATTGCCTATGTGCCCCGCTCGTCTTTCTGGCCAGTGCCAGCGGTTGATTCGGCGGTGATAAAAATTAGAATTAAAAAGAGTGAAGTAAAAAGTAAGGATGAAACTGATTTGTTATTTAAAATTGTCAAAGCCGGTTTTTCTAGTCGTAGAAAAATGCTCATCAAAAATCTAAGTGCAGTTATTGACAAAGATAAGATTAGAAATACTTTTAAAGAGTTGGGTATAGATGAAAAGGTGCGAGCGCAGGAATTGAGTGTGGGGCAGTGGGAACAAGTAGTCGTCAAATTGTCATTCTGAATGTAAGGTGGAACCACTTTTTTAGCAGTATAAAGGATCCTTCGCCCTGCTCAGGCTGACTCGCCCAGGGCGAGTCAGTTATCCCCATTAAAATTAATCTGGCTTTGTGTTATAATATATGCAGTCTAAATAAAAGCTGTATGCCAGAGGAAGAGGAACGGCAAGGTCTCCAAAAAGGCCAAAAAATAGGGGTAGTTTTACTTTCTATTTTTTCTGTTTTTGCCGTTGGTTTGGGTTTTTTAAAAATTCGCAATACTATGTATGCGCCCTTTGCCCTAAATAATGGTGTGCCTTACACAACCAAAGAAGATATAAATACAAATGAGGCTCTAATTTATCGCGATACGGATAAGGACGGATTAAATGACTTCGATGAGCTGTATGTTTATATTACTAGTCCGTATTTAGCTGATACTGATTCTGACAGTATCGATGATAAAGTTGAAGTTGACAAAGGCAGTGACCCTCTCTGCCCTCAAGGTCAAAATTGCAATAGTCCTATTTTGACAGGTGAAGGTTTGGTTAGCGCTTCAGTATCGAGTACATTAACAGAGCCTTTGCCTCCAGATCAAGACTTGACTACAGTCCTTAATAGCCCGACGGAAATCCGTAAAATGTTATTAACTTCAGGCTTTGATAAAAAAATATTAGATCAAACATCTGACACTGATTTGATGTTAATTGTTAAGGATATTTTAACTTCTACAAGCACTGCTCCGAAGCAGTAATTATTATAATACTATCTAGAAATCTTGTATTTTCATGATGGGGGTATAAAAAATATGAATAAATTTAAAAAAATAGGATTAAAATTTTTTGTAAGCTCTCTTATCCTTTTTACGGTTGGCGGTTCTTTGTTCTATCCTCGGCCTGCTGAAGCTATTTTTGGTATTGGTGACGGGGTGGTTATTCTCGAAGATTTTTCACGTCGTGTATCTGAGGTTAAAAGTACTATAAAGTCTGGTATTAACGCTGCTGTTGTTGGGATGGCAGTAAATACTTTTTCTTATTTTTTGCGTCGAGTATCTTATGATACGGCTGTTTGGTTGTCTTCTGGTGGAAAAGGGCAAAGTCCCTTTGCTCACTATAAAGACTTTGGTAGTTATATGGAAGATGTTGGTGATAATGCCGCCGGGGTCGCTATAGATGCTCTCGGTTCTCCTTATGGCTTAAATTTATGTAAGATTCCCGATCCAAAGATAGATTTGGCAATGCGTATCGGGTTAACAAAGAATTTACTAGATCTTAATGTAGGTTTGAACACGCAAACAACTGGCGAAGGTGTTCGTCAACCTAATTGTACTTGGACTCAATTTAGTAATAATGTTGTAGATGCTGCCAAGAGCCAGTTTGGGCAAGCAACAGATGTTGCCAAAAAATTTAATGAATCATTTTCTCTAGATCAAACAGATATAGGTATTTTAATGAGTGCAACTACAAAAATTAATCTGATTGTTGATAAAGAGCTAGAAGCTCAAAAATTGCAACGCCAAGAAGGTGAGGGAATAAAACCTAAAACATCTCTTATTTCAGGAGACATTTCAATCCCGGCTAAAATTGTTGGTAAAACATATGAAGACCAGAGTCCAAGTGAGCAGAGAAAATCAGCAGAGGCAGCGTTTTTAGCTACTCTTGGTACTGGGGCAATAAATACTATTGCGGGAGCCGGTTCTTTGTTTTTGAATACCCTAGCATCTCAAATGATGAAAAATTTTCAAACAAAAGGTATGCTTCCTTTCGGTGTTTGTGTTGGTGGTCAGGGGGATGCTTCATGTAAAGGTTTGCAGGACACCCTTACTAGCCTAGAGGGTCAAGTTTCTCGAGGGGGTAGATTGGCTGCTCAAGCTTTATTTAGTGACTTGCTCACTCCACCAAGTATTCCAACAGATGATTATAATGTATTATCAAACTTTACCAATTGCCCCGCTAATCCAGGGCCAGATAATTGTGTGGCTGATGCGGGTCTAGCGCAAGCGGCTCAAGAGTCAAATGGTGATAAGTCGATTACCGTTGCGGATGCTTTGGCCAAAAATTGGTTGCATGGAGAGTGGAAACTTATTTCGCCGGATCGTTCGGCAGACAATACCGACCCAACTTGTCATCAGCGTGCGTATTGTTATGCCAACATTGCCAAGCTTCGTAAGGCGAGAGTTTTGCCTCTCGGTTTTGAGATTGCTGCTTTGAATAGTAATCCTGACAAACCTTGGACGCTCAAACAAATTGTTGATGGTTTTAATGATTGTAATTTTATTTATAATAACGGCAAGGTGGTAGGTGTAGATAATGATCCTGTTAATAAGCCTTTTTGTCATCTTATAGATCCAAATTGGGTTATCAAAGCCCCGCCATCAAAGTGTAATTTTATGGCCTATGGCGCTAGTCCGTATGTCGCGGGTACGCCTAATCGCGCGCAGGAGTGTGTGGATATGACTACTTGTGTGGCATATGACAAAGACGGCAATTGCGCTACGCAAGGATATTGCACCAGAGAAAAAAATGTTTGGAAAATAGATGCGGCCAAATGTGACGCAGAAAATCGCACCTGCCGAACTTTCCAGGATAGTACAGGCAAAAATGTTAGTTATCTTTATCGTACTTTGGACACTGGTTATTGTACGCAGGCAACAGTTGGTTGTTCACAATATAGCCTCAAACAAAATAATCAGGGCAATTGGACTGGATATTCACGCAGTGATTTGGATTTTGGTGAAAATTCTTTAATCCACTTTAACAATAAATTATCTACTAACTGTTCAGCAAATTCTGATGGTTGTTCTGCTTTTCAAACTGTAGAAAATTCCAACCAACTATATCTAAAAAAAGCTCCTTATTATCTTGGTTGTTATGATATTGACAAAAATACCCCAGTTACAGATTGGCCACAAAGTGTCAGCGATCTTAACAGGCTAACACCGACCACCACTTGTAATAATTATGCGCAACCATGTATTGCAGATGAGGTGAGTTGTAATTGGTATTCACCAATAAGTTATACCGGAGATAATATTCCGGGCAAATTTACGCCTGCTAAAGTATTGGAAGATGGTATTGTTTGGAATGACCAGTGTGATGAAAAATGTGTTGGTTATGCTGCATACCGAGAAATGCCAAGTAATTACTCTAACGGACAATCAGTGGACTATATTATTCCATCTTCTGGCGCTAGATGTAATGCAGTAGATGAAGGCTGTTCTAGCTTTACTAACCTTGCTACAACTGAGGGCGGTTTGGAAAAAGTTGAATATTTTTCTTATTTGCGTCCATGTATTTTGCCAGACACGACTAAGCAAAAAACTTTTTATACATATGAAGGATCTGAAGTTGGTGGTTTTCAACTCAAAAGTTTTGTTTTAGAAAAAGATACAGATGGCAGTCCAAAATATTTTTATCGTACAGATGATGATAAAAATGCTTATAATGCCATTTGTAGTGAAAGTTTGTATAAGCAAGGTTTGGCCAGTCCTGATTGTCGACAGTTTAATGACGATAAGGGTGCTGTCTATTACAAATTACTTTCTAAAACAGTTGCTGTTACTCAGTCTTGCACGCCTTATCGTTTAAATGAAACTGAGCTATATTCTGTAAATCTTGACCAAGCAAAATGTGTCGAACAAAAAGGTAAGTGGGATGGGGCTTCTTGCCAAGTTTGTTTCCAAAACGGTGAGTATAGAGACGGTCAATGTTTTTATTATGGGTTACCAGGCAGTACGCCAAATACCGCTGGGATGAGCAAGACTTGTTCTGCTACTGCTAATACTTGTCGCGCCTATAAAGGCAATGCCGGCAATAATGTTCGTAATATTTTTAGTGATAATTTTGAAGGCACTAATATTTTGGCTGATTGGGCTCCGGTTGCAGATATTAGTCAATCTTTAGAATCAACTCATAATGGTGAGCACTCTTTGTCGTATAACGGCAATGATGGTGTCTATAAAAATATAAATATTACCCCAGGCGAAAGTTATGATATTATTTTTTGGGCCAAAGGTTTGGCTGGTGTAGAAGATGTGACCGTGACTTTAGAAAGCGGTGTTGTTGGTGGTATAAACAGCGCTACCGTTGATAATTTAGGCACTGTTAGTGTGGGCGATGTTTGGCAAAGCTATCATTTAGGTCCAGTTATGTTTAGTGGATCTGTTAATAGCGCTAAGTTGAAGTTTAGTCTTAATGGTAAAATATTTTTGGATAATATTCATTTGAAAGAAGTGACTGACTATCTGTATTTGGTTAAAAATACTCTCAAGGTAGATCCGATTTGTGATAGTAATTTAAATGATAATTTGCCAGGCGAAGCCCTTGGTTGCTCACAATATAAAAATTCTGATAATCAGTCTTTATACCTTACGAAGTTTACTTCTCTTTGCCGTGAGAAAGCGATTGGTTGTACTGCTCTCTATGACACACGCAATACTCTTGAGGAGACTGGTTCTCTCGCTTATAATGTATGGTTAAATGGTGCAAGTGGGCAAAAAATTACGAAGATTATAGGTGGTCGAGAATATAGTTGTCAAATTGATGTGGGACAGAATGGTTGTTATATAAATACAACAGGTGCCACTCTTGCTACAATTATTGCAGACGGCGGTGTTATCGTTACCTCTACAGTATATATTCCACCCGACACTGCCAGTTCCACACCCGTTTATTTGGTAGCCAACAAAGAAGCGAGTTGTAATGCTGTCGATTTAGGTTGTACCAAAGCCGGTAAAATAACTCAGACTTTGTCTGGTCCGACATACAGCACAGTTATCATAAAACAAGACCCAGCAACCTATTCAAATACGCTCTGTCAAAGTGAGGCCGTTGGCTGTAATGCCTATGCTTCTGCAGACGGCGCTCTTTACTTCAAAGATCCTGCCACTATTGGTCAGAAAGTTTGCGCTTACCGAGATAATATTTCCAAGGATGGTGTAAGTTATAAAGGCTGGTTTTGGAAAGGTGTCGGCAAGTGTGGTGGTACTGGTAGTTTATGTACTAGTGATACGGAATGTGGTGCAGGTGTAACTTGTAGTAAGAAAGACGAACAGCCTTGCTATCCTGACTATTTACAATCAGGCAATAATTATGGTTTGTGGTCTTATGGGGTGACAAATACCTATAAGAATTTTGTCGGTGAATGTCCGTCTGTTCAGAGTGGCTGTACTGAATTTGTCGATCATAATGAAAATAATAAGCCATATTATATAATTAGCGATGAGCGTCTCAAAACAAATCAAACTGAATGTAATGGCGAAATAAGTGAAAAAGCTGGTTGTATTTTGATGGATAGGACTGACCAGCCAAATAAATTATGGAATACGGCGGATTCTTATGTTGCCAGTGCTAATGCAAATAATAATTTAGTCAAACCTTCTGCTGGTGCAAATAATGATGCCAATGTAATTTTGAAAGTAAATCGAGACAGAGAATGTGGTGAATGGCTACAGTGCCGATCATCCCATAGAGTGTTTGATCAGCAACTTGGAACTTACAAAGAAGTTTGTGATGATATTGGCAGGTGTAATAAAGCTGGAGATGGCGCTGAAGGCGGAATTATAAATTGCGCCAATTGGATAGATGGCACTAGTGAAGTCAGTAATAATCCGTTAACTGAGAGTATCTATCGTGACCGAAGCATTGATTGGAAAGGCCAGGATTTTAGTGGTTTAAGTTTGCTAAATGTTTTCCCAATTGAAGAGCTCTCTGAAATAAATGTAGGCACAGCGTTATCTGCTGATTGGCGTCTTGCCAAACCTTTGGTCTGCGGGGGTGTTATAGGCCAAAATTGTAAACCAAATACAGGTGTAAATAGTACTGCTTGTGTAACATCTGGTCAGGCTTGTGGGCCGGCTGGAGTTGGTATGTGTTTAGGTAATACCTGTGTTAAGAATTTTGCCGACTCAACAAATAATGCTAATACTCAATCTATCCAATCGTCTTGTCGCGCTTACCCAGAAGAAACGTCGCCATTTCCAAATACCGAAGCGGTTGGTAAATCTTTATCATATAATTCTGTAAATTTGTGTAATGAAACAGGTGGTCGTCTTACAAATGACAGCTCTAAAGCGTATGCCTGTGATTGTAATTATACGAAAGTTAATTACGGTGATTCGCTTACTAAGTATTGGAATTTTAATAGTCCAAATCAAGATGGAATTCAAAATAAAAATGGCACTTTAATAAAAAATGTAGTTAGCGGTATTTGTACCGGTGGCGCTAATGATGGTAAGGTTTGTGCAACCGACACCGACTGTGTAAATGGTAGTTGCCAAAAAACTAAGAGCGAATCAAGGCTTATCGGTTGGCAAGGGTATTGTGTTGAGCCTGATTTGTCCAGACCGCTTAATGCTGAGCAGAGTAAGTTTGCCTGTTTGACTTGGTTTCCTAAAGACAATATTTCCGGATCATTTGATATAAATAATCAACACGTCGAGGCTGGTTTCCAGGCGTCTACCGCAGGTGGTAAATATTATTGTTTGGGAGCAAAAGGTAATCAACAAAATGTTAATGGTTCTATTAGTTATGATAAACTTTTAGTAAATCAAAATGTAGTTCATTGTGGTCGACTTGCTCAGGGAGAAACAATTGAAAATTGTCGAGAAAATTATAATGATAGTCTTGCGGGAGGTTTAGGTGCTGATCGTGAAATGAGAGTTGTTCAAATTCCTGATGCAAACAGTTTCTATAAAGATGAAATTGACTATATTAAAATTATTGCCCACGGCAATGGTGATTGGTTTCCTAATGGTACCGCGACATTTTTTATTAGAAATGGTTTAGTTACAAAGTATAACGGCCCTCAGTGGAGTATCGTTGGTAAAGAAACTCTGCCAGTTCAAAAACTTGGTTCAGGTACTACTCAAGAAACCACCAACATACCTTTGGGTCGCTATGTTTCTTCTGACGGTACTGGTAGTGATGCTTGGTATATTAGGTATGATGATGGGCAAGGACAAGGAGGAGATGTAAACGATGCTCAGTTTGGGGATTCTTCTGGTAATGATGTTTATTCTGAGTTAGGTTTTAGAGATTTATTAGTTGGAGAAGGGGTAGGTAACCCTACACACAACACACCGTCTTCTTGTAAGAGAGTTACCGTTTCAGGCTCCGATAATTTTCAAGACTGCACCGAAGATCATGATGATGAAGATGACGGCTGTGCTATTAGGGTTAATTTTGTTGGTAAGAAACTCGATAGTATAAATTTTGTCTGCCATACTGGGGATCATGTTGATCGGGAATCAGTTTTATTTGATACCTATGTTGGTCTTCGTGAGTCTTGTACTTATATTGCTCAGACAGAAAAAGATCTATATTCATCAGTCGGTTGGACAAATGTTTTATGGGAAAAAAATCCTCAGTTAGGTTATGGTTTGTATGATCGTACAGTGGCAAATAGGCCATTTGCTAGTTTAGGTTTACTTAATAATCTGTCTCCTACTGAACCTTTGGTCAATATTTTTACTCATTATAATAATACTACCTTTGATATTCCACCAGCTGTAGTCGGTTCACCGTACTCATGTAAGGATGACTGTTTACAGACTGTGCCAGAAGTTAAAGAAGATTTTAGAAGTAATTCTGTTAGTGATAAAACACTTGCTAATGCCAAAGATATTCTCTCAGTTATTTTTGCAAAAATTAGTAGTGTTTGGGAATGGCGTGGATCAGGATATCAAGAAAATAATCCTCAAGGTGATTTGGACGCAGTTCCATACAACAAAACAGAAAGCTTGAGCGATTTAGCCAAAGCTCCAAAAGTTCATCCACTTAGCACTTGTAAAAGTGGGGATAAATGTTTGGAGTCGACTACACCTGGTATGACTGTGAATGGAAAATCTAGTGGTAGTTTGGTGTTCTCTAGCGATATCGCTAAAGTAAATTTAAAGTTTTATGGCTATGCCAACAAGGAACAAATGCCTATTAGAAGTATTAAATTAGATTGGGGTGATAGTACGATAGTAAATTTAGATGGATATTTTCGCAATCAGCGTGGCGCTGTAAATGGTGATTGTCGGTCTGCGGGTAATAACTTGCCATCGACTTGTCACATTGATCCGGATAATGGAAATAATCCTTTCTTTAATACTAAAAAGAGCTGTGTGTCTGATAGCGATTGTGCTTTTATGGATAATTGCTTTAGTGAGGAAAGTGCGCAAAATTTTGGCCAGATTGCAAACAAAACTTGCGATAATACCTATTTCAAGTTTGATCATGTTTATCAGTGTGTTCGTGGAGATGTACCAGGCGGTTGGAAAGAAGGATCTCTTTGTTCAAATGGGGAAATGCGAACATTATATGGGGGCTGTTGTGAATTTACCCCAGCGGTGCAGTTGAAGGATAATTGGGGGTGGTGTAATGGGAGTTGCCCTGGCGGAGCTGATGGAAATGGCTGTTATGATAGTAGCTGGAAACCAGTAGCACAATCACCAAGAAATGAGTGTAGTCAAAATGATACGGCTTATACAACATCTTCCGTGAAGATAATAGTTGCGCCTCAGTAATAATCTTAAGTAATAATTTAGATTATAAAATAAAATAATAAAAGACCTTTTTAAGGTCTTTTATTATTTATTCTCAATATTTGATTTTTACAATATTCTTAAGTATCCAGTATTAAGAACATGTTGCCGCGGACGTCGCGGCAACGGCTTTTCGGGAGTTCAGGTGCGTTTGCACCTGACCTCACCGCCCCCGATGGCAGAGCAGGTGACCTGCTTGCCGTCGGCCGAGAGCACGAGGCTCTCGGCCAGGCACGTCGCCGGCGTGATTCCCGCCGGCGACGTGCATCCTGCCACGCACACGCCGTCGCTGGCGAGCGCGTGGCTCCACGTGCACTCCCAGGAATCGGTCCCGGAAGTGCACGTCCAGGTCTTGCCGCTCATCGCGGCGAAGACGTGGACCTGCCCCGGGGCGGGGCAGGTGGCGGCGTCGACTTGCGTCGACGCGTCGGGGGTTGAAACCCCCGAGTCCGGCCCGAGGGGGCCGGTGCCCTCGTCGCCACAACCTGCGGCGACGAGGATGGCCACCCCGAGGGCGACCAAGAAACGGGTGCTCATAGCACCCTCCTTCCTGTCGCCCTCGGGGCGACGGGGTTTACTGGGGGGCGGGATTGCCTCCCAGATGGACAACTAATACCGTTATTATAAGTAACAGTATGAATTATCCATCTAGGATTACCGCATGCCAGATTTGTAAAGAGCAACTACGAATTTTACTCCTTTTTTTGGGTTTTGTCAATAGTTGTCGTCTGTCATCCTGAGCGAGGTTTTTACCGAGTCGAAGGATCTCTTAACCTCCAACAAGAGGGATTCTTCGCTTTGTTCAGAATGACAATTGATTGACAGAGCTCAAATACCTATACTTTTAGTATACACGTTTTTGAGATTCCTTCAATAGGAAAAGAAGCGTTTTGGAGTTTTGTCAAGACCAACAGCAGTCGTTCCGGGCTTGCTCGGAGGTAGGGATAACAGTCTCTGTATATCTCTAGTGAATAGATTTAATTTATCCCCATATTTTTGTAACCCAGACAAATTGTTGACAGGGTCAAAATATGGTATAATTAAGTTAAATTAATCGCAACAAAAATGTTTGCTACGCTTAAAAATAAGTTAGATTTGATTTTTGCCAAAAGCTGGTATTTTTTGCGTCCAAAAAATAAACTTGGCTTGGTGAGTTTTGTTATTTTATCAAGCCTTTTTGTTACTGGCTGGTTTGTTTTTACTCCCATGGCTCATGCTGGGATAGGTGATTGGGTAATCGGAGTTTTTTCTGATATATTTTTTGCAATAGCTGGATTTTTTATCAAGCTTACTTTTTGGGTTTTAAAGTTTGTAATTGAAATCGCTGGTTATAATGGTTATATCGACTCTCCAGCAGTGACAGTTGGCTGGGTCATGATTCGTGATATGACCAACATGATTTTTATTGTTGTTTTGCTTATTATTTCTTTTGGCACGATACTTGGTTTGGAGCATTATGAATGGAAAAAAATGTTGGTAAAAGTAATTATGGCCGCCGTAGTAGTAAACTTTAGTCGTATTATTTGTGGAGTGATTATAGATATTGGACAGGTAGTGATGTTGACATTTGTTAATGGGATCGCAGCTACCGCTAGCGGTAATTTGGTAAACATGTTTAATGTTCAGGATATTTTTAAATTAAATGGTGGGTCTGGTGCTGGAGATGGTACTCCCCCTAGTATATTTTTAGCTTCTGTAGCGGCTTTGGTTTTTAGCACGATGATGCTTGTGACAATGGGAACCTTCCTTTTGTTATTGATGGCTCGTATGGCTATGCTTTGGGTTCTTATTGTGATGTCGCCCTTTGCTTTTGTGCTTAATGTTTTACCGCAGACAGAAAAGTATGCCAGTCAATGGTGGGGTGAGTTTGGTGGTAATGTTATTGCTGGGCCAGTAATAGTTTTTTTCCTATGGCTTTCTTTTGTGACTGTTGGGTCTGGCGGTGTCCATGATGATATAAAAAAATATAACGCCCTACCTTCCTCTAGTTTGATTGGCAGTGAAGCTTCAGCTCCAAAAGAAGAACAGACAGGTATTACCAATATTATGAGTTGGGAAAAAATGGCTAATTTTGTTATTGCAATCGCAATGTTGCTAGCTGGCGCCAAGATGGCTAGTGAACTAGGCGCAGCTGGCGGTGAGATGATGGGTAAAGCCAAAGATATTGGCAAGAAGGTGGCGATGTATGCTTCTGGGTACCAGGCGGCACGATGGGGGGCTGGGAAGGCTGTTAGTGGAGCTAAGGCTGCAGGTAAATTTGTAGCTATGAAAGTACCATTTGTGGGTGGGGATGAGTGGGTGCGAAGAGGAAGACGAATTAAAGCTGCAGCATCAAAATGGTATTCAAAAAAATATGTAGAACCGAGGTTAATACAGGCAGGTAAAAATATTGATACTGCATATGCAGAAAACGAGGATGGCACAAAAAAATATGGTTGGAGAAAAAGATGGGGTGCTCGTATGGCTTTATGGGCAGCGCCAGCAGCTTTTAAAGAAGAGTATACGAAAGACGCAGAATCAGGGGCTAAATATGCCCATGAACAGTTGGAGCATTTAGTAAGTACTAGTAAAACGCCTATAGGTAAGTTTAAGACAGAAGCAGAAGCTGACTTGCATCAATTAGAAGAAACTGGGTCAAAAATTAAAGCTGAGAAAATGGCAAAAGTTAAAGAAAAAAGATATGCAAGAATGGACCAGGTAGTAGCAGACTTAAAAAGATCCGGAATGGATAAGGCTGTAGCTCTTAAGCAGATAGAAGAATCCGGGGAGTTTTCAGAAAGAGAATTGTTTGATTATAAACGAAGAACAAGATCTGTAGAGGCCAAGGAAAATGCTGATCTTATCGAGCATACACTTCATGAAGAAGAGGAGGAAGGTAGGCTTAAGCAAAAAGCTAAATTATTAAAATCCGACAAAGGTAAAGCCTTAGAAGAAAGAGGTGTTGAAGCAAAAGCAGTCTCCTCTCAAATAGAGGCGGAGCTTAATTCGGAAAAACAGATTGAAGAATTAGAAGCAATTAAGCATTTGTTGAAAAAAGATCAAGAAGAGGGTGGGGGTATTACAACAAAAGCTACGGCCGCTAAAGCTATGGCTGAGCAGATGAAGTTTGATATTGATGAATTACAGGCTTTGCAATTAGCACGGGCTCGAGATAAAGAATTGATAAGTCAAGATAGATTCAGTGAAGCTAATAATGAACAAAATACGATAAATGATCAAATAGAGTCTAGAATAAAGAAGCATACAGCGGGTGGTGACTATGTACAGAGTGAAGCTAAAACAAAAGCGCAGATAGGAAGGATAGCAAGCCAAGAAGTAGAACTGACACGTGCTAGAGCAATTGGGGATGGAAGTTTGATATCCATAGAACAAAAAAAATTAGAAATTTTGAAAAAAAGTCTGGCTGAAATGCAAATCAGTAATTTAGGCACCCACGCAGCAGTTGCAGACGGTATTAAAGGTCAAATTTTAGATGCCGCTGGAATGTCTAGAGAACAGTCAATGGAAATAGATGTGGGTCCGATTAGACAATTGCAGGCTCAAGATTTGGCTGAGTTAATCAATGAACATGTGGGGGCAACCCAGCCAGAGTTGGATGCCGCTGTACTAAAGTTACAACAGAGGTTCGGAGAAAAGGCGAATGCTATTTTAGAACAGAAAAGGTTGAGAAATGAAAAAGCGGCAGGCGAAGGTTCTCTTGGGCGCGCGGGTCTTTATAAAGTTGTTGATAGAGGAGACGGGACACTTCAGACGGTAATAATTGATGCGAGCATTGCGTTAGATAGGGACCACGTAGTTTCAAGAAGGACGTCAGGTTTGTCTGGATCAAAGATTACTAATGTTAAAGGCTTTAGAGGTAGTTTAGATCTAAATGCAGGAGGTTCGCCATCTTTAGAGTCAGCTGAAGCACAAAAAATACTTTTGAATTTAGCTGGTGGATTAACTGGTAATAATTTGGGAAATGTAGATGAGTATACCAAGGTTGATCTTGCCGAAGCTTTTAATAATACTTCTGAAGATAGGTTAGATGAAGTTTTAGTTGCCCTTGATGATGCAGTTACAGATAAGAGAGCTCTTCAAGGTCTGCTTAACTATGCCTTACAAACAAAAAAAATAACAAATGATGCGCAAAGACAAGCCGTGCAGAATTACAGAGATGACTTGGAAAGAAGTACGCGACCTGGCCCGCGACCTCCGCGACCTTAAAGATATTTAAGTAATATGAAGTTAAAAATAGAAAAAAGAACAATTACTGAGTTTGCTGAAACAGAAACACAAATTGTTGATAATGATAAGACTTTTGACCAAATGTATGAAACTTGGCAGATTTTGGATATTTTTTTTGCGCAAAATAATTATGAAAAAGATTTAAACTGGCGATTAACGTATTTTCGTATCTATGTTCGTCTGACTTGGAAAATGATCGGCACTATTATAGATTATAATAAGTTTATTGAGATAATTAGGAGACAAATACCGATGGCGTTAATACTTGATGTGGATGTGCTACGAGAAATGATGTGGTATTTTGGTTTTAGTAAGTCTGATAAAAATAAATTAGTATCTCTATATCTAAAAATTAAAAATACATTTTTTGAATCAGAGCAGATTGTAGGAATTTGGCAGGGAAAAAATATAATGGTTAAGGATTTAGTTTCTGAGTATCTATTATTAGAAAAGCGTGATGCGAGCTCTATGGAAGAAGCAGAATTTATTAGTAAGTTAAAACAGATAATGTGTCCAAAAGAAGTTGCGCCATTTGTATATGCAGATAAGGATGTTAGTGTGGACAGATTCTTAGAATTAGTAGAATTTTTTGAAGAAGTAGATGGGGAAAAAATTTGGTTTGTCGTCGATATATTTTTAAATCCAGAAAAATATCAAAGAAGCGAAACAGATAGTTCTGTGCCTACATCTGAATCTGATGAAGAGGTGGAAGACAACAAAACAGAAGGCGAGTCTTTTTCTGGAAACGAACAAACTGTAATAGTAGAATCACAAAAAAGTCTGACTGCAGAACAAACCCCAATAGTAGATTCGCAAAAGCGCCTCACTACGGGGCAGGTCAAATCCCAAATCGAATCAGAATTCAAAAAAGACAGTGAAGGAAATTTTGAAGATATAGAAGGGGTGATGGGGAAACTTGCTGAATTGGCTGAAGAAAATAATGATCCAAGTGTTGCGGAGATGATTTATTTTGATGAAGAAGAAAATAAATTTAAGTGGAAAGAATAATTTAAAGTATGTCTGAGCCATTAATTTCAATTAAGAAACCCGATGGAAGTTTTGTCAAAGTGACAATGGCTGAATTTTTGGCAATGAAAAAGTCCCGATCCCCAGCACCTGGGATCGAGGATCCTCGATTTCAAACGAATTTGAAATCGGGACAAAAACCTGCTCCGGTAGTTAGTTCGCAACCGTCTGTAGTTATTTCTCCAAAACCTCACTCTGAACACCAAACAACAAATCCTAAATCTCATATTATTCATCCGCCAAAAAATGAGCCTAAGGTTGCTCATAAACCGCTCACTAGTGCTGATGCTAGGTCACCATTAGAAGAAAAAATAGCCATCAAAAGTGATGCGCCCCTTACTAGTACTAAGAGAGAAAGTCAGGTGGAAGAAGTAGTAAGAAGACTTGGTTTTGGTGTGGCTCCAGATTTGCTCGGTAGATTAAAAAGTTTGGTTTTAGCTCGGCTCAAAGATATTAAGAGTGATGAAGAAATTCGTGATGTCTTGGTAAGATCTGTAGCAAGTGGTGGTTTGGGTTTGGCGCAAACACAAATAGAAAAAATTATTAGCACAGTGGGTGAAGTTCATGCTAAAAATAATTTAAATTCAAAAAATGATCATAAAGACGCTCCATCCTTGAAAGGAAAAATAGGTATGGCGGTAATGGTAGAACCACCAGAGTTGCCAGCCATTGCGGTTGATGTAAGGCCAAAGGCATATAATGAAATAGGTAAGACTTATCAAGCGCCAGCACCAACACCAAAACCGGATTTAGTTCCTCAGAATGATTTGGTTTCCAAGTTGGTCAAAGAAAGTATGGCTAATGAACCTATTTTTAAAATTAGTTCCAAGTCTGCGCCAAAAAGTTTTGTCCCAGATATTTCGGCTCCAGATACGGAGATGGGTCCGGTAGAAGAAATACGATCAATAAATTTAAATGATTTTAGGAAATTATCTAGTAATTCCGAAGAAGCAGCCAAGAGATTGCAACAAAAAATTTCCAACTTGCAAGAAGAATCATTTATTTGGTATCTAGACGCGATTTCAGCTTATCATAACTCACCGCTATATTTGGAATATATACAATCAATTTGTCAGTCTTTGGCTGAAAGAAAATCTTTGGCCAATGTACTTATGATGAAAAATAGTATAAAATTAAGCGAGGCGATGGCAATAGTTGAGATGGAGAAGACTTTGTAATTAATAAAAATATGTTTATGGATCAGTTCGTAGTTCCACAATTTATAGAAGTAGAAGATAAAATTTTTGGTCCGATTACCACGAGGCAATTTTTGATTTTATTGGTGACAGGTTTAATTTTATTTATTATTTTCAAATTAGCCGACACAACCCTGTTTATTTTTTTGGCAGTCCTTATTGGCGGTTTTGCGGCGGTGCTTGCTTTTGCCAAAATAAATGGTCAGCCATTTCATTATTTTATTTTAAATATTTTCCAAACAGCTCGTCGTCCTAGTCGCAGAATTTGGTCAAGAGACTTTACTAACAAAGAATTAAAAGAATATATTGAATCTGGAAAGTTTGAAGTGACAGAAGTGGTTAAAGAAATTCCACGAATGTCATATAGTCGGATTCGAGATTTGTCTTTGACCGTTAATACAGGTGGTTATTATAAGCCTGAATAGTATGGAAGAAAAATCAAAGAAAAAGAAAATTAACGTGCCGAGCGCGCAGAAGCACTTGCCTTTTGCTGAAATTAAGTATGATACGGTAATTATGAAAGACGGTACGCTCCGAGCTATCCTTATGGTTTCTAGTATTAATTTTGCGCTAAAGAACGAAGATGAGCAAAATGCGATTATTTCATCTTATGTTTCTTTTTTAAATGGTATCGATTTTCCTTTACAAGTTACAGTGCAATCTCGTCAACTTTATATCAAACCGTATTTAGAAAAATTATTGCAAAAAGAACGTGAGCAAACCAATGAGCTTTTGCGTGTGCAGATTGCAGATTACAGATCTTTTGTCTCAGAGCTTGTGAGTTTGGGTAATATTATGAGTAAGCAGTTTTTTGTTATCGTGCCTTACGATCCTTTGTCTAATAAGAAAAAAGGATTTTGGTCTAGAATAAAAGAGGTGGTTAATCCGGCAGTAACCATAAAACTTAAAGATGAAAGATTCCAATTGCGTAAACATGATTTGGATATGCGTGTTAGGCAGATTGAATCAGGTCTTAGTAGTATGAATCTAGAAGTAGTAAGGCTTGATACGCAATCGCTTATAGAGTTATTTTATTCAACCTACAATCCGGATATTGCGTTTAGTGAGCGCATGGCGCCAGTAGGTGAATTACGGTTGGATTAGATCCTATTATTTTATTCACTCATTTCGATTATGGCATTTAAACCAGAATTTTCAAACTCTTCCTTCAAACCAAAAAATAAATTGGTTTCCAAAGAGTCTGAAATTGCCAAAAAATCAAACGAAGAATTAGTAACCCTTGAAGAGGAGCGTGTTTATCGTGAGGGTACTGTCTCTATCAAAGATTTGCTTGCACCATCTGCTTTTAACGTAGAGTCAAACTATGTAAAGTTGGGTGATATATTTTGTCGAACCATTTTTATTGTGTCATATCCAAGATATATTTCTATCGGCTGGAGTTCACCAGTTTTGAATCTGTCTATTACGATGGATGTGGGGATGTTTTTTTATCCCGTAGAATCGCCGGTAATTTTAAAACAATTACGCAATAAAGTAGGTGCTTTAGAAGCGCAATTGAGCGCCGATTCAGAAAAGGGCGCGCCTCGCGATCCTGTGCGTGAGACAGCTCTACGTGATATAGAAGGGTTGCGAGATGATCTTACTCAAGGCATTGAACATTTTTTTCAGTTTGCTTTTTATGTGACTTTGTATGCTAAGACCAAAGAAGAATTGGATCAGGTATCAGAAGATGTAGAAAATATTTTTGGTTCCAAACTTATCAATAGCCGAAAAGTTTTATATCAAGCTGAGCAGGGTTTTAATTCTACCTTACCTTTGGCCAATGACGAGCTGATGATTTCTTTTAACTTAAACTCGTCGCCAATTGCGGCTTCTTTTCCATTTACTTCGGCCGAGCTCACTTCCGATGACGGTATTTTATACGGTGTTAATCGTCACAATAATAGCTTGATTTTATTTGATCGGTTTTCGTTGCAAAATGCCAATATGGCGGTGTTTGCCACTTCCGGCGCTGGTAAAAGTTATTCTATTAAGTTGGAAATTTTGCGCAGTATGATGATGGGTGTAGACGTTATAGTCATTGACCCTGAAATGGAGTATAAGCATTTGGCAGAAGCCGTTGGTGGAACCTATATTAATATTTCATTATCCTCAGACAGTAAGGTTAATCCATTTGATTTGCCAAGGCCAACCGGAGGCGAAGATTTTTCAACTGAAGATATTATTCGTGGAGCGGTGATTACTGTCAAAGGCTTGCTTAGAATTATGCTTGGTAATTTGACCACTGAACAGGATTCTATTATCGATAGAGCTTTAATAGAAACATACGCTAAAAAAGATATCACCCCAGAATCTGATTTGAGTGTGGTGCAAGCCCCAATCGTGCAAGATTTGCAAGAAATTTTGGAAGGTATGGAAGGGTCGGATGATTTGGTTTTACGTCTCAAGAAATTTACCGAAGGTACTTTTAGTGGCTTGTTTAATGCTCCGACAAATGTCGACATGAAGAACCAGTTGGTCGTGTTTAGCGTGCGTGATTTGGAAGACGAACTTAGGCCAATGGCAATTTATGCTATTATAAACTACATTTGGAATGTAGTGCGTTCTGAGCGTAAGAAAAGAATTTTGGTAATTGATGAGGCTTGGTGGCTTATGCAACACGAAGATAGCGCCAGATTTATTTTTGCCCTTGTTAAACGCGCTCGCAAGTATTTTTTGGGTGTGACGACAATTACCCAAGATGTAAATGATTTTTTGAAATCTCAGTATGGTCAGGCGATTGTGACTAATTCAGCTTTACAATTACTGTTGAGACAATCACCCGCGGCTATTGATTTGGTGCAAAAAGTGTTTATTCTTACAGAGGGCGAAAAATACTTACTCTTGGAGAGTGGAGTAGGGGAGGGAATATTTTTCGCGGGGAATAAACACGCCGCCATCAAGGTGGTGGCTTCATACACCGAAGATCAGTTGGTGACAACTAATCCAGAACAGCTTTTGGAAATAGAAAGATCTAAGAGGGAGTTTGAAAGACAGACTCAATAAAGCAGAAAAAGCTAAGTAGTTTTTTATTATTTTGCTTAATTCTTAACCACTTTAATTTTATGTCTCTTCGTGCTCGCATCTTTATTATTATTAGTGTGGTAGTATTGTTGATTTTATCAATCAGTATTTTTTTGGTAGTAAAAAATAGAAATAGCGGAAAGGTAAATACCCCGGCTTCAACTCCCGGTGCTAATAACACAAATACCAATAATCCCTCAAATCCTGCTGGGGGAGCTGGTACTGTAGTGCCGTCAGGGTCCCCAGTTAAACCTCTAACTTCTTTAGAGGTAGAGCAAAAAGGAGTAGAGCAACTTGCTAAAATTTTTATTGAACGCTACGGGACGTATTCAACTGATAATCAGTTTGAAAATATTAAGGAGTCTGAAGCTCTAGCAACCAAGTCTTTATGGTCAAAAATTAGTCTTGGTATCAATGTAAAAAACCAAAATTCGGAATTTTTAGGACTGACAACTAAAGTAGTTAGCGCCACTAGGGTTAGTTGGGCTGACTCCAAAGCCGTCTTCGATCTAAAGATTATGAGAAATGAAAATAAAAATGGCGTAGCCTCTAATCGTTATCAGAATGTGACGGTAGAAATGGCGAAAGAAAATGGCGTTTGGTTGGCTAATAATCTGATATGGCAGTAGTATGGAACAAGCACTGGCTTGGTTAAAAGATTTATTTTTTCCAAAGTTTTGTGTTAGTTGTCAAGAAGAAGGAGTCTGGTTATGTAATAAGTGTTTAGGAGAAATTGTTAAAACAGAAAAATTATCGTTAGGTAAGCAAAATTTGGCCGCACCCCATTTAGATGGCGTGACGGCCTTATTTTATTATGGGGATAATAAAATTTCAAAATTGATTGAAATGCTGAAATATAATTCTTTGTTAGAATTACAAGAGGATTTTGAAAAAATAATTTTGGCAATCGATTTTGATTTAATTTATAAAGATTTTGTTTTGATTCCTGTTCCACTTCACGCTCGTCGACAACGCGAAAGAGGGTTTAATCAAGCAATGGTTTTGGCGGAAGGATTTGCGAAAAAATTTAATTTTAAAATTAACACTAATCTGCACCGTTCAAATTATACAGCGCAGCAGGCCAAGTTGTCAGCTGTAGATAGAAAAAATAATTTAAAGGATGTCTTTATTTTTGAGAATAAAGAAGAGTTTGTTCCTGAGAAGGTGTTGCTCATTGATGATGTTTTTACTACAGGCGCTACAATGAGCGAGTGCGCTAAGGCTTTAAAAGATAAAGGAGTCAAAATTGTTTGGGGGTTGGCTTTGGCTCACGGTGGCTAATTTATAATGGCAAAACTGAGCGGATATCAGGGTTAATTCTATCTACAGTCCAAATCGGATCCCAAACAATATTAACGTCTACTTTTTTTATTTTAGACATGTTCCCTATTTCATCTTTTATTTGTTCAACGATGCTGGCGCCAAAAGGGCAACCCATACTAGTCAGAGTCATAGTAATAATCGCTCTATCTTTTTTTATTTCTACGTTATAAATTAAACCCAAATCAACCAAGCCAATGCCTATTTCCGGATCAAAAATATTGTTGAGCATTGACCAGTATTCCTCGGTATGTTTTTCAGGAGCAGAGGGCTTTGTTTTAGGATTAATCATGAGGCGTAATTTATTTATTATTTATAAGAAATATTTTCCAAAATTTCTATTAGCAGCTTGTCGTTGTTCTTGAAGGCTGCCTCAGATTCTTTCCCATCTGTCGGTTTATACATTAAAGTAATAATTATTACCTGGTTGTTTTGTAAGGTAATTGCTTTATATAAAGTCAGAACCTCATCTACTTTATAAACAAAAAATTCTTGGCCGTTAATAGTTTTGTAGGAGCCATTGTTTTTGGCATAGTCAATTTCAACTTGATTTGGATTGAGTATTTCGTTTACGTTCTTAAGTATTTTTTCATTTGGGTCAGCTTCGCGCAAAGCTGTAACCAAAGTAATAAATTCACTGCCCTTTTCATTGTTGTATTTTTCTTTTGCTTGTATTGTTAAAACATTGCCATATGAGTCAGGTGCTCCAGGTTCATTTGTTTTAACTACTGCCCCTAATTGGTAAAAACCTTTAGAGGGATACTTTAAAATAAGTTTAGTACCAGGGATTGAAATACTTGTGTCAAATTTATTTTCAGGTAGTTTAAATCCTTCATCTTCGGCTACTTCTTTAGTAGGGGTCGTTGTGGTTGTGCCTGAGTTTTCTTCAACAGAGACTTTATTTTCACTGGAACAAGCTTTTCCAATGATAAAAAAGAATACCAATATACCGGCCAGAATAAGCAATTTTTTCTTCATATACAAGTTTAATTTAATTTAAATAAATAATATATATTTTATAGTATTTATTATAGATTAGCAATCATTTCTTTGTTTAATGCTTTTTTTAAGGCTTTTAGACCAAGCAAAGCACAGTTCGTCCTGCCGGGGCTAATGGTCACGCCCAGTAGTTTGTAAATATTTGTGGGTTTTATTTTTTTTAAAGCTGAAACTTTTTTACCTTCAATATAATCTGTGAGCATAGACGCAGAAGCTTGGCTAATAGCACAGCCGTTACCGACAAAGCCAACTTCCATCAAAGTATTTTTGTCTATTTTTAAATCTAATCGAATAATGTCGCCACAAAGGGGGTTATGCTCGATAATAGTATTTGTTGGTTTGTTAAGCGCGCCCTGGTGATGAGGGTGGCTGTAATGATCAAGGATTGTTTCTGAGTATATATCCATTTTAAATTTTAAAAGTTTTAAGAACCTTTTTTAAACCTTTTTCTGCCACGTCAATGTCTTTTTTTGTGTTATAAATATAAAAACTGAGACGAGCCGTACCATTTACGTCTAGTCTTTTCATAAGTGGCTCAGCACAATGAAATCCAGAACGAATAGCGACGCCCTCCTCGTTAAAAATAGTGGCAATATCATGAGGGTGAACACCTTCAATTGAAAAAGATAAAACCCCGCCACAATTTTTAATGTGGGCAGGGGAATATATTTTTACTTGTGGGTAGTGAGAAAATATTTTTTTAGCATAGAATAGTAATTCCTGGTCGTGAGCCTGGATATTTTTTAAACCAATTTTATTTAGGTAATCTAGGGTTGCGCCAAAAGTAATGACATCGGCAATGTTGGGTGTGCCAGCTTCAAATTGCCATGGTCCGGTGCGGTATGAGGCGGATTGTTCTTGGACAGACTCAACCATTTCTCCGCCATAGATAAAAGGCTTCATCTCATTAATGAGGCCGTCTTTTATATAGAGAATCCCCACACCAGTTGGTCCTAGCATTTTGTGGGCTGAGAAAGACAAAAAGTCGCAGTCTATATCCTTGGCATTCATTGGTCGGTGGCCAACGCTCTGAGCAGCGTCTATAGCCACTCTAGCGCCAACAGCATGGGCAAATACAACCATTTGTTTGATGGGGTTGATAGTACCAGTCACATTTGATTGGGATGTGAGGCAGACCAGTTTTGTTTTTGGAGAAAGCATTTTTTGGTATGCTTGCAGATCGAGAGTAAAATCATGAGTTAAAGGGATTATTTTTAAAAAAGATTTTTTAGCCTTACATAATTCTTGCCAAGGCACTAGGTTGGCATGATGTTCTAAGGCGCTGATAATTATTTCGTCTCCGGCTTTGATATGTTGGTCGGCCCAGCTGAGGCGTATGCAATTGATTGCCTCAGTCGTATTTTTGGTGAAGATAATATTTTCTGCACTAGGTGCACCAATAAACTTTGCGACTTTTTTACGTACATCTTCAAATTGCCCTGTTGCTTCTTCGGAGAGAGTGTGGATGCTACGATGAATGTTAGCGTTGGAAGTAGTATAAAAATCTTGCAGAGCCTTTAAAACTATTTTTGGTTTTTGAGTAGTGGAAGCATTATCTAAATAAACCAAACGTTTGCCGTTGATTTTTCGTTGGAGAATAGGGAAATCTTTTTGGATATTTTTCATAAAAGAAAATTTTTGACTGCTTCGCGAATATTATTTTTTATTTTTTCATCTGGAATATTTATTATATCTTTTTCAAAAAATCCCTCAACCAGAAGTGTTCGAGCATCTGTCTCTTCAAGTCCGCGAGAAAGTAGATAAAATAAAGCGTCTTCGTCAATTTTGCCAACACTAGCGGAGTGGCCAGCTTTAACGTCATCTGTTTTTATTTCTAAATTTGGCGATGTTTTGGCTTTGGCTTCTTCTGATAGTAGTAGGGTGTGGTGAGAAAAATAAGCGTTGGCGCCACTTGCGCCTTTTTCAATTTTCCAATTTCCTTCAATATGTCCTGCTGACTTATCCGTGAGTGCAGCTCGAAGCGAAGCTTTGATTTGAGTTTTTGGGGCTTGGTGGTAGGCTTCTATTTTAGCAGAAAAATTGGAATTATTTTTTCCTAAAATAAAAAATAACATTTCGCATTTGGCGCCAGTGGCTTTGGCTTTGATCTCAAGATGACGCTGGTCTTCCCAACCATTAAAAACTAAACCAACTAAAAATAATTTGGAATTTTTTTTCAAAATAATTTCTCCGTTAGGAATCGTATCAACAAACCAAAGCAGTTCTTGGTTTTCGCCAATAATAAGTGGTTTGGAAAAATTTTTAATTTCTTGGATTTTCATGTGATTTAACGAAATCATGCCGAGTAACGTCCTTTGAAACTCGGCGCTCTAGCCTATAGAACCAGCCATCTCCAAAGTGAGAAGCCGGTTTAACTCAACGGCGTATTCCATTGGCAGTTGTTTGATAATTGGATTGGCAAAGCCGTTAACAATAAGGGTGGCCGCTTGTTCTTCTGTTAGTCCTCGGCTCATCAGATAAAATAATTCGTCTTCGCCAATACTAGCGACAGTCGCTTCGTGGGCAATGGCGACATCTTTTTCTTTAATATCCATGGTTGGATAAGTATCAGAACGAGATTCTGGGTCAAGCATTAGGGCATCGCAAACAACCCTAGTTTTGACGTTCTTGGCGCCTTTGGCGACTTTGACTAATCCTCGGTAGGTGGTTTGACCACCATTTTTACTAATTGATTTAGAAATAATAGTAGAGCTTGTGTTTGGGGCCAGGTGGATGACTTTTCCGCCAGCGTCTTGGTGTTGGCCGGTTGAAGCAAAAGCTAGTGATTGGATTTCTCCTCTGGCGCCAGGTTCGCGTAAAATTATACTCGGGTATTTCATTGTCACTTTTGATCCTAAGTTGCAGTCTAACCAAAACATCTCGGCGTTTTCGTTGGCCAGCGCTCTTTTAGTTACAAGATTATAAACGTTGCCTGACCAGTTTTGGATAGTAGTATATTGGACACGGGCACTTTTTTTGACAATTATTTCTACAACAGCGGAATGAAGTGAGTCGCTGGAGTAGGTGGGTGCTGTACAGCCCTCTACGTAGTGCACAGAGCTTCCTTCGTCGGCAATAATGAGTGTGCGTTCAAACTGCCCCATGTTTTCGATGTTGATGCGGAAATAGGCTTGTAAGGGTAACTTGATATGTATGCCTTTTGGCACGTAGATAAAAGAGCCGCCAGACCAAACGGCAGAGTTCAGAGAAGCGAATTTATTATCATGAGGCGGCACCACTGTACCAAAGTATTTTTTAAAAAGTTCAGGATGTTTTTTGAGCGCATCATCAGTAGAAATAAAAATAACACCTTGTTTGGCAAGGTCTTTGGCGAGAGAATGATAGACCATCTCTGATTCAAATTGCGCGCCCGCTCCAGCTAAGAATTTTCTTTCAGCTTCCGGTATGCCCAATTTATCAAAAGTATTTTTTATGTCTTCGGGGACGTCTTTCCAGTCTCGTTTGGTTTTGTCTTGGGGACGAACATAGTAGTGGATATTATCAAAATCAATCCCAGAGAGATCTGCTCCCCAGTTTGGCATGGGTTTACTCAAAAATATTTCGTAGGCTTTGAGGCGGAAGTCCAGCATCCACTTAGGTTCGCCCTTTTGTTTTGATAAATTTTCTATCACTTGTTTACTTAAACCTTTGGCTGAAGTAAATAGATTATTTGGTTTGGTATGAAAAGAAAAAGCAGACTTGTCGCCAGCGCTGGCAATTATTTTTTTTGTTTTAGTTGGAATTGCCATTTATTTTGTTTTAAAACTATCAAAACCGCCCTTCTCAATTTTTTTTAAGATTTCTTTACCGCCACTTGTGATAATTTTTCCTTTGGCCATGATATGAATTTTATTTGGCTTGATAAAATCTAAAATATGAAGATTGTGACTTACTATAACAAGACCGAAACCTTGTGATTTGTGAAGCAGGTTGATTTGTTGGCTGACAATTTTTAAAGCATCGATGTCTAAACCTGAATCAATTTCGTCCAGGAAAGCAAATTTTGGTTGAAGGATAGCGAGTTGTAAAATTTCAGACTTCTTTTTTTCTCCGCCTGACAGGCCGTCATTGAGAAAGCGCGAGATAAAGGTAGGATCAATTTTTAACTTTTCCATTTCCGTGCGCATGAGGGCGCCAAAAGTAGCCGGGGACATTTGAGCGGTTTTGTTTTTGGTATTATGGGCTAGGCGCAGGAAATTGCCTAAAGAGACTCCAGTGACTGCTTGAGGATGTTGAAAAGCCAAAAATATGCCGACTTGTGAACGTTCGGCTGGGGAGAGTTTGAAGATATTTTTTTTGTCTATAAATAATGAGCCTTTGGTGGTAGTATATTTTGGACTGCCCATTAAGGCTGAAAGAAGGGTGCTTTTACCAGAGCCGTTTTGACCCATAATAATATGGATTTCGCCTGATTTGACAGACAAAGAAACACCATTTAAGATTTTGGTTTTACCAACATTGGCGTGAAGATTTTGAATTTTTAGAATGGCCATATTTTCGTTTTTAGTACTAGCTATACTACAGGGAAAATATAGGGGAGTCAACCATCTTTGTTTATGGGATGTATTCTTGCTGTATCCCTGTTACGACATTATTTTCTATTTGAATTATGAATGGATTAATCTCAAAAAATTCTTTTTGTTTTATAAATGAATCAAGGAAGTCTTTGAGTTCTGTGCTAGTGTTCTCTATTGGATTGCTTGCTAAGTTTATAGTCTGAATAATGGCTGATGGCGAGACTTGGTAGATCATGGTTTTTTTATTGCTATTTTCTATCAGGAAACCATTAGGATTACATTGGGGTATGTCAGCCTTTACTTCGGAAGGACTGCTACAGGTTTTATCAGCGAAACTTAACCATTTAATACTATCCACCTCAATAGAAGTTTTACCGTTTTTTGTTTGGATGTTTTTAATGTAGTAAAGATCCCCTTCAATATCTTTAGCTTGTTCAACTGGAAGAACTTGTTTTGTGTTTGGGTTAGTTTCCTGAGTGGTGTCGCAAGTGTATTGGCAAGAACTGTCGTATCTACAACCAAATCCACAGTAGTACGCTGATTCGCTGTGACTGCTAAACATCCTTTTTTCTGTACCCCATTGTTCGCATATACTTTGAGTATCAAACTCTTTAATTTCACATTTAGCCTTTCCTTGAGTTGGTCGTCCTTCTTGGTAGTAAAATCCTACCCATCTATTAGTTTGTTTAGCACAACCAGTTATAAAAATTATCCCGGCTATTAATATTAAAAAAGAAATTTTTTTCATATTTTTTTATTATAATAAAGCTATTTCGCATTTGCATCAGCCTGGTGCAGTCCAAAATTATTGCCTTCGGTATCTAAAAAATATCCTTGCCAAGCCATGCCAGCCAAGGCATATTTTGGCATGGCCACTTTTCCGCCGGCAACAAGTATTTTTTCACTCATTAGATCGTAATTGTCTACTTGAATAGTACAGACATAGGAGTTGGTACCACATTCTGCGGGTGGAGTTTTGGCAGGGCGGGGCAATAAGGCGCCATTTATACCAGGATCTTTACTATCTTTATCAGCGGTCATAATCATCCAATATTGGTTTTGTTCCCATTGGCTTATTTTCCAATTAAAAACATCTTGGTAAAATTTGATAGCGCGTTCGATGTTGTCAGCTTGGATTTCAAAGTGTACGACTCTGTTTTGCATATATTTTAGTTTAATAAATTATTTAGCTATATTTATTTGTATAGCACGATTTAATGGTGTGACCACCCTTAGAGAAGCTACAACATCATCCCAATATGGAGAGTTCAAACCTTCCCAACGCTTCATATTGACTTGAATACCGTCTGAAGAAAAAACAAATTCTGGAGTAGGGGTTTCGTTATTAGGAGTCGGACAGGAAACATAGGTAGAACCAGCTCCTGGTTCGGCATTACAGTTTGGAGGAATTTGAAAACTAACTACTCCGCCAATATTGACATTTTTCCAATTTTTGTAAGTTTGTTGGTTTGGTGTTGGTGAAGGTTTTGTTTCTGGGCAATTGGCAAATTCACAGTTCGGGCCAGTACGTCCGACATAGGAGCCGTCTGGGCACTCCTTAGCATCTTGCGTACAAATTACTGGTTCTGGCGCGATGGTTCGACTATCAGTCGTGTTGCTTTTTATTATACAACCGGCTCCAGTTAGGATTAGTATGGTCGTTAGGGCTAGAACTTTTTTCATACTTAGGCTAATTATTTTTTAGCTAAAAAATATACACCTATTGGAATGGAGATAAAAAAACCTACTATTCCCAACATACCGCACAATCCCAGTATTGTACGCAGAATCGCAAAGGAAGTAGTATTTGGATTTCCATTCGCGAGCTGCTGGTTTAGTACAAAACTTACTATAGCATAACCGATATTGGATACAATAAATAGTGTGGGTGGTAGGATGATAAGTGCAGTACCTATTTTTTTATTTTTTGTCATACTTTTCAGTTAATTTGTATCTAGTTTTATATTGGTTTAACTCGCCAATATTTTTTAGATCTTCAATACCAATTTTACCAATATAAAGATGTTTTGTTTTTTCTTCAATATTACCATCTGCCAGGTATTCTTTTACAGCTTGGAAACCTTTGAAATAAATAGTGTCTCTTGTAAAGGCTATTTTTTTACCAGTGTCGACTAAGCCACGTTTTACTTTTACACAAGTTCGCCAAGCTGATTCGTCTTCTAGTTTATAATTATTTTTCAGGTAATGAAATAAATCAACAAAAGACATTTCTTGGGCTAAGTAAGCTCCAATAGATCGAAGTGGAGCCCAAATTTCTTTTTCTCCCAAGGGTAATCCTAGAGCTTGCTGATTATATACCGCCAAACCTTCTTCGGTTGCCAAATATCCGGCGGTGCCGATTTCAAAGATTTTATACTTCTGTAGTCGGCTATTTTCAGCCCGATAAATATGAGTTTCTATTTCATGGGCAATGACAGCCTTGAGACGGTTTTCGGTAAATACAGCTCCGTGGCGCAAGAATATATTTCCATCAAGACTAATAGAAATATCATTGACACGATCAGTCTCGTCTTTTATTTTCCAGTTGTCTAACTTATGTTCTTCCAAAAACGATTTTAATCTTTTTACGATTTGTTTAAAGCTTACCTTGGCGCTTTTGTCCGGTTGGTAAGGATGTTCATGAATATATCTGACAGCCTGATCATAAAGCACGCGGTTGGCCGGGCCATATAATTTTTCAGAAGCGATCTGAAGCGCTGGTTTATCTACTGATTCCAATAAATCTAATTTTACCCCTATTTCGGCTATTTTATTTTTATAAAGATTATAAAGTGGGTGGTGACTTGCTTCTGGTAGAGCTTTTAAATCTTTTCGTATCTGAGCGATTGGCAGGCCTAGAGTTTTATAAAAAAACTGCGGTGAGCGAGTTGGGTTTGCTAAGAATATTTTTTTTTCATCGTCGTGATTTAGGGGTCTTAAGAATCCAGCGATAGTAATTTTTTTATCTATTTCGTAGATTTTTTTATCAATATTTTTTAGAATTTTTTCTTCTCGTTCGCTATCAACTACCGGAGCTTGATAAAGCAAATGTTTGTTAAGGGTGCTATGAATCGTAAAAGTATTAAGAAATTTTCCGCCGATAATTATTTTATATTTTTCTTTTTCTAAGTTGCCAAAAGTGGTAGGGATGGTGAGGCGTTTACCTTTTAATTTAATATCGGTAAACCCGTCTTCGTCCTCTATATCTTTTAGACTTGAGTCAATTAGAACGCCCTCATAGTGAGGGTCAATTTTTGCCAACACACGGTCGTAGTGGGTGTTTAAGAATTCCACATGTTCAAATAGGCCAATAGCTTGGTTATTTTCAGAGTTTCTTTTTTGTTCAGAGGGGGTGTTAAAACTAAAAAGAGCTTTACAGACCTCAACACCTTTTTCAGGATTTGGTACTTTTAGGTCGGCAACTTTATTTAAACGAGCGCGAAGGGGGATTTGGTTGGCAATTTGGATAGATAAACCGGCGCGGGCGTTGAGCTCTAGTATTTTTATGCCAGTTGTGGTGAGAACGATATCAGCTGCTAAAAATCCAATCTGGCTAATTTTTTGGGCGTTAGAAGCGGTTAATAAAATTTGATCCCATTGGGGTATTTTTATATCTGACAATTCTTCTCCGTTAGGCAGGGTGCGTATAAATTTATTGTGGCACACGGCGTAGGTGGCGTTTCCGGTAGCTACATCAATACCAACTCCGACTGCTCCCAAATGGAGGTTTGCTTTGCCCTGTGACTCTTCTGTAGGCAGGCGAAGCATGGCAATAACGGGAATATAATTAAAGACAACGATGCGAATATCTGGTAGTCCGCGTTTAGCGTAGGGTTTGAAAAAATCATGCGCCAGAAGACGTTCTTCGATTATAGCTTGATCGGTCAAACCAGATATAGCATATTCGCCGTCTAAGATAGACGAGATGTGACGGCTCATATCTTTCCAGTCGTATTCTTTGCCGTTTATATCAATAAATAAATTATTTTTTTTGCTTGCAAACACGATAATGCCTTCACCGCCAAATCCATGATTTGGTTTGATAACAAAATTATCTGGTAAATTTTTGGGATTAAAATTTTTTAATTCATTATAGTTTTTTATAATGGCATGTACTTTGGCAGCGCCAAGTCCGCGTGACTGCAAATAATTTTTGGTAAAAATTTTATCATCGGCAAAACTTTTGTTGGCCTGGCTATTGAACCTGCTGATATATAAAAGATTGCGGGCATTGATGCCAAGTACTCCTGAAGCTCTTTCAAAAATTGATAATTTATGACGATTAGATATGGCCATATTTATTCTTGATGTTCGGTAAGTAGGCTTCTGAATCTGACATACTCAGCTAGTCTTAAGCCTGTGAATTTACCCAAAACAATTGTGGCTACCACGGGCAGAAGTACAAACTCAGGCCACGATAGTAATATGTTGTTAAAATAAGACCAGGTAATAAAGTAATAAGATGTCACTACTATAAATAGGGTTCCTACTACTGCCACGATAGCGCTACGGACACCTTCTTCGCTTTGTGCGGCCATAAATTTTTCAGATACCGTAGACATAACAAGCATAGGAAAAACGGCCATTGATAATGGGAGGGGGGTGCCATATTGGATAGCGACCCAAATAATCATTAAAAATGACAAGCTAATTAGCGCTAGATTGAGAGCTACTTTTGGCAAATATAATAGTTCAAATTTATTTAGAATAAACTTTACAATATAGCCAACTATTACTGCAAAAAGAAAAGTAATTACTCCTAATCCAAGTCCGAGAATAAAAAATGAGATAGCGATAATGACCGGTGTATAAATTCCAAAAGAACTTATGCCGATAACTTGTTTGGAGAATGCGGCGATAAAAGCTAAGAAGGGGACAATTAAAATAATATAAATAATATTTGATGATACACCTTTGGAAACCAAATCTGTAATAAAGTGAGACAGAAAAAATAATGACGCTTTGTTTCCGCGTTGGTCTATGATTCTGTATTCTATACTTCGATTTTTGAGTGTGTCGACAATGCGAGCAGTGTCTTTGTTAATAAAAATAGGGTTGATAGCTTCTTTACGTGTTAGCAGAATATAATTTGGTTGAATCAAGTTAAATGTTTGATAGGCTAAGTTTGCGATTGTGCCCAGATCGCTATCAGAAATAACAATCATTAGTTTGTTCTTTATAAGATCCTGATTATCTTTTTCCAAATCTTTCCAGTAGAGATTAAACGCTTGAATTCCAAGAGGTGATTGAGTGTAAAAGATTAGCGCGTTTGAATCTTTGATGTAGTCTGTGTTTTCTTTTATTTTTTGTACAAGGGCGTCTTCAGTGAGAAAGGCCCCTTCTTTTTCTGAGATAGGAAGTAGTTGTAAAGCTACTCCATTTTCTGCCGCCTGTTTTTTTATTTCTTCAATTTCAGATTCTTTTTTTTCATCAAGGATAAGAACCGCTTTGTTGTCAAAGACAAATATTTCTTTACTTACACTAGAAGTTTTTTCGCCTTGGCGGATAGTGAGGGTGACTGTTTTTTTACCAAAATTGGAAAATTGTTGGACAACTTCTTTGCCAGAAATTTTTGGACCACTGCCAAAATCCCAAACATAATCTGTTGCCTGAGTTGGTGAAGGTAGGACTGAATCGGAGGCGTCAAAAATTGCTTTCTTATTAATACGCACCAAATCATCAGAGGTTATTTTCGCTTCAATTTGTTGTCCAGATTGTTCGTTGGATGTAGTTAAGCTAATTTGAGCATAGGCCAGACTAGAGAATAGGCTGTTAAGTAGCAGATAGCTAATAAAGTATAAGAATATTTTTCTTGACATATTCTAGGTAAATTAGAGATTTTTAGATTATTACTATATCATAAGAAAACCGCTCAGACAAGGCTAAAAAATTGACAAAAAGCACGCTTGGTATTACTGTTATTGTTGATTATTATGTAATTTTTATGTCAAAAAAACTTGCAATTTACTTCTCAGATTCTGAACCCATGGGCTATCCATTTAATACCACGTATCCCTATTGGGAAATTTATCAAGGTATTGTTCGGGATATAGAAAAACATGGAATTGAGGTATATATTGTGCGCGGTGATTCATATCTTGGTAAAGGTATTTTTTCTCATGGTTGGCAGGTAAGAGATGGGCAGATGGTTCCTGATGATAAAAATATCAAAGTAGATTTAATTTTTAATCGTGATGATAAAAATACTATTCCCGCTATTTATGATTGCCCAATTATCAATTATCCTGATTTGGACAGGATATGTGTTGATAAAGTTGAGACCGCTGAGCTTTTTCCTGAATTTTCACCAAAAACAAAAGCTGTTAATTCGTATCAAGAATTTTTAGATACATTATTGGAATGGGGTTTTGGTTCTGAAGAAAAAATTGTTTTAAAAAAGAATTTTTTATCTAGTGGTCGTGGTATTTATATACGCCCCTTAAAAGATATTAATGAATTGCTTTATGATAATTGGGAGAATATTTTGGTTCAAGAATTTATAGATAGCTCAGTTGGTATTTCTGGAATCATAGAAGGTTTGCACGATATACGGGTGACAACAATTAACGGTGAGCCGATGTATACCTTTATACGCGTACCGGCCGAAGGTTCGTATTTGGCCAATGTAGCGCAAGGTGGCACAGAAATACCATTAAGTTTGGATAAATTGCCGGCTAGTTTATTGATAATGGTTAAACAAATAAATAAAAAACTAGAACAGTATAGGCCTAGTATTTTTGCTTCTGACTTTGTGAATTCTAAGGATGGTTTTAAGTTGGTTGAACTTAATTCTCGCCCAGGCGTATGTAATCCAAAACTATCCCCTCAAGATAAAAATTTTAATGATAAGATTGTAGAGATGTTAGTCGTCTGTTTGTGTTAGTATAATAATTTTTATGTCAAAAAAATTAGCTATCTATTTTTCTGACCCAGAACCAATGGGGGATCCGTTTAATAAAAAATATCCGTATTTTAAAATTTTTCAAGGTATAATTAGAGAGGTTGAAAAGCATGGTAATGAAGTCTATATTGTCCGAGGCAAATCATCATATTTGGGTAAGGGATTGTTTTCTCATGGTTGGCGAATTGAAGGTGGAGCCTTATCTCTTGTTCAAGAAAATATAAAAGTAGATTTAATTTTTCATCGTGGCAATCACGAAACAATCCCAGAAATTTATGATTGCCCTATGGTTAATCATCCTGATCTGGAGAGATTTTGTGATGATAAAGTAAAAATCGCAGAAGTATTTGCGGACATATCGCCAAAAACCAAAGCGATTAATTCTTATCAAGAGTTTGTTGAGACAGTCGCTCAGTGGAATTTTAGACCTGAAGATAAAATTGTTTTAAAAAAGAATTTTCTTTGTGGAGGTCGCGGTATTTACATAAAACCAGTTAAAGAAATTTACCAATCTTTGTATGAGACTTGGGACGATCTCCTTATGCAAGAATTTATTGATAGTTCAGTTGGTATTCCCGGAATTGTGGAAGGGTTGCATGATATAAGGGTGGTAACAATTAACGGTGAGCCTGTTTATTCATTTATACGCGTGCCTCCAAGCGGGTCGTATTTGGCTAACGTGTCTCAGGGTGGGACTGAAAAAGCTGTGCCTCTAGAAAAATTACCGGCTGATTTGCTAGAATTAGTGTCAGTTGTAAATAAAAAATTTGCGCACTATAAAACAAGTGTAATGTCTTCTGATTTTTTTAATTCTAAAGACGGTTTCAAACTGATTGAGCTCAATGCTCCTCCGGCTGTTTGTGATCCGGAGCAATCTACTGAAACTAGAAAATATATTGATAAACTCGTGGATTTTTTGGTAGGGGAACTGGCTTAGTAAAATATAATTTTTAAATAAAAAACAGCCCTTTAATGAGGGTTGTTTTTGTTGGCGGAGAGGGAGGGATTCGAACCCTCGGTACCTTACGGTACACAGCTT
>CAZBWU010000002.1:0-149194 GCA_964496095.1 uncultured Gammaproteobacteria bacterium
TTTGACCACTGTGGAGCGCGACGAGCTCTCTTGAGACCAGGCTTCTTTCTTTCTTTAACTCTCGCATCACGAGTAAGGTATCCTTGAGTTTTGAGGGTTTTCTTGAGTTCTTCATCCCAAACAAGCAAAGCTCTGGAAATACCGTGCTGAACGGCTACAGCTTGGCCTTTTTGGCCACCACCAACGATCTTTACAGATACGTCAAAGGTTTTTTCTTTGCTGATAGCCTTAAGAGGGGCTACGATGATATTTTGCCATTCAAAATAAGGGAAATATTCTTGGTATGGTTTGCCATTTACCACAATATTACCAGATCCTGGCTGCAAACGAACACGAGCGGAAGCAGTCTTGCGTCTGCCAACAGCACGAGTGGTATCTTCTTTTTTGGCTGGAGCAACTTTGATAGCTGCGATTGTTTTTTTACTAACAGTCTTTGTCATAAATGTTTATATTTAACTTAATCGGAAAATGATACGCGTTTCAATCTTTCATCGCGCATTTTGTTTCTTGGCAACATCTTAGAAACAGCGTGTAAAAGAATATCTTGCGGATTATTTTTCAAAACATCTTTGGCTAATTTGCTCTTCAAACCGCCTGGATGATTACTGTGGTGTCTATATTCTTTCTGTGCCAATTTCTTACCGGTAAAACGAATTAGGCTGACATTTTGAATTTCAACCTTATCACCACCGTCAATATTTTTTTCAAAAGTTGTTTTATTTTTTCCCATCAAAGCAATCGCTACTTGAGTAGCAAGGCGACCAACTATTTGGCCAGAGGCATCGAATACGATTTTTTTTCTTTTCATATAATGTATAAATTAAACTAATTCGAGGATTACCTCTTCAGCTCCGTCACCTTTTCTATTTTTAAATAAAACAATTCTAGTATAACCGCCTTTGCGATCTTTATATCTAGCAGATAAATCTTCCATCAATTTTTTGATAGCGTTATCTGTATACAAAACTTTCATGAGCTCTCTACGAGCAGTCAAATCTTGTTTTTTAGCTTTGGTAATCAAGCGTTCTGTCAAAGATTTTACCGCCTTAGCTTTGGCTTTGGTGGTTTGAATCTTTTCGTATAAAACCAAACTCTCTACCATGTTTGCTAAAAGAGATCGGCGAGCCGCTGTTTTTCTATCCAGTGTAACTTTATTTTTTTGGTGACGCATATATTATAATTATTTCTTCTTAGCTGCTTTCTTAGCTTTCTTTGGCTTGTCTTCTCCTTCTTCTTCATCTTCACTAACAACTTCTTCTGCATCTTCTTTGGCTACAGCCATCACTGGTAACACATCAGCCATTCCGCTCGCAGCATCCGCAATAATACCAAAGTGGTCCATAACGATTTGAGTAGCTTGTTTGATAGCTTCACCAGGAGAAATAGTACCGTTAGTTTGAATATTCAAAGTTAATTTTTCGTAGTTAGTAATATCGCCCACGCGAGTATATTCAACATCATAACCAACATCTTTGATTGGAGTATAAATAGAATCAATCACGATAGTACCAAGATCATAGTGCTTCTTGTCTTTTTCTTCAACTGGTTTGAAACCACGACCTCTACCAACAATCAAATCCATTTCAAAAGGTTTGTTGGAAGTAAGAGTAGCCAAAACCAATTCTGGGTTCATAATTTCCACACTGGAATTTGCTTCAATGTCAGCACCAGTCACAACTCCAGGACCTTTCTTACTAACATGCAAAGTTACTGGCTCATCGGTAAACACTCTCACAGCCAACTGTTTTAAATTTAAAATAATATCAACTACATCTTCATTGAGTCCTTCAGCAGAACTGAACTCGTGCTGAACACCTTTGATTTTTACAGCTTCAACAGCGGCGCCAGGCAAAGATGAAAGCAAAACTCTTCGTAAAGTATTACCCAAAGTAGTACCATAACCATAAAAACAAGGAGACACAACCAAAGAACCAGTGTTTGGGGTTTCCCCTGGTATAAACTCTACTTTTGATGGCAGTAATAAATTTTCCATACGATTTTAAAGTTATTTAGCTGGGGGTGTCCCCTCCTTTATTTATTAACGTGAATAGAACTCAACGATAGACTTAGCGTCATATCCAGGTTCCTCAGTAGTAGGAGCATTCAAAATTTTGGCGCCAATCTTTTTTGGATCAAGGCCCAACCATCCTGGAGCTTCTAACTTCGCTAATTTTTCTGTAATTTTTACAAAAAGTGGACTAGTTTTACTTTTTTCAGCCAAAGCAACCTCTTCACCAACGCGAACGCGATAAGAAGGGACGTCAACTTTTTTTCCATTTATAGTAATATGACCATGACTAACAAGTTGTCTGGCAGCACGCCTGGAAGATGCAAGACCCATTCTATAAATAACATTGTCTAGTCTTGATTCTAAATAATTTACTAAGAATTTTGAAGTATCACCGATTTTACTGGAAGCTTCGGCAACATAGTTTGAAAATTGTTTTTCCAAAAGACCATACAATTGCTTGGCTTTCTGTTTTTCAAATAATTGCTTACCATATACAGACTGTTTGCCTTGTCTCTTGCTTGGACCATGCACACCAGCGGCATAACTTCTTTTGGTCACAGGACATTTTGGAGAATCACAAAGCTTCTGTCCGTATTTTCTGCAAAATTTATGTTTTGGTTTTAAATCTCTTGCCATACTCTTAAGGAGTTAGAATTTAGAAATTAGAATAATTATACTCTGCGTCTACCTGGTGGTCGGCAACCATTGTGTGGAATCGGAGTGACATCACTGATTGATAAGACATTGAGACCATTCAAGTGCAAAGCTCTGATAGCACCTTCTCTACCACCGCCAATACCCTTTACAAAAACGTGGATATCTTTGAGACCGCAAGCCGCAATCTTGTCGATAGCATCTTTTACTACCATACCAGCAGCGTATGGAGTAGCTTTCTTTGGTCCTTTAAAACCAACCTTACCGGAAGAAGACCAACTCAAGACATCACCATTTGGATCAGTGATACTAACAATCGTGTTGTTATAAGAAGCTTGAATAAAAGCACTACCATGAGGCACTTGCTTTACAACTTTCTTTTTCTTATTTTTTTGAACTTTATTAACAACTGATTTTTTTTCAGTAGATTCTACAGCAGTAGTTGGGGCTGTTTGTGTTTGAGTGTCTGACATAATATTATTAACTTATTAACTTTCAATTTACTTTAAAATAAAATGGCTTAGGTCTTCAAACCTTCAGCTCTACGACCACTACCCATAGTCTTGCGGACATTACCGCGGACAGTACGAGAGTTGGTCTTGGTGCGCTGACCTCTTACTGGCAAATGCTTCATGTGGCGAATACCGCGATGAGCCTTGATATCTTTGAGACGTTTGATATTAGCCATGACATCACGACGCAAGTCACCTTCAGTCTTGTGTTCTTTTTCAATTATCATGCGCAATTTGTCTTCTTGTTCAGGTGTAAGAGCTTTAGTGCGGACATCTTCACTGATTTTAGCTTGAGCCAAAATCTTCTTGGCCATAGTTGGACCAACACCATAAATATAAGTCAAAGCGATGACAATTCTTTTTTCTTTAGGGATATTTATACCAGCGACACGCATACTGTTGAAATTTATCCCGCCTCAGCGGGACCCCGCCTCGCGGCGGTGGGTATTTAGATTTTTAAATTATCCTTGTCTTTGCTTGTGCTTTGGGTTTTCACAAATAACACAAACTAAACCTTTACGACGAACGGTCTTACATTTATTACACATCTTTTTTACTGATACGCGAACTTTCATATGTTTTCTAAATTGCTTATTTAATTTTAGTTTCAAAAAATACCAATCACTGCCGCGATATCAACACCCAACAGCTTGTTATACGGACATATGGACATATGTATAACAGCGACCAGGCTACACCGCAATGATTGATACTCTTTATAAATTTTATTTTCTACCTAGAATCTATACGTTATTCGTCCTTTTGTCAAGTCGTAGGGAGTCATCTCTACTTTGACACTATCTCCCAGACTCAATCTGATCTTGTTCATTCTTAATTTTCCTGACAAATGACCGAGGACAACTTGCCCGCTCTCCAACTTTACTTTAAAAGTGGTGGCAGGTAAAAGTTCCTCAATTGTTCCCTTTAACTCGATTAGGTCTTTATTAGCCATTTTCTTTAAAATTAATAACTTCTATATACTAACGGAAAACTTGAGATAAGTCAACCCCACACAAAAAACGCCATGTTTTTCTAGATTTTGGCTAGATGAAGGCAAAAAAGCTAAAAATGGCATACTTTATGCACAGGACCTCTATTTTAAGCGAAAAACAAAATCTATGGCGTTATTGTGTCGGGGTCAAGGGCAAAAAGCCTACGTTATACACAATTTAAGGCTAAACAGAGACAGGAGGCAAAACCACCGGCATTTCATCCTGTTTATACACCCAATATTTATAGATAAGGAAATTCCAGGCCACCGCTATAATAATGTTAGAAATTCTGACTAATTTATAATCTATACCCATTTTATGATTAAAGAAAAACATCCAAGCAATGGTTACTATATAGTTAAACCCGGCCAAAATAAAAAACCTGACCATTTGCTTATGAGTGACACCGCTTGATTTGAACGTCCAATGCTTATTGAGAAAAAAAATATAATTAAGCATAAATATGCCATTAATCATTACCCCAAAAACTGGACGCACATGCAAAAATTCAGTCAAAAGATAGAGACTTCCCATGTCCAAAAATAGTCCGCTAAAACCGACAATAAAATATTTCGCAAACTGGCGACGCATTGACCAAAAATGGAGAATTATTTTTTTGAGCATGTAATAACTTTACTTTAAATAATATTTTTTGACAATTTTACATTTGTCCTGTTAACTTTAGACTAACAGGAGGGACCACATGTCTACAGTCGTGCCACACGGAAGCTATGGCTGGGAGTCTCGATTCGATGTCACCCAGCATGAGTACGTCGGTGCTAGCTGTGAGGCCAGCACACAGGGGTTCTTCGAACTCCTGGAGGTTGCCAACCCGCCCAAGGGATGCTCGGGATTCATCATCCACGCCTTCTGGCACGGGGTTGGATCCACACACTTCGAGTTCAACAGTCTGTCGTTGGCTAGAACGGCTTACGGAGCAATCCGTAACTCCTTGACGCCTTCACAGATGGACAAAGCTGAGGCTTTGGCCTACCAGAAGTACGGCTGCACAGGCGTTGGTAAAACGCCAAATGCGCGACCGTGGTTCTACAACCCGTAGCGCGTAGACCTGAGCATGTCGTTATAAAAGGCTCAGTCGTTGCATTTTATTCCAAAATAGCCTTAATCCTTCTCATCCCCGCGCTCACCGCTTCTTCTTTGACAATCTTGAAATGACCAAGCACACCAGTATGCTCAACATGCGGACCGCCACAAACTTCTCTACTATAGGTCGGTGAAGTTGGATCGGCTACGGCTTTTTCATTCACATCACCTACTGTATATACTTTTACTACCGGTTGATATCTATCTTCAAATAGTCCAATCGCGCCTTTAGCTTTGGCTTCTTCAAAAGACATTTCTTGCCATGAAACTGGATAATCTCGGGCAATAGCGGCATTAACCAAATCTTCAGCAGTTTTGATTTCTTCAGGAGTCATTTTTTGATTATGGGGAAAATCAAAGCGCATGCGTTCTTGAGTAATATTACTACCACGTTGTAAAGCGTGAGGACCTAAGACTTTTAGGAGTGTAGCATGGAGCAAATGAGTAGCGGTGTGATACTTGGTAGACATCTCACTATGATCAGCCAAACCGCCATGAAATTTTTGTTCACTGCCTGACCTAGACAATTCTTGATGTTCTTTTTTTAATTTATCAAATAGCGGACGATCAACAGTCAGCGATCGTTCAAGGGCTAATTCTTCTGTCACTTCAATTGGGAAACCATAAGACTGATATAAATCAAAAGCGATTTCTCCCGACACCACCGAACCAGCGACCAAGTCAACAGTTTTTTCTGTAAAAACTTTGAGGCCATTGGCCAAAGTGCGACGGAATTTTTCTTCTTCTTTATTTATAGCCTCGCAAATTTCTTTTTGTTTTTCAAACAAACTTGGATAAGCGTCTTTATACTCATTGATAACAGCCAAGACTACGGCTTGAGAAAAATTATTAGTAATACCAAGATTATGCGCAAACCGCACCGAACGACGAATCAGACGGCGGACATAATAACCTTGGTCTTTGTTGGAAGGAAATACCCCGTCACCAACCAAAAATGTAGCCGCGCGCAAATGATCTATACATACACGGAAAGCATATGTCTCACTATCATTTTCTCCGTATTTTTTACCTGATAATTCTTCTAATTTTTGACGAATACTATCAAATAAATCAATCTTAAACATATCGCTATCATCACGAACTGCTATCATCAACCGCTCTAACCCACCACCAAAGTCAACATTTTTTTGTGGTAATAATTCAAAACCATTGGCAGTTTTTTTGTACTGCATGAAAACATTGTTGCCGATTTCCGCAAACCGACCGCAGTCACAATTGACATGACAAGGTTTGTCTTTGTATTTTGATGTTTCATGAAGCCCAAGTTCTATTCCAAAATCCCAAAACATTTCTGTATCTGGTCCGCCTGGTTCACCCTCAGGCATGTTGGCTGGAATACCGCTTCGGCTCCACCAATTTTTCTTTTCACTATAATAAAAAATTCGCTCGCCCTCTCCCATTCCATCTATATCAGACTGCTCGCCAATTTTGGCATCAATATTTATTTTAGCAAATTGTTCTTGCCACAACTTGGCAGACTCTTCGTCTTTTGGAATACTTAACTCTTGATTACCTCTGAAACAAGTAAAATATAACCGTTTTGGGTCAAGACCAAGTTCAACCGTCAAAAATTCCCACATCCAAGGAATTTGTTCATTTTTAAAATAATCTCCCAGCGACCAGTTGCCAAGCATCTCAAAAAATACGGTATGGCGATTATCCCCTACCTCATCTATATCCTGGCTACGGAAACATTTTTGGGAGTCCACAATACGCGTGCCGAGTGGATGTTGCTGACCTAGTAAATACGGCACCATTGGTTGCATGCCTGAACCGGTAAAAAGCGTTGTTGGATCATTGTCAGGAATAAGCGGAGCCGAAGGTATAACAACATGACCTTTTAATTTAAAAAAGTCTAGGTATTTTTGGCGAAGTTGGTGAGAGGTAATCATATTTATTTATTGTTTACTGCTTCATAAAAACAACGACTGAATATGGCATTTCAGCCCCTTGTCTGTGCAAGCTATATGTAATCTGCTCTGCCGGCATCTCTACGTATCCAGGTAAATTTTTTTGCATTACATCCTTAATGCTTTGCGCACGAGCCACTGGAGAACCAAGAAAAATTCTTCCTCCATTTTTTAAAACTCTATTAAATTGTTTGCGCACTTTTTCGTTTGCTATATCATGTGTTCCTAGCGCCACAAGTTCATCAATTGATCCATCTTCAATATCTGATAATTCTTCCCTATCACCGGTAAAATTAAATACTCTTCCACCGTACTTTTCAAAAGCCCTCTGCCATAAGGGTGTATCAAAAACATTGTTAATATCTACCCCGATATAAACTTCATCATCATTTAGTGCTAAATCATCCGCAGATCTGTGATGCATCGGCGCTGGACCTGGTCCAATTTCTAAAGTTCGTTTTATCATAACCTATTTTATAATTCCTCTCCACTAAATATTTTTATCTATTCCCAACAGCCTCTATACTTTCCCTAGCCTGGGCTCTACCCAAATTATATTCTATCCATCCTGATTTTTTATTTAATTCTTGATACTTTCTGGTTAAGAGCTCTTTAATACTACCAACAGAATTAGATTGTGAAGATACTATAGATAAATATTTAGATATTTCTGGAGCACCTCTAACTACTTCCGGAATTGCATCATAAGAAAGATTGTAAGTTAGATAATTTATATCTATCCTTTTTTCTGCGCTAATACCTCCGCTTAAAAACCGATCTACATTTTTTCGCGCAATCATGCGATCAACATTAATACTAGCCACAATCACAAACGAAGCAACGCCCAGGCAAACAGTGACATAATACAATATCTTAAACTTCCAATGCATAACCAGAGCCACCGCAAGTATTACTAGCCAAGCCATAGTCATATAAATGAACCATTCAACATATAAACGCATGGTCGTAAAACCATACATATCTTGATACAAATTCATTCTCTTCAAAGCCGATAAAGCGATAACAAAAATTTCAACAATTAAAATTAATTTCAGCACCAACAAAACTTTTTTTAAACCATGCTCGGCAAAAGACCAGTATGGAACCAGTAACAAAAGAGAGGCCAAAACAACCACCCAAGCCAACTGAAAAAATCCGCCTCGCGCATATTCAGCATAGGTCAGACCGTTTTGCACCACATAAGATTGAGCGCCAAATAAATATGAAAGTTGAAATATAACAAAGATAAAAAATAGCAAATTAACCATCGTTAAAATCACATTCACAATCGTAGAATCAAACTTCATCACAGCGCGAATAATACCCTTGATAGGCGTGTGTTCTTCGTGAATCAAAATGTAAAACAAACCTCCTAGCAATAAAGTAATTCCACCCGTTCGTAGTACACGCCAAATAAAAATCCAGGCATTATCTGGCAAAGTGAAACTAAAAGCCTTTTGCAAAGCTTCTGCAAATACTCCGTCAGCCGAACTAAACAAGGCCAAAAATATAAACAGGATTGGCGTGGCGATTACCAAACCAATACCGACTTTTTTGTAATCACGCTTGATTGAAACATCTTTCCAACGAAAGATATCACGATACATGTCTGGCCAATGTTTGAAGAAATGTATTTTGTTAATCAAAGGAATATCTCGTAATAGATAAGCAACTTTATCGTTATTACGCAGAGGCAATAAAATAAACATTAAAAAAATTAAACCTATAACTACCAGTGGGGCCAAAACTTTAACTAAAGGATTATTAAATAAGACAATATCCAGACTCAAAATAAGCGCGGGTACTATTAAGGCTAAAGCCCAATACTGACGCAAATGATTGGTAGCAATAAATAAAACCAACGTCCCCGCTATAAAAGTAAGTACAAAAATAAAAAATCCCAAACCTAAATCTTTCTGCCAAAAAAATACATCGTATAGCAATGCCAATGCCAGCGCCCAAGCAACATACACTAGCCGTACTGCACGCTCTTTACCACTTGAATTTGATGCGATGAAATTCATATTGACAAAATTGAATATTTCTTGTAAATAACACAGGCTCTTGGCGGCCATGACAACATTGATAGTTTTGAGTGAATTTAGGAAGGGAGTCCTGTTCAACACTCAAAACTACGATGCTTCGGATCCGGCGCGACTGCGCTAGATACAGCCGAAGGTCTGGCCGTCAGAGCATTTTTAAACAAAAATCATTTAATTGTTCCTCCACCTAAACAAATGCCTTTTTTGTAGAAAACCGCGAATTGTCCGGGAGTGACTGCACGTTGCGGTTTTGCAAATTTAACAACTACTTTATTATTTTCTACATCTACCACACATTCTTGCAAATCCTGCCTATGACGCAGTCTTACCTCACATTTTAGAGGAAATTTGGGCATTTGTCCATCAATCCAATTTACATCTACTACTTCAGCTTCCTTTTTATATAATAGCAGGTCGTCTTCATACCCGACTACCAATTCATTTGTTTCTGCTTTTTTATCAACAATAAACAATGGCTTATTCAAGTCTGTTTTTATACCTAAACTTCTCTGCCCAATTGTATAAAACGGCAGACCTTCATGTTGTCCAAGCACCTCTCGGCTCCCACCACCCCTAACCCCTCCTCGGGCAGGAAGGGACAATACTATATTACCAGGTTTTGATTTTATTTCTTTCATCAAAAACTCTTTCATTGGCACTTCTCCCACAAAACAAATTCCCATACTTTCTTCTTTTTCAGCATTAGGCAAATCATATTTCTTGGCCATTTTTCTAACTTCTGGTTTGGTATACTTTCCCAAAGGAAATAAAGTATATTTTAATTGCTCCTGATTTAGTTGGTGTAAAAAATAAGTCTGATCTTTATTATCGTCCTTGGCTTGTAGTAATTCAAAAATCTTTTTATTTTTTTCTTTAACTTCTCGCAATAATGCATAGTGCCCTGTAGCCAATTTATTAAAACCTAATTCTTTGGCTTTTTCCAACCAAAATCCAAACTTTACAAACTTATTACATAACACATCTGGATTTGGCGTGCGCCCCAGTCTGTATTCCTCATACATGTAATCCAAAACTTTTTGTTTGTACTCTTTTCTAAAATCCAAACGCAATAAAGGAATACCGAGTTTGGCAGCTACTCTCAAAGCGTCTTGATAATCCCCTGTCCAGCATTTTTCATTTATTATTCGAATCTTATCCTCACCGCCATTCGCACTATTCGTACCCTCTTCTTCATAGTTCACCATAAAAGCCCCAGTCACATCATAACCTTGGGATACCAAAAGAGCGGCCACAACTGACGAATCAACCCCGCCTGACATGGCTACTAATATTTTTCCGCGCAAGGCGGATCGGCCTTGGGCCGAATTTTTCTTCTTATTTTGTTTGGTCATACACTTATCTTTTTTTACCTGTCATCCTGAACGCAGTGAAGGATCTCTGTCCGGTTTGTTCGTTGTCATCCCCGACTTGATTGTGGATCCAGCGTACAATTAAATCGTCTGGATTCCCGCTTACGGCGGGAATGACACTTGTTTGGAAAGGGATTCTTCGCTTTGCTCAGAATGACAAAATGTACAGCAAACATACCAGAATTCAATAAAAAATTCAATAACAAAACACCCTCGATTTCTCAAGGGTGTTCTGCTTTAAAATTCTAATTAGGAATTTCTACGAGCCATCATACAGTCTCGGCAGTATACTGGTTTATCGCCAGAAGGTTGGAATGGTAATTCCGTGATCTGGGTACCACATTGTGCGCAAGCTACATTGACGCTGTACATTTGTCTTGGAGCGCGAGGACCTCCGTGTCCACGATCGTCAGATCGGGTTGAGCGGAAAGCTTTATTGCATTCAAAGCAATAAACTGGGCGGTCACCTTTTGGCTCAAAAGGCAATTGTGAAATTTGAGCTCCGCATTTAGCGCAGGTCAAGTTTACATTGTACATTTGTCTTGTTCCATCGAATGCCATATATTTTTTGTACATTTTGTTCCCAAAATGGTTTTTGAGATTTTATTAATTCGACCTATTTTTGGGAACTTCGTTGGTACTTCTGTACCCCAATTAGTTAAGAGTATAGCACAAATCACTGTTTTTGTCAAGAAGTCTGATTTGAATTATCTTCTACTTTTACTACCGTATTTGCCGGAATTCTACCACCAGTAGCATTTGTTTGAGGTTTTGGTGCTAACGGCGCTGACGGAGCGGTAATCGTATTTACAGGTACAGTTGGAATTGGTTCTTTGGGCACAGTTTGAACTACAGGTTCATCCATAGATAGAGACATCGGCACAATCTCAGGCTCGATTGAGAATTCTTTCTTTGGCTGACTTGATTGATTTTGATTAGTTGATTCTGACTGTTTGTTAGAGTGCATTGCCTGCGATAAGCTTATCCCTTTTTGGCTTGTATCAACAAGCGACACCGGTTGACTCTGCTTAATATCTAATTTTTTCTTATCTTGATCTTGATTACGATTTCTATTTCTGTCCCTGTCTCTATTATTTCCTTGATTATTATTTTGCTTAGGCTTCTGATTTTGTGACTGATTTTGTTTTTGATTATTTTGTTGATTTTGATTTCTGTTATCAGGCTTCCTTTGTTGTTCTTGTTTTGGTTTTACCTGCGGTTGATTTTCTATTTTTTTCTGCTCCCCAGTACCAGAGCCACCTAGTGGCTCGGTACGGGACTGCGCCTTTGGTTTTTCAATTTTAGGCTCAATTTTTGGCTCCACTATTTTTTTCGGCGCAAAAGCAAGCACTGGCATACCTTCTTCATCTTCGGTGTATTCATCTTCTTCTTTTGGTTTTTTGTCTACCAAATCACCATCCGCAACATCACCCTCATCACTCAGCTCATCACCATCCGGGTCGCTGGTCGTACTACTTTCCATACCGGTCCAACGCATAATCTTATCTTCTATCTTGTCTCTTGGAATAGCATAACGTTCGCGCGATACACGAACAACCTTTTGCTCACTATCGGTGGCTAAATTTATAGGCGCAAGTGTATCTGCAGAAAATGGCTGGGAAGCAACACCGTCAATCATTAATTTTAAATAAATTTGAAACTTGGTAAGATTAACCAAATCTGTTTCCAAAAATGTCGGCGCAAATTCTTTGGCTAAAATCTCGGCATCAGTAGACCCCACTCGAAAAGTGACAAGTGTCCCAACGTTACCAATAACAGCAGCGAGCACTTCTTCTTCAAGCTGTTCCATATACTGGTGCGCCATAATCAAATCTAGTCGGTACTTGCGAGCCTCAGACAAAATATTAGAGAAACTTTCGGTCGCAAAGTTTTGGAACTCATCAACATATAAGAAAAAGTCTTTACGATCACGCTCAGGTGTATCTACTCTTTCCATCGCTGCCAACTGAATTTTGGTAATAAGCATACCACCAAGTAAGCGCGAGTTATCTTCACCAATTCTACCTTTGGACAAGTTCATGATAAATATTTTTCGACTGTCCATGATTTCGCGAATGTTGATACGAGATTTGACCTGCGCCACAATATTGCGAATAACTGAAGCTGACAAAAATTGACCAATCTTGTTTTGGATTGGAGCGACGGCTTCTTGTTTATATTTATCATTATAACCAGCAAATTCTGTTTCCCAGAAAGATTTTATGACTGGATCTTTGAGATTGCGCACCACCCGTTTGCGATATGCGTCATCAGCCAACAATCTGTTAATACCCAACAATGTTGTATTTGGAAATTCCAAAAGCGCCAATAAAGTATTATTCAAAATATATTCCATACGCGCACTCCAAACATCTGGCCAAATTTTCTTGAATACTCCCATCAACCCCGAAGCCACCAAATGTCGGTAGCGCGGATCAATACTTTCTAAAATATTAAACCCAATCGGAAAATCGATATCCGAAGGATTAAAATATACCACGTCGTTGATACGATTAGGAGGAATAAAATTTATAATTTTTTCAGCAAAGTCACCGTGGGGATCTACGACACCGACACCATGACCATTATAGATATCGTTGAGCACCATGTTTTCAAGCAAGGTGGTCTTGCCCATACCAGTCTTACCAACCACATACATGTGACGGCGTCTGTCATCTAATTTAATACCAAACTTACGACTAATATTGCGATAATTTGTAGCCGCAAAAAAATTGATATCTTGATCTGGCGGAAGAATAGGAGATTTTTCTGATAAATCACTCATAGTGATGAAATTGTACCACAATTTCTAAGGGTGAGCAAAAAATAAACTCTTTATTATCTCAAATCTTGAGGATTAAGATTTTTTAAAATCAAATCTTTGGCCAAAGCCCAGGCTGCCAAAACTTGACCATCCCAAATCTCCCCGCGTTTTATCATATCTTCGAATTCATCAATTCTACGAACCATTACTTCGGTCTGTTCAAATTCATCTGACTTTGGTTCTTCTACCTTTTCAAGCTCGCTGGCAATAAAAATATGGGACATGTCTTTGATTACTCCATTTGAAGGTTCAAAGGCTCCGATCATTACCAAACTGTCTGTTGTATAACCGGACTCTTCCAAAAGCTCCCTCTTTGCGCCTTGCGCTGGGGTTTCATCAACTCCTATACCACCACCGGGAAATTCTATGCTAAATTTATCACTCAAATATCTATACTGTCGTACTAGGACCAATCGACCATCGTCCAAAACCGGAATAACCATAGAATTACCACGAGTCTCTATATAGCAGTATTCCCCATCATCACCATTGGGACGAATGATTTTGTCACACTTATATTCCCACCATGGACTCTGATGAATTGTAGCTGAAGATACTTTTTTTACGGCAGACATATTATAAAAATAATTTAGCTACTTCTTTTACATCTACTCCTCCGTCATTACGAACAATAGAATGCATGCTACCACCGCCATCGCCTTCCCAGCGAGGAAGTAAATGCCAATGGACATGGCTGACAGCTTGACCAGCAACTTTGCCATTGTTTATTCCCAAATTCATACCGTCAGGATTTAGCACTTCTTTTACTTTTGCCAAAACATTAGACAATCCCCTGCTCATAATTTCCCAATCTGCCAAACTCATTTCTGACAAATTACCAAAATGTTTTTTTGGGATAATAACGGTATGACCTTTGGCACAAGGATGAATATCCAAAAATGACAAAATATTTTCATCTTCCCAAACTTTGTGACACGGAATTTCTTTCGCTATGATTTTACAAAATAAACAATCCATAAATAAAAATTATTTTAATAATTATTTATATTATATCTTACAACCGATGTATCCCCAAATACTTTAAAATTTCCTGTATTTAAAATACCTTGCTTCGCAAAATTATCTGTACTGCCCATAAACCAACAGTGATTGACCCCCCTCAAATTTGTTAGGTCACTTAATAAATGATCATTAATACCAACGTTCATCTGCGAAAATAATTCCACTCTTTCTAATTGAGCAAAATTAGCATCTATTGGGAAACCGCCACCGATAATTTCTTTTGCTGAAATTGCTTCCAGTGCCAGGAGCGGAAACGTATCACCTAAAACACAAGGTCTATTCTCTGACCTCTCTTGATTCCAAATATACTTAGAAGCTTGATACTCATTAGCGCTCACAGTATTTGTATCAGGCCCCAAAGAATACGAAGCGGTAATTCCGATTGTCAAAATAAAAACTGCTAAAATAGTTTTTTTATAATTATTCAAAATAAATTTTTCCAATCCGTAAAAAAATAACAAAATTAAAAACAAAGCGACAACTGCATCCAATCGTCTAGCCAGAATATGCGAACCTGCCAAAAAATAATTGGCAATAATATAACCATCAACCACACCAACTGACATAACCGCCAACCATTGACCAGCCGTTGTTTTTGTTTTCCAAGCGCGCACCCATCCATAGACAGCAATCCCAAAAAAACAAATTGTAAAAACGACTATCCACCATCGCCACTGTGTTAGTAAATTTGGCACAAATGCAACCAGCGGGGTTTGATTAAAAATAATATTTCCAAAAGCAATATCGTGAGGTCTGGGACCACTAGCCAAATAGATCCCAAAAAAATTACCTAGAACTTGTTTGATTTGCCCCAACCAATTTATATTTTTATCAAAATGACTATAACCTGCTAATAATTCTAAAGCGGGAATGCTAAGTAAAGATACGATAGTTAAAAAAAATACTTTTAACTTTATAAATTTAAATTGTAAAACCTCACTAACAAACCAAGCCAACCAAAACAAAATAAAATAAAGAATATATCCAGAAGCTAAACCAATCCCCGCTCCGGCTAAAACCCACACCTGCTCTTTTTTAGGAGAGTTGATTCGTTTCAAAATAAGCAATATCAAAAATAACCAAATTAAAAATCCAAAGCTAACTGGAAGAGTAAAAGCTCCACCTGCTTGCCAAGCAAACGGTAACAGCCCGAGCCAAGCTAAAAATAACGATCGTCTATTATCGCAACCAAAGGCGCAACCAATTTCAAATAATAATAGTGGAAATACCAGGGACCACAAAATCGGTAAAAACCATTTGGTAATAGTTAATAAATCTGTCTTAAAAACTTTTGCCAAAATAACATTACTTGACCAAAAATTACCATACGACAATTGACCAACTACAGATTTTAAATTTAATATTTCAGAATTAGGATTATCATAAATAATTGGTCCTACGATCTTAGCTTCCAAAAATTGTTTGCCATCTAACAGTCTTTGTTCATTCGCAATATGTCGCCAACCATCTGCTCCATAAATTAAATCATGCGTAAGCGGTAAATAACTATGTAATAAAAAAGTTTGCAAAATCAAAAAGAGAATAATAATTGGGGTTTTTAATTTTGACCAAATTAACACTCCTAGTGTAAGCGTAGATAAAAAGAAAATAAAAATGTATTGTGGATTGATAACTTGCCATGGAGTTAAAATTGCATTTCCTGTACGCGAACTATAAAGCAAATAAAATCCATAACAAACTAAAATTAAAAAGGCTACGGATGCAAACCTGACTTTTAGTTTATCATTCTGAATGAAATGAAGAATCTTTCTGTCTTCAAGCTCTGTATCGGAAAGATCCCTCGTCCCCCGCTCTTCGCGAAGGGCGGGGTCGCTCGGGATGACAGTTGACGCTATAATTCTTTTTGCCCACCTGGACAATAAGAAAAAAATCAATGCATTCAAAACAAAAATCCCAGCTAAAACCCAAAAAGTTAAAGGCAAAAATAAAATAGCTACTCCAGCTACCCATCCCAAACTAAGAAAACTCGCAAATACTCCCAATATTCTACCATTAAAATTATTATCCAAACCAAACACTCTGACCAAGACGGCAGATACCCAATTTCCAACAATCAACAAGTAAACTGCAAAGAAAATAAACAACATAATTAAGTAAAGTATATAAAATTCAAAGGAAACAAACAAGCCCTAACCACTAGCAACAATTTATCCCCCTTCTACCAACAGGAATGCCACATTTTTTCTTGCCAAAAAAAACTGATTAGATTAAGATATACAAACACAAAAAATATGCCTCCTGACATTACTCAAATAGAAAAAGTTCAGCCTCAAAGCCTAGAAGCCGAAATGTCTCTTCTTGGCTCTGTTTTGCTTGATAAAGATGCGATGATTAAAATTGCGGACATTGTGCAGGCTGAAGATTTTTACAAAAATGCTAACGCTCAAATTTACGAAGCTATCGTTGAACTTTACCAAAAAAATGAACCGATTGACTTGCTTACTCTTAGTAATCGCCTTAATGAAAAAGGTCAATTAGAAAAAGCAGGCGGTCACAGCTATCTAGTATCGCTAACAAATACCGTACCAACCGCATCGCACGTTGTAAACTACGCCCACATTGTCCATAAAAAAGCGACTCGCCGAAGACTCTTAGGCGCCGCTCATGAAATTTCCAAATTAGGCTACGACGAAAACGAAGAACTTGATACTCTGCTCGATCAAGCACAAAGAGAACTTTTTGGAGTTTCTCAAAACTACATGAAGCAGACTTTTACTCCGATTCGTAGCGTACTTAATGAAGCGTTTGATAGAATTGACGAATTACACAAAAACAAAGGCCAAATGCGAGGCACACCAACTGGCTATCCTGACCTTGATAATCTTTTGGCCGGTTTGCAAAAATCAGATTTAATTATTCTAGCTGCTCGTCCGAGTGTGGGTAAAACTTCTTTTGCTCTAGATATTGTCCGCCACGTAGGAGTAAAAAATAAAACACCTGTAGGGCTCTTTTCTTTGGAAATGAGTAAAGAACAGCTAGTAGACCGCCTCCTCTGTTCTGAAGCCAACGTAGACCTCTGGAAGATGCGTACTGGACGATTGAGCGACAGACCTGAAGATGATGATTTCCCTCGTATTGGTCATGCGATGGGTGTACTTTCTGAAGCGCCAATTTTTATTGATGATGCGCCAAACAACAATATCATGCAGATCCGTACCAAGGCTCGCCGTCTACAGATGGAACATGGCTTAGGGCTGATAGTTATCGACTACTTGCAGCTCATGGAATCACGTGGAAGTTTGGAAAATCGTGTGCAAGAAGTTGCGGAAATCACTCGTGGTCTCAAAGGTATTGCACGTGAACTTAATATTCCAGTAATGGCTCTATCACAGTTGTCTCGTACGGTAGAACAAAGCAAACCGGCTGTGCCAAAACTTTCTCACTTGCGTGAATCAGGGTCTATTGAACAGGACGCGGATGTGGTATTATTTATCTATCGTAAATCCGCCGACCGTAACTATCGCCCCGAAGATATTCCGCCTGATGAAAAAAATATTGCCGAAATCCATATTGCCAAACACCGTAACGGTCCAACCGGCATGGTCCGAATGATCTTTGATGAACAGCGCGCTTCCTTCCGCAACATGACTACCCAATATACAGATCGTATGGCTCCAGCTACCGCAGCACCTACTCTCAAACCAAAATCAGCGTTTAGTAACAACAGTGCCTTATCTGAACCACCAATGTAGCGGCCAATGTCATTCTGAGCAAAGCGAAGAATCTTTCCGTTAGCAAAACTTTTTCTCGGAAAGATCCCTCGTCGACCTAAAAAGGCCTCGCTCGGGATGACAACGTTTTCTAAATTCATAATTCATTATTTTTAATTCAAAAAAATATGTCCGTATTTTCAAAACTCAAACAGTTCAAAGATTTACGCGAACAAGGTAAAAAACTCCAGGGCGCTTTGGCTGGAGAATCAGCCACTGTAAATAATGGCGGTGTAGCTATAACTATGGATGGTAATTTTCAATTGACCGGAGTGGCAATTGACGAAGAACTACTAAACCCAAACAAAAAAGCAAAACTAGAAAATGCAATTAAAGACGCCCATGCCGACGCCCTCAAAAAAATGCAACGCATTATGGCTAGCAAGATGCAAGAAATGGGTGGCATGGAAAATTTATTTCCTAAAAATTAATGTCTTACTCCCCCTCCATCCAAAATTTAATTAAGGCGTTTCGAAAACTTCCAACGGTCGGCCAAAGAACGGCCGAACGTTTTGTTTTTTATCTTCTCAAATCTGGCAAAAAAGAAGTTGCGGAAATCACTCTGGCTCTCAAAGAACTGATAGACAACGTGAAGAGCTGTGAAATCTGCTGGGATTTTGCCGATCAAAGCCCTTGCGCTATTTGCAACAATAAAACTAGAGATCAAAATACAATTTGTATTATTAGCGAACCGCAAGATATCCAAGTCATCGAAGGCACTGGCGCTTATACCGGGTTGTACCATGTCTTACGCGGAGTACTAGAAGCTGGCGAAGAAGATTTGGGCAGGCTCAAAATAAAAGAGCTTTTTGAAAAATTAAAAAATAATACAAATATTACTGAACTTATCCTGGCGCTCAATCCTGATTTGTCAGGCGAAACCACCATGTTATTTTTGGAAAAAAATATAAAAATCAAATTTCCCAATCTCAAAGTGACACGACTCGCCCGAGGACTACCGATGGGAAGTGACTTGCAATATGCAGATGAGATTACTTTGGGTAGTGCGATAAAAAATAGGACTATTAAATAATCATTCATTAAAATATAAATATGAGTGCAGAAGGAAGACCAGCTAGAGAAACCAGAACTTTAAACTCAAGAAAAAGCCGGGAAATAAAGAGGGAGCTTGGAGCAAGGTTTGTAACAGATCTCGCTATTGCCTTAAGTAGTGTAATTTACAAAGACAAAAAACTTCCTTCTGATACTTCCTGCACATCTTGTGCCTTTATTTCTGAAGCACTCACAAAATTAGCATACGATCTCAATGATCTCTCTGAACAAGAAAAACAAGAAATTAAAACAAGTCCCGGTGCAATACAAAGCTGGTTAGAAGGTAGAACTAATCCAACACCTGAAAAGTTTACAGCTATCAGGCAACTACTTATAAAAATTAAAGCCCCAGAAGAATTAATTCCTAAAGAAAATCTCTTTCAATAAAAAATAAAGGGAAAGAACCAAAAAACCCGCCTTTACAGCGGGTTTTTTGTTTTAAATTTTGAAAATATTACGCAATCTTTACCAAGCTGAATCTTTGTCTTTGACCTCTTACTTTGTGGTAACGAACTTTGCGTTTAAATTTCTCTACGCGCAAGGTGCGTTCTTTGCCTTGTTTTTCTAAAGTGGCGGAGATAGTCACACCCTCAAGAAAAGGTTGACCGATTTTAACATCACTACCGTCATCTTTGGCAGTTAATAAAACTTGATCAAAAACAACTTTCTCACCTTCAACAACAGGTAATTTTTCTATTTTTAGAGTTTCTCCGGTCTTAACCAGATATTGTTTTCCGCCGGTGGCAATTACTGCGAGCATATAATGAATTATGAAGACGAATTAAGAATAATGATAATAGTGTGCGTAGTATATGCTAAAGATTAATTTTTGTCAACCCTGTTAAATGCCCCTTTGGGGCAAACCCGATATATTCGGGTTATTTAACAGGGTCAACCCAAAGATACTCCCAAAACCAGCTTAAAATACTTAATCCGTGATTACTTGTAGCTCATCCCCTATTTTAACACCTGTCCGCTCCATAAACCCAGCTGGAACCTCCAAAACAAGAGTAGCTTCGGCACGTGGCTTGTATACCACCAGCTTTTCCTCTGGCACATGCATTTCTGGCGGTAAATTAGGGGCAATATCTACAATTGTATTATTATATAACCAAATTATATCAAGCGGAAAGTGCATGTCTCGCATAACCATAGCATACCTATCACTAGTCGGAAAGACAAACAGCATGCCACCATACTTGCCCATATCTTTTCTATCGCTCCAGCCTTTGAATCTATGATTGGGAGTGTCGGCCACCAGAACATACAATTTCTGGTTGCCGATTTTTATAGTGGCCTTTGTCCAAATGGCACCATAGATTCTATAGCCAATAGAAATAACTACAAGAATTGCGATTAGTACCAGATGCCAAGTTTTAAATGTTTTTTTTTCTTGCATATAAATAAACTAAACTTTCTTTCGTCCAATCAAATGACTAACTATTGCCATTAAAATTACTAAAAACAATAAAGCGTAAAATTTTTGTAAACTTTGTAAAAACAAGGTGCTCAGACCAAATAAAATTGCCATAAAATATAAAAGACCAACTGCTTGCCTCTGACTAAATCCGCCGTCCACCAAACGAAAATGAAGGTGTTCACGGTCGCCAGTAAAAATAGGCTGCCCTCGACGGACTCTTATATATATTACACGAATTAGGTCAAAAACGGGAATAGCCATCACTAGTAGCGCAGTCGCAAGTTTTCCACCACCGACAATCGCCAATACCCCAATCATAAACCCGAGCAACATACTACCACTCTCTCCTAAAAATATTTTGGCTGGATAGAAATTAAAAACCAAAAATCCTAAACATACTCCCAAAAAAATAAGCGCAACCAAACTAACATTGGGTTGATAAAATTTGGTAATGGAAGTGAGTAGATATATAACAAACGCGCCAATAGCTACCACTCCTGTCGCTAGACCGTCCAGGCCATCTAAAATTTTTACCGTATAAGTCGTGCCCATCAACCAAAAAAATACCAAAATACCCCCAAGCATATTTCCAAACTCAATATAACCGCCAAAAGGGTTTGTAATTTTACTAATCCACGGAACAAAAAGAGCTGAGATCATAATAGCAATTACTACAAATAACAAACGCACTTTGGCTGACATAGGCCTAATATCATCCGCTATGCCAACAAGCAACATAATAACGGAAGAAATCAGCGCCACCATTAAAAAATCTTGAATTCGCTCTATTCCTCTAATAGGATGAAAAATAAGCAAAAATAAAATTACTGCCCAAAAGGATAAAAAAATTGACACCCCGCCAAGCAGGGCCACAGGCTTGTCGTGTAAATGCCTACCGCCATCTGGCCGATCGACAATACTTAACTTCAAAGCCACCTTTCTAACTAGAAAAGTTGATATGAGTGATAATAAAAAAGCGATTAGAAAATAAAACATAAACTATTCTACCGACATCATCCCTCCAGCTCCAACCGTCACCGTACTACCCCTTCTCAGTTTACCTTGCAATAACAATTCTGCCAATTTGTTTTCTACTTTCTCCTGTAAAGCCCTACGCATAGGTCTGGCACCAAACTCGGCATCAAAACCAACATCAACCAAAAATTCTAAGGCTTCATCGGTCGCTACCAAAGTCACGCCTTTTTCTTCAATATTTTTGGCAAGCTTCAAAAACATTTGGTTGGCGATTTTTTTGATACCATCTCTGTCCAAATCATTAAATAAAACAATACCATCAAACCGGTTCAAAAATTCCGGACGATAATATTGTTTGAGTTCACCGTGAAGAAGTTGATTGAGAACTTTTTCATGCGGAACGCCATTTCGGTTTTGCTCTTGCACAAAGGCTGTGCCGGCATTGGAAGTAGCAATGATAATGACATTGGTGAAATCATAGACATGACCCGTACTGTCGCTCAACCGGCCATCATCCATAACTTGCAAAAATAAATTCAAAATATCAGGATCAGCTTTTTCCATTTCATCCAAGAGTACGAGTGAAAATGGATTCTGACGTATAGCTTCGGTCAGCACCCCGCTCGCCTTTTCTCCTGGCATACCAATAAGCCGATAAATACTAGACTTGTCTTGGTATTCACTCATATCTAGGCGAATCATACGATCTTCTCCGCCAAAATAAATATCAGCGATAGTTTTGGCAAGTTCGGTTTTACCTACACCAGTTGGACCCAAAAATAAAAAGCTAGCAATTGGCCGTTTGCCCGAACGAATCTCGGCTCTCGCTCTACGCAAGGCATTGGCTACGGCACTCACGCCTTCTTCTTGACCAATCACGCGCTTGCGCATTTCTTCTTCTAGGTGCATTAATTTTTCTGATTCATTACTAGATATTGCCGACAAAGGAATCTTTGTTTTTTCGGTAATAACAGTGGCCACTTCTTCTTTAGTCACTAGAGAATTAGCGCCTTTGGTATTATGAGTAAGGCTCGCAGCTTCGGTAATAATCTCCAGCGCATTGCCAGGCAAAACTGTTTCATGCAAAAATTTCATGGAAAATTCTACCGCTTTTTCTATAGCCGAGTAAGAGAAAAAAACATTTTGTTTATACTCCAAAGAACCAACTCTTGATTCCAAAACTTGAATAGCCTGATCTTCGTTCATCTCGGCAATATTTACTTTGGTAAAGACATCTTTGAGCGAAGAATTTGAAAAACGTCCGGCATAATCTTCGGTAGTAGTGGTAGCAATAGTAAGCACCTTATCACTACGCAAAAATTCAGCGATAGTATCGGCCATATCAAGACTACCACTCTCACCGACCGACACACCCACAAGCTCATGCAAATTATTGATAAATAAAATCACATTTCGCGCTCGAGAAATCTCTTGCATGATAGATTGCAATCTCTCCACCGCTCCCTCGGGGCTTGTGCCGGCGAGCAAAGCCGAACTGCTAAGCCTAATCAATCTTTTATCTTTAAGTTTACTTGGCACATCTCCAGAGATCATACTTTGAGCAATTCCCTCTACAATCGTTTTTTTACCCACCCCATGCTCGCCTACCAAAATCACATTATTTTGGCCACCATCAATTACTTGGAAAATCTGATCTATCTCAGCGGTACGAGCCACACATTCTTCTAGTTGGCCAAAATGAGCCATCATCGTAATATCAGAACTAAAACTATTTAAGTACGGTGTCGCTAGAGCAGTCATCGCTTTATCCATGCCATACTTGGAATGATGACTGATAGCCTTTTGCATTTTGAGGTACTCATGATGAAAACGTTCACGCATTCTCGCCCACTCAATCACATTAGTCAGCTGTCTTTCGGAAATATCAAAATCAAACAACATGTCTTGCAAAGCAGGAGTTTCTCGCAATACTACAATCAATAACTCAGTCACACTCACATAATCCTGCCGAGCCAAACAGGCTTCTTCGTAGGCTTGGAAAATTATTTGGTGAATATCTTTAGATACTATTGGCGACACACCATCATAAGCTTTTTGCTTATCAACCATTGGGAAAATATGCTCTAATTCTTTTTGCAAAGAACTAGCCGGAATTCCAAGTCTAATAAAAATATTGGAAATTCTATTAAATGACAATAGTGTATAAAATATATGTTCAGGTTTTAATTCTTTGACTCTCATTTTATCAGCCAAACCATAGCTCTTAGCTAGAGCTGTCAAAGCTTCTTCAGTAAAAGCATTGGCAATATTAAATTTTTTTCTGCCAGAAAATTTTTTCGCTTGTGCCCAAGAATCTACAACCGCATCTGCCTTTTTCTCTTTATGTTGATAATCATGTTTGAATGTTTCCATTTTACCCACAGATTCTTTCTTACGGATAATTTGATACCAAAGATATAGGATTGATAAGACACCTAACCAAAATAAAAATTCTGCCCAATTATTTATTCCCTTAAAAAACAAAGACCATTGTTTCGGATCTGCTAATAAAGCAAACTTATCTTGCTTGAAAATAATAAACCCAGCCCAAATCCAAGCGTTGAGCCAAAAGACAAAAGTTGTCACCATTCTTACGCGTTTCAAAATTCTACGCGCTTTTTGCAAAGCCAGATTATATTTGGTGAGCGAAAAATCCCAATACAACCATAACCCACGCCTAGACATACCAAAAGCCATACTTTGACACTCTTTACATTTTCGGAGTTTGACAAAGCCTGTGCCTTGGCAGGTTTCACAAAAAAGTAATTTTAATGATTCTGATTTTTTAAATTGCTGCATATATAAGTCCGTAAAAAACAACTATCGGCAGAACTAACCAGATTAAAAATAAAATTGAACAAAAAATTAACCAAAGAAAAAGTCCGAAAATACGAACTATAATTTGCACTAATCTGACAAAAAAACTGATAACTCGTCCTTGAAAATCAAACTGGCCATACATTGGCACAAACAGATTGGCCAACCACAAACCCGGAGCCAGGCTTTCATTACCCGTTTTGAGCAGACTAAAACATTGGCGCAAAGCATAGAGAATGCCCTTGCTATACCACCAAAGAGGAAAATAAAAAATATCAATAACAGATTCCAAAAGTAAATGCTGGAAAATAAGAATACCCATAATAGTTTTTATTATACCATAAAAATGAAATTGTGCCGACTTTATTTATCCAAAGCTTGACGCAGTAATCCATCTATGTTAAATAAACTTCCAGGCCTAAAGGAGGGCCACTACTATGACGACTCATGACTGGAGAAAGCGCACGTCGGAGGGCGAGAAGCAACGACTGATCGGCAGGGCGTGGGGGTCGGTGGTGGGCACCTACCTCTGGTACGAGATCGGGGAACGCGATCAGATCGTTCGCGAGCGGCCGAACATCATCGCCAACTGCTTCACCGATCACGTGGTGGTGCCCGGTGACATCGAGTGTCACCGCAGCAAGTACCTCGCGGGCAACCCATGGCTCCTGCGACTGCGCGGCGGCAATCTCATCTTGCACCCCTCGCTGATCTGGGGGGGAGCAAGGCGCTACTGCCCGCTCTACCAGATCGGGCACGTGGTCGAGAGCAAGTGCGTGGACGACTGCCTCAACTTCTGGCAACGGATGGACGTCAACGCTCGCGCCGGCGGGCACAGCCACAGCGACGACATCTGATCATGCCCTTCGGGGCCAGATCCGCGAGCGGCTCGGGCGCACCATACGACCCGACCACCGCTCAGATCCCAGACCCGAGCCGTTCACGCAATCTAATAATTAATTTGTTAAATTGCGCGAGCTCGGATCTGTATATAATTTAAAAACCCCGCCTTTCACGAAAGGCGGGGTTTTTAGTATATTTTTTTATTCAAACTTACCTCTTCGCAACCTCATTATTATTAAAGCTCAATTGCTTGGCAACTCCAACTGATTCAACCATGTTTAATTTTTCAACTCTAGTCGCAATACTATTTATAGAACTATTATCTGCGATTTGTACTTCTAATTTTTGAATTTCATCTTGAAGACTATCTGTTTTTTGTTCTAACACTTTTATTTGATAACCACTGGTCGCAGAAGCGGAAATATTAAAAATATAAGCCGCACCAAAAATAAATATAATTGAAAATAAACCAACACGAACCGCACGAGAATTCAGCCATCCAGGCAAACTAATAGTCTGTAAAGAAAATTTGAAATTCTGATATTTATTTTTGATTTGGCGTTTGATGGACATACGAATTAAATTTTTTCCATAACCCTTAGTTTAGCGCTTCTGGCTCGTGGATTTGTCTCCAGCTCAGCTTCTGAGGCGATAATGGGTTTTTTATTAATTAATTTTATAGTTCTATTTTCGATTGATTTGAAATATTGTTTAACTATCCTATCTTCCAGCGAATGAAAGGTAATAACCGCTAATCTACCACCGCTTACGAGCACTTCTACGGCTTGCGGTAAGGCTTTTTTAAGATTTTCTAATTCGTGATTAACTTCTATTCGCAGTGCTTGGAATACTTTTGTGGCCGGATGTAAACCGCCAATCCAAGGAACTTCTTTTTGCGAATTTAATTTTTCTCTATACGCTTGTAAAATTATTTCTGTTAACTCTCCTGTCTTTTCTATTTTTTTATTTTTTCTATAAACTGTTATTGCTTTGGCAATCTCTCGGCTCAGTTGTTCTTCGCCTAAATTTTTAAAAATCACAGCCAACTCATTTTCACTATAACTATTTACCACCTCAGCAGCCGTCCAACTTTCGCCTTCAGATTTGAGCATCTCACCAGAGTCATACCGCATATCTAGGACCTCGTCTGTCAAAAAGCTAAATCCTCTCCCCCGCTCTTCAAATTGCGGTGTGGACCAACCCAAGTCCATCAAAATTGCATTTACTGTTTTAAAATCGTTTTTTTCAACAATATTTTTTAAATTGGCAAAATTGTCTCTTACTAGTACGGCTTTATCCTCAAATCGATACAGAAATCTTTTAGCTCGCAAAATCGCTTCTAGATCCAAATCTATGCCAAGCAATTTGCCAGTCGGCGCAATCTTCTCCAGCATGGCTTCGCTATGCCCTGCATCACCGAGTGTACAATCAATGACATTGCTTCCTGCTTTTAGTTGTAAAGAGTCAATCGTTTCAGTTGGTAATACCGGTACATGTTTCATATTGTTTTTATTACACTCCTAGCTCCCCCATCTTCTCAGCAATCGCTCCACTTTCGGCTTCAGTTTGATTCTTGTATTTATTCCATAATTCATCATCCCAGATTTCCAAGCGATTATAGAGACCGGCAACAACCAAAGTTTTTTTGATACTAGCAAACTTACGTAAGTACTCTGGCAAAATCACTCGGCCTTGTTTATCAAGTTCTACATCCATCGCACCAGCAAGCATGAGTCTAGAAAAAGCACGACTGTTGGATTGACTAATTGGCAGAGCGGCTAATTTCTCAGCGAGTTTTTCCCATTCAGTTTTGGTATAAAGAAAAAGACAATTATCCAAACCTCTAGTAACGACTGCGCCTTTGCTAAGTTCACGACGAAATTTAGCTGGAATAGCCATTCTGCCTTTATCATCTAGATTGTGGCTATATTCACCAATGAACATATGATTGTGAAATTTTATTTAAGCAGGAAGACAAGCATTTTCCCCACTTCATACCACTACAACCCATTTTACACCACTTCTAAACACAAGTCAACATTTTATGCCATTTTAAACACGTATTTTTTTGGCTAATATAAAACAAAAACAGCCCCCTTGTGGGAGCTGTGGATAAGATTTATTAAATTATTATAAATTCTATGCCAAACCCAAAGCCGGCTTAACATGTCTCATATCTTTTTCCAAAACTTCAACTCTGTCTGTCAGATTTTTTTGATCATGGGCTAACAGGGTTTGCTCTTCGTCTTTTTTGGTATATAAACCAACAATTTTATCTAAGGTGTTCATTATTTTTGACATATCTTCTTTTGTAGCCATGTTATCCAAAACATAATCAAGCTTCTCGCTATGTTCCGCGACTGTGCGAGCCAAAAAATCAAGCTTCTGATCATGATCTTCAAGCTTGTCATCTATTTTATCAAACTTTTTATCTATGTTATCAAACTTAAAAACAAACTCTTCAAGTTTGTTATCTATTTTATCAAATCTTTTTTCTTGTTCCATAAAATTTGTCCCAATTTTTAACACTTGTTATTATACTATTTCAACAAATTAACTGTCAAACTATACCTCAACCTCCAACCCAAAGATCACCGGCATTGCCTGTATCCCCAAATCTTCTGTCACTTTTTTTGCCAGAATTGCTGACACCCCCGGTTCGCCATGATTGAACAAAACTTTTTTCGGCTTGCTTTTATTACTATCTATCCATTTCATTAGTTTGGCTTGATCGCCGTGGGCTGATAAGGCGCCAATGGCTTTGATTTGGCAATGCACCGGAATATGTTCTCCCATAATTTCTACAGGTGACTGACCGTCCAGAATTCTTCTACCCAATGTATTTTCTGATTGATAACCAATAATAAGCAACGTATTTCTGGCATCCGACAAATAACGCATCGCATGATGCATAATACGCCCCCCATTCATCATCCCCGAACCGGCAATAACTATTTTTGGTCCCGGTACATTATTTATTTTTTTTGATTCTTCTTTGGTTTCCGTCATCACCAGTCCTGGGAAATCAAACAATTCATCGCCATTTTTATATAACTTCGCTGCTTCCACATCGTAATACTTAGGATATTTAAGATACGTTCTGATAGCTTTGATAGCCAAGGGACTATCCAAAAAAATCGGCACTTTTGGCAAGATATGCTGACGATCAATGAGATTATTTAATTCATAAATTAATTCTTGCGTTCGCTCTAGAGAAAAAGATGGGATCATTAGCGTGCCTCCGCGAGCAATCGCTTCGCGAATAAGAGTTGCCAAAATTTCTTGACGTCTAGTAATAGTTTCATGCAAACGATTACCATAAGTAGATTCACAAACAAGCACATCTATACCGGCTGGGAGGTTTTCGGTTTCTTTTAAGATCGGCACATTGACATTGCCAACATCGCCTGAGAACACAACACGCTTTCCTTCGGCTTCAACTTCTACAAACGCAGAACCAAAAATATGACCTGCATCGTGCAGTGTAAAAGATACTTCCGGAGTGAGAGTAAATTTTTCATTATATTCAACCGGCTTAAATCTTTCCATTACTTTTGTAATATCACCTTCGTCATACAAAGCTGGAATATTGTAATGAGTCTGGTTATATAACATGATATGCAAAGCATCTTCCATAATCAGTTCGGCCAGTTCTATCGTCGGAGGGGTGGCATAAAAACGACCTTCATAACCGTCTTTGACTAGTAGTGGCAATCGACCCACGTGGTCAAGATGAGCGTGAGTGATAATTACCCCAGATAATTCTGACGGTTTAAAAGAAAGTTGATCTTTATTTTTGGCTTCACTAAATTGATTGCCTTGAAACATTCCGCAGTCAACCAAAAAATGCTTAGCACCAACCGTAAACATACTGCAAGAACCTGTGACTTCGCCTGCCGCGCCGAAGAAAGACAACTTCATATAAATAAGGTATCTGTCATCCTGAATGAAATGAAGGATCTCTGTCTCAATCACCGCCGGACAGAGATTCTTCGCAAGCTCAGAATGACAATTAAAAAATGCTTTATTGACTGGATAAAGTATACCAAAGAAAATAATATAAAACAAAAAAGCACGCGGGTGCGAGCAATAATTTAAAACTTTATTTATGAGGGCTGGGTCGAGGAACGGTCGACCCAGCCACGTGGCATGATGGTCTACCGTTCCTAGGTGGTCAGGCTAATAGCCCGACCGTTGTTGGCGGTGGCTCAGCCACCCGTCGGCACGCCCCTTGCGGGCTAGCCGTGCTTGCAGGCGCAGCCGTTGCCCTTGTCGTCGCAGCCCGTCCAGTGCAGGCAGAAGGGCACGCAGGTGAAGCCCTGAGCCTCGACCTGCGCACAGCAGTCCGTGTCACCCCCGACACCGCACTCCATGCAGATCGCCGCCCAGAGGTTGTCACCGCAGTCGATGACGTACACTCCGCGAGCCGCGGCTTCCGGGGTGGAGTTGTCCTCCTCCGTGCAGGCCGCGCCGGTGCAGGACGAGTCGTTGTCGTTGATGCGGGTGACGAGGGTCACACCGTCATCGGTGGGGACGTCCTCCGTACAACCACCGACGGTGAGGGTGGCGAGGACCGCGAGCAAAGTGGTGAAGGTACGCATTTTTGAAACTGACTCCTGTCAAGAAAACGCCTTCGAGGAAACCTTTCCTCGGTTAGACCCCAACACCTTGCCCTATTTTCCCCTTTTTGTCAAGGGTTTTATCCCCATTTTTATATGTTTTTTGAGATGTTCAAAAACAAATTTTTCTGCTACAATAATGCAATATGCGAAGAAACATAAACAATGTTGAAATAGTTGAACCACCAATTGGCGAACTGACCAAAAAATACTCCGCTTTCTCGGCTATAAAACGCGCCTGCCTGACTGGTTGCGGTTGTTTGGTTTTTGTGATTATTGCTGTTATCATTATTATTCGCCTGGTGATGGGAAGCGGCCCCACCACTCTCAAATCTGTACCAGAAAACTTCCCGTCCGATATACCAGTTTATGACCCAGACAGAATCGAACAAATCACTTTTATTTCCGGCAAATACAAAAATCGAGGCATAGAGATTGCGGCCTTATTCCCCAAAATCATCCTCTCTCCCCTGCTCGTCACTTTAGATAAGGGTTCTCAAAATAACATTACCGCTGATAAAAATACTTCCATCAAAAATTTATGGAACACAATTAGCGCGCCTGTGAGCGACCATCGCGACACAGTGCAAATTGAATGGCGCAAGCTGGATGCTGAACCACCGTATGTCATCACCTATTACAAAACCGAATTACAAAAAGAATCATACAAAATAGATGTGGAAAGCGAAGGTGATAATGTCCAACAATTTTCTTTTAGTAAGGGCGAAGTAAGCGGATCAATGTATGTGCAGGGCCCGCCTGGGCAAGGATCGGATTATGCGGTGCTGACTGTCAACTTAATCAATAAACCAGAATAAATTTCAACTGTCATCCCGAGCGAAGCCGCTCCTGCGGCTGACGAGGGATCTAAACATTAATTTTAATTTAATGAATAGATTCCTCACACCTAAAGGGGGTTCGGAATGACAACGACCAACCGGACAGAGATTCTTCACTCCGTTCAGAATGACAAGGAACAAACCAGATAGATACAAAAAATAAAAATATGCTCAAAATTCTCAACAGCCAATTAAAATCAATCACCAGCGCCGCCATTATTATTTCTGGCGCGACCTTGGTTAGTCGCGTTGTTGGATTAGCTCGGGATAGAATCTTTGCGCACTACTTCGGCGTGGGACCAGTGATGGATTCATATTACGCTGCTTTTAGAATTCCGGATTTGATTTATAATCTGCTTATTGTCGGCGCGCTCAGCGCCGGTTTTATCCCTACTTTTACCAAACTATTTAATCAAAGCGAAGACAAAACTCCGGCCTGGAAATTGGCAAATAATATTTTAAATATCACCGCCATATCTCTGGCTATACTTAGTTTTTTTGGCATGTTATTTACTCCAGCTCTGACAAACCTTATTGCTCCCGGATTTGATAACGCCTCCAAAGAACTAGTGACGAGTTTTACTAGAATCATGTTTGGCTCAACTGTTATGCTCGGACTATCTATGGTTATCGGTGGAGTCCTGCAATCTCTACGTGCTTTTTTCTTATATTCTCTAGCGCCAATTTTTTATAATCTTGGCATTATTGTCGGAGCCGTGGTACTGGTGCCACTGATGGGCATAAGAGGCTTGGCTTGGGGTGTGGTCCTCGGTGCTTTTATGCACCTATCACTCCAAATATATAGCGCCTATGCCAATGGTTATAAATGGAAATGGTACTTTAATCTCAAAGATCAAAACGCCAAAATAATCGGCAAGCTCATGGTACCACGCACTTTGGGACTAGCTATTAACCAACTCAATCTAGTTATCATCACTATCCTTGCTTCTTGGCTTCCGACAGGCAGTGTAACAATTTTTAATTTTGCCAATAACTTGCAAGCTGTGCCTATCGGCATTATCGGCATACCATTTGCGATCGCAGTATTCCCCGTACTCTCGGCGGCCGCTGCCAAAAACGATATAGATGAATTTATCAAAAATCTATCATCAACAATCAGACAGATTTTATTTTTAATAATCCCCTGCGCTATTATTTTTCTACTTCTGCGAGCCCAAATCGTACGCGTGATATTAGGCACAGGCAAATTCAATTGGGATGCAACCATAAGCACTGGCAACACTTTGGCTTTTTTTGCGCTGAGTATGTTTGCCCAGGCTCTTATCCCGCTAGTGGCTCGCGCTTTCTATGCGCTTGCCAATACCAAAACTCCTTTTATCATCGGCATCATCTCGGAGCTAACTAGTATTATTGCGGCTCTCTTGCTGATGAAACCGTTTGGCGTCGCTGGCTTGGCTTTGGCATTTTCTATTGGCTCTATTTTAAATTTAATTATTTTAAGTATATATCTAAGAAATACTCTCACAAAAATTAATGGCGACAAAATCTTTTCTTCTTTTTATAGAATAATTATAGCAGCCATCCCAATGGCTCTACTAATACAATATATCAAAGATCCGCTAGCTAAAATTTTTAATCAAGACTATTTTTGGGGTATCCTAGGCCAAGGATTGGTAGCGGGGCTGGCTGGTCTAGCAATCTATCTTATACTGTGTTATCTTTTGAGGGTGCCAGAGCTACTTCAGATCAAAGAAAGCCTTACGAACCGGTTCCTACGACCAAAACAAGTCCAAACTCAAGAATCTATTGAAACAAACGCTTAAGACTATATGACTGAAAACATTCGCAACTTTTGTATCCCTGTAGTAGAAACTAAAGTTTCACTACAGGGCAAGTATTGCCCATTATGAATAATATAAGAAACTTCTGTATCATCGCTCATATAGATCATGGGAAGAGCACAATGGCTGACCGTCTTTTAGAATTTACCGGCACTGTGGAAAAACGAAACATGCAAGACCAGCTTTTGGATTCTATGGATTTGGAAAGAGAGAGAGGTATCACAATCAAACTAACACCGGTCCGGATGAACTACACTCTCAACTCAACACCGTATATTCTCAATTTAATTGATACTCCTGGCCATGTTGATTTTAATTACGAAGTTTCCCGTTCTCTAGCTGCGGTGGAAGGCGCCATCCTACTGGTTGATGCCAGCCAAGGAGTGCAAGCGCAGACTATCGGTAATTTGTATTTGGCGATTGAACAGAATTTAAAAATTATACCGGTAATCAACAAAATAGACATGCCAGCAGCCAATGTCGAAAAAACTAAAGCTGAAATCTTGCACTTAATAGGTTGCAATCCAGATGAAATAATTTTGGCATCAGGCAAAACGGGTCAAGGCGTCGAAGAAATTTTAAAAGCCGTTATTGAACGTCTTCCTCCCCCACCAGACACCAGCTCCCAAGCCACTCGCGCTTTGATTTTTGATTCTATGTATAATGACTACAAAGGTGTCATCGCCTCTGTAAAAGTAGTCGACGGCGAATTAAAAAAAGGAGACAAAATATTTTTAATTGGTACCAGAACTCCGGCAGAAATTTTGGAAGTCGGATACTACAAACCAAAATTCCAATCCACTCCCAAATTATTTAATGGTGAGATTGGCTATGTAGTGACGGGTTTAAAAGATCTCAAAGATTGTCGTGTGGGTGATACCATTACCACTTTTACCAAAGATCAAGAAGAAAAAGATATTCATACTTTGGCTTTGCCTGGTTATAAGGAAGTTAAGCCGATGGTTTATGCGGGTATTTTTCCAAAAGAAGGCGACAACTACCAAATGCTTCGTGATGCCATTGATAAATTAAAACTAAACGACGCGTCGCTGTTTTATGAGCCTGAACATTCACTCGCTTTAGGTTTTGGTTTCCGCTGTGGCTTCTTAGGGCTATTACATTTGGATATTTTTCAGGAAAGATTACAGCGCGAATACGATTTAGAAATTATTATTACCGTACCGAGCGTGGCTTACCGAGTAATAGATACAAACCATAAAGAAAAAACCATTCACAGCCCCCAAGGCATGCCCGACCCAAATCATCTGGAGCAAGTTTTGGAACCTTGGATGAAATTAGACATCATCACCCCTAAGGCGTATGTGGGAAATGCGATGGGATTGGTCTCCGAACGCAAAGGAAAATATATAAATACAGAATATCTCAGTACCGACACAGACCAGCGTGCTATGTTGCATTATGAGATTCCTCTTGCCTCGCTTGTTACTGATTTTTATGATAAACTAAAAACCGTTACTTCGGGTTATGGCTCTATGAATTACGAATTTATGGAATACCAACCAACCCACGTAGTCAGACTAGATATTATGGTAGCCGAGGAACAAGTAGAAGCCTTATCAACTCTTGTTTGGGAAGACTATGCCTACAAAACAGGCAAAAAAATAGTTGAATCTCTCAAAGATTCATTACCGAGACAGCAATTTGTCCTAAAAATCCAAGCTACTATTGGCGGAAAAGTTATCGCCTCCGACCGCTTGTCAGCGCTACGCAAAGACGTGATTGAAACCATGAGTGGTGGTGATTATACCCGTAAACAAAAACTATTACAGAAACAGAAAAAAGGTAAAAAACGAATGTTGGAACATGGAAAAATAGATATCCCGCCGGAGACTTATTTGGCGGTTTTAAAGCGTTAACGCAGATTTAAATAGACTACTTAGATGTGTTCAAAAAAATAATATCACCCATAATATACACAGCTTTTATACCCGTAACATTTGTTGGTGTTGTAGGAATTATTAATGTCATCGCGCCAATTTTTGTATCATCTCTTAAAAGTACTTTTATTTTTGTAATGCCCCCCGTTATTATTATATTTGGAACATTCTTATACTGGACTGCTAATAAGTTAATTGCCAAACTAGAAAAACCATACACGCCAAAAATTGCCGATCATTTTCGACAATCAGGACTACCCTATTTGATATTTTTCAGTATTCTTTCTGGAACGTTGCAAGCTTGGTATGGTGGATTTCACCATCCTCGTTTCATATATTTTACAGCTATAGCATTATTAATTTCTATTTTGGCAATTTTTATTAATGCAATTTTCCTATATAAACACAGGCAAGCTAACCCACCCACTAACATCTAACGTGCCTGCCAAAGCTAACTATTACTAACCTTGTTAAAATCTGTACTATGAAACATAAAACCATAAAAAGAATCTGGATTGTAATTTCTTTCATTGCTATTCTGGCGATGCTAGTTTTTTCTTTCCTACCCGCACTACAATACTAATTTTTAACAAATGTCATTCTGAGCAAAGCGAATAATCCCTGTCCAACGAAACAACCGGACAGAGATCCTTCACTGCGTTCAGGATGACAAATATATGTTAATTCTTCGTAAATACCAGCTAGATATCGTTTTTCTTTTTTTTGCCCTGCTTCTATTTATCGGCTTAGTTTTTTATTATCTAGGGCAAATGGGTGTAGACCCACACCAGTTTGAATGGTATGTGGCTGGGCCGCTAATTGTTTTATACTTTGCCTATATTTGGGAAATAAGAAATAAAATTAGCCTTGCCGACAGGAGGAGCCTGACAAGCAAAACTCTAGTCTATTGGATCATCTTTGGTATAATTCTTTTCATAAACTTTCAAACACCTCTAGCAGGCAAAGAATACCTAAGTATGTATGTGCTATTTATCATTTTTTCAATACTGCTGGCTGATTCATATTGGGATTTCAAAAAAATTAATTTAAAAAGTTTTTGGGATAAAAAAGAAAGATAAACTATAATCTATGTTAAAAAGATGGAACATCCTCCCGCCACCTCCGGAAGAATTTATAAACTCTCGCCCAGAACTACCAAGTATCATCACTCGCCTACTCTGGAACCGCAACCTACGCGATCAACAAAAAATAGACGAATTTCTCAACCCTGATTATTCTCAAGATATTCATGATCCTTTTATATTTCAGGACATGGAAAAAGCGACTGATATTATTTTTGCGGCTATTGCTGAACAAAAAAATATTGTCGTCCATGGCGACTATGATGCCGATGGTGTTTGCGCCTCAGCTATAATTATCGGCTGTTTAAAAAAATTGGGAGCCGAACATGTATCTGTCTTTATCCCTCATCGTGAAATAGATGGCTATGGATTAAACTTAAAAACAGTAGAGCTACTTCATAGCCAAGGAACAAACCTGATTATTACTTGTGATTGCGGTATTAGCAATTATAACGAAGTCGTCTTAGCCAAAGAAAAGGGCATGCAAGTAATTATTACCGACCACCATGTGGTGCCAAGTCAAAAACCACCGGCCGACGCTATCATTCACCCCCTTGTACCTGGCGAACCTTACCCTGACAAAGGACTCTGTGGCGCAGCTGTCGGATTTAAACTAGTCCAGGCTTTGATCAAAAAATACGCCCGCACCAACGCTGTACTGCCAGACGGACAGACCTTTGAAGGTTTTGAAAAATGGATGCTTGATCTAGTAGCAATTGCGTCTATTGGTGATATGGTGCCTCTCCTTGGAGAATCCCGCACTCTGACCAGATACGGACTAACAGTAATCAATAAAACAAAAAATATTGGCTTAAAAAAATTGTTAATAATGTCTGGCGTTGCTGATGAAAATGGCAATCCAAAACGTGGAGCTTACGATGCCTACACAATGAGTTTCCAGGTCATCCCTCGTATCAATGCTGCGGGGCGCATGGATCACGCCAACTTCGCTTTTGCCTTACTTATGGCAACCGATGAGACTGAGGCCGAAAACTTAGCCTTACAACTCAACAAAAATAATTCTGATAGACAAAAACTGACCGAACAATATGTCAGCGAAGCTAGAAAACAAATCAAAGAAACCAAGCAAACAGAAAATCCCGTCTTGTTTGTGGTTGGCAAAGGTTGGCCAACTGGTATCCTCGGACTTATCTCTGGAAAAATCAAAGATGATTATTACCGACCTTCGATTGTAATGGGTGAAGGTGAAGAAATTACCGGCTCTGGCCGTAGTATTAAAGAGTTTAACCTCATCAGAGCGCTTCAAGAAATGCCTGAAGTATTTACAAAATTTGGCGGTCATCCCCAAGCTTGTGGCTTTACTTTAAGAAACAAAGAAACTCTAGAAGAGTTTAAAACTAAACTAACTGAAAAAGCGAGAGCTCAAACCACGAACGTAGACATGACACCACAAATAAATATTGATGCCGAGATTGATCTTGATGAAGTAAACTGGAAACTATACGACTTGTTAGAAAAATTTGAGCCATTTGGCCAATGCAACGAAGAACCAAAATATGTGGCGCGAGGCGTCACAATGATAAATATAGACCCAGTAGGACAGGACGGCAAACATTTACGCATCACTGTCAAACACAATTCTCATCTCGTGAAAAAAACTATCGGCTTTGGCCTTGGCGATAAAAAACGTTTTTCAGAAGACTGGAAGGAAAACTTAAAACCAGGAGACAAAATTGATATGGTATTTTCTATCAGCGTCAACCAGTGGAATGGGAATCGGGAATTACAACTGACTATTGAGGATATACAAAAATCCCCCGTGTAAGCGGAGGATTTTTTAGTTTGAATTTGAATTACTTCTTAATCTCTTTTTCCAACTCCTTCCATCTCTTCTTCAACTCTCTCACCAGCTGATTTTTCATCTCTACTGCCATATCTTTTTTGGCAGCATATTCTTCTACCGCTCTCTCAACTAGCGCGTCATACATTTCTTTTGTCGGACCATCCAATTTTTTTAGACTTTCTTTTAGTTGCGCAAAAAGGTCGTTAGCTTGCCCCATCATTTTTTCTCTCATTTCTTTACCTTTAGGGGTAGCGTTGAGCCACATAAGCGCCGCACCGACTAACCCTCCTAAAAAAAGTCCTTTATTAAAACGTCCCATACAAATATAAGTTAATAACTTAACTGACTAGAGTATTATATACCAAAGCGGTCTTAGCCGCAACCACTTCCAAATCATTCCACTCAGAATCCACCCAGTCGCCTTCCAGTTTTATTTCATCAATAACAGCCAGCTCCTTATCTTTGCCAATGTATCTTGAACCTCTAAAACTCGCAATCTCCTCCAAATTTTGACAAACCACAATATCGGCCACCTTAAATAATTTTGGGAGATAATAATGATTGTATAGTTTTATAAAAAGACTAAAAGAGTCTGTCCAAACCACATCTCGATGATAAGTAATGACAAGCGGAGTTTTTGGAGTAGATTTTTTCCAATTTAAAATCTGACGAGAGGCTCCCAACAACGGACAATGCAGATGCACAATATCAAAGTCAGCCAGGCTATCCACCAAACCATTGGCGCCAGTGCTACTTATATAATTATGAACCGAAGGCGAATCTGATTTGATTTGATCTTTGATGGTTTTTGTTGGCCCGCCATATTGCAGAGTGAAAGCTTCGGTTTCTATTCCCATTTTATAAAGACCTTCAATCAATTTAAAAACTTCTGATCTAATATCATCAAAATACTCAAAAGCCGATGGGATAATATGTATGACACGCATAACTAACTTGAAATAAATTTATAATGATTTTTGCAGCGGCAATCACCAACCCCTTCAGGGGTGGTCGTCCGCCTAAGCGAACGACCACTTTGCCACAAGAAAATTATTATAAATTTATAATTTTACTTTTTAACAACCACCAAATGCACATTTGGCGAAGGAATTATAGAAAAAACAATAGACTCTGTCGCTACCAAACTATTAACTACATCCTTAAGCAACTTGAAAGCTCCCCCACCCTTCTTATCCAAATCATAAAAAAACTGCTCGTTGTTTACTTGTTCCAAATTGTTTTTCTTCGCGAATTTACTCATAGAAAAAAACGAGGCAATGCCTAATAACTGCCCCAAAACATGCTCACTATATCTAATTCTATCTTTGGTAAAACCAAAAGATTCAACTAATTTTAATAATTCTTTCCGGCTAAATCGATTGATATGTCCGGCATATTTTTTGGTCAGATCCGTACCGATATCAAACTTTCGCAAAAAATTCCAAAAAGATAAAGAGTCGCCTTCACAAGGTACAAAAGAATAGAACCGACCACCAACTTTCAAAATTCTTTGCACTTCAGATATAATCGACCCCGGGTCTGTCACATGCTCCAAAACATCATAGATTAACACCGCATCAAAAGCATTGTCTTCATAAGGAGCCATCTTCTCTTCACTCAAACCATAAATCACACCGTCGTTGCTTTTTTTGGCAAAATTTATAGCGTGCTGGCTAATATCACAGCCATAACAATTTAAGTCCGGTCTGATTCTTTTTATCTCTCTAATAAATTGTCCGGCACCACTACCAAGCTCCAAAACCTTGGCTCCGGCTGGCAACCCAGATAAAGCTTGCAAACTTTGACGTAGCCGAAAACTAGTCGGCGAACTCAATCTCAAACTAGCGTCACCATAACCCCAGATGGACTTCTCGTAATCAAATTCGCTCATATAATAAACTAATAATTAGCAATAAACAACTAACAATCGACGATTTTTTTATAAACATTTTCAAGCTTATCAATATGACCCTGCCAAGAAAATTCTTTTTTGACTTTTTCAATTTGCAAATCCCCAATTATTTTTTTCTCAGCAACTGAAAGTGATAAAACTTTTTTCAAAGCCTCGGCCGAGCTTTCTACAGACCCTCTCTCAAAAAAAACTACCCCTTCTACTTTATTTTTAAATACTGCTAAATTGCTTACAACTATTGGTTTACCACAAGCCATAGCTTCTACCGCCACCAGTGAAAAAGATTCATAATCAGAAGGCACAGCCACACAACTAGCAACATTATAATACTGAGCCAATTTTAGCTTATCCTGACAAGAGCCCACAAAAATTACTTGCTTATCAACACCCAAATCTTTTGCAAGCTTCTGACAATTTTGGCTGTCATATCCCCCACCGACAACTAGTAAAACCAAGTCTTTGTCATCTAGTAATTTCAGAGACCTGATAAGCAAATCCAGTCTTTTGAGTGGTAAAATATTACCAACAAATAAAATTATTTTTTTATCTTGTAAACCCACCAAATCCAACTTTACTAGATCTACCAATTGTGGTTTAAAAATATCCAGATCAACACCATTATTTATTTCCACAATTTTATCCTTTGTAATATTTTGCAAAAGTTTGGAACCACGAAATGACGGGTCGACCAAAACAATCTTTCTGGCTTTGGTAAAAATTAATTTTGGCCAAATTAAATCATAAACTTTTTGAAACACCAATTTTAAACCTCTGGACTGCGCATCCATATGATAAGTTACAACCATTGGAATCTCTAAAAAAACTAACCATTCGGCCCCACCATAAAAGGGATAATGTAAATGAACTAAGTCAAAATTATTTTTTAACTTGCCCAAAATTTGTGGCACTAGACCCGCGTCCCCCATTTTTACCAATGCTTTCAACCTAACTACCTTAAACGGGAACTGTGCGTCGTGTTCTTTATAATCACCTACATCGGGATAAGCTAAAGTAAAAACCGTAACTTCGTGTCCACGTTTAGCAAGAGACATTGCTTCGTCGGCGCATACCGAGCCCATACCGCCAATCTGCGGAGCAAAAGTGGAAACTATATGGGCAACACGCATACTATTTTATTAAAGGCTTATCTTTTTCGTCCAAAGAAATTTTTCTAGTCAACTTGGTAATATCTCTATTCAACGTTTCAATTCTTACCATTAACTTAAAAATTATAAAAAATATAACTGCCAAAGCCACATAAACTACCAAATCAGCGCCACGAGTAATACCAACCATTTTTGCTAGAATAGATGTAGAATCCGGCAAAAGCACAACCAATATCGCTAACACCCAAAAAATAACCCAGCCTGCCATTCCCGCAGAACTCAAATCACCAGCCTGGAATCGACTAGCTACTTTAAACAAAGCAAATAAGAAAAAGATGACTAGCAATATTTGAATAAGAAACATAAAATTCTATCTAAAAAATTTAGCTATAAAAATATCTTGTAAAACTTTTATTCCCCCGCTAACATTTTGTCCATACTCAAAATACTTTACTTCCACGGGATGCTCTACAAAAACTAAATTGTTTTCTTTTACTTGCCTAACAATTTCCGAATTGTGCGCCATGCGATCTTGGGTAATATTTATTTTTTCCAAAGCTCGTCTGGATAAAATCCTAAAACCATTGTGCGCGTCGGTCAACTTAAGGCCGGTTAAAATCCTATTAATAAACCGACTGATGGGCAAAAGAATATATCTTTTTGTCCAAGGAAGTTTTGATCTATTATCCAAAAACCTGGAACCAAAAACCACGTCAGCATTGTTTTTTTGCATCACCTCAATAGCCTCGGCAATATCACCAGGATTAAACTGCCCGTCAGCATCAAAATGGACAACCAAACTAGTATTTTTTAGCAAAGCGTACTCATTGCCAGTTTGTAGAGACGCGCCCTGGCCTCTATTTATCTCGTGACGTAAAACCACCGCGCCTGCCTCTTCAGCAATTTGCGCTGTACGATCTGTTGAACCATCATCTACAACGACAATATTTTTATATCCTTTTTCAAAAAGGTCGCTTATGACGCGACCAATTTTTTTTTCTTCATTGTACGCTGGCACAATCACAAAAATCATATTCCTTCTAGAAACCCCTACCAAACATCAAAGCCTCCTTGTTGGCAATAGTATAATCAATCGTTTTTTCCAAACCGTCTTGCAGACGCACTAACGGCATCCAACCCAACACATCCTTGGCATAAGCCAGGTCTGGGGCGCCTTTTCTAGTGAGAAACAACAGTGGTTTCTCAAACACAATTTTTGAAGAAGAATTAGTAGCGGCAATAATAGTATTAGCCACATCAACAATTTTTATTACTTTATCATCACCCAAATTTACAATCTGCACATCAGGAGTGCTGGCCATTAGTCGGACCATACCATCAACTAGATCTGTAATATAGCAAAGAGATGTAGAAGAAGATTCATCTCCATTTATTACCAAATCTTTACCCATAAGCGAGTTTACAATAAAATCAGGAATCATCTGACCTTCAAATAATTTCATGTGCGGACCGTAAGTAGTGAACACTCTCGCAATTTTGGCATCAATACCATAGACCTGACGATAAGTAGCCACACAAGTCTCGGCAAAACGTTTGCCCTCATCATAACAAGCGCGTGGTGACAAATGATCAACCAGACCCTGGTCACTTTCTTTAAAAACATATTTTTGATCTGTAGCATTACCATAGACTACCGAGCTTGATGTAAAAACATACTTAGCGTGATACTTAACTGCCAAATCCAAAGTGCTAATCATTGAAGAAGAATTCGCCCATAAAGATTTCATTTTTAATTTTTCAAAATCATTTGGGCTAGTCGGACAAGCCAAATGATAGATCTCTTGAATACCTTGAAATTTAACTTTAAACTTATCTAATTCTTCAAATTTATCCAAATCAATCATTTGATTACTATCGCATTTGATAAACTCAAAATCAGGATATTGCAATAAGTGATTTATATTAGACGGCGAAGAATTGGAAAAGTCATCAAGACATATTACTTTAGCTTCTTTGAGTAATCGCTCACAAAGATGAGAGCCAATAAACCCAGCGCCACCGGTAACAAGGACGTTCTTTTTCTCAAAAATTAGAGTATCCATATGACGTAAATCCTAATTTCTAAAACCTTAAATACTAAAATTAAACACTAAAATTACAGTTGTAATTATAGCATTTGCTATACTAATTGACAACATGATGCCTTCTCTAATATGCTAAACTTGGTGGCGTGCATCCCCGAAGAGACTTGGAAGCAAGCCTGGAGATTGGATAGTCCAATCTCTGTGGTACAGAAAACCCATTCTCAATGGACTCAAATGCATCAGATCCCAAAGGGAGAAATGCCGAGAGTTCGAGAGTGAGCACGCTGTACCCTTTAGGGCACTCGCCACCACTTACTATTCAACCTTCCAACTTCCGCTAGAGATATCAATAATAACTTTTTGAGAAGTCTTACCTTTTTTACCGATTATTATCGGGTTTGCTCCTTGACCCCAGAGATATTCAATTTTTACACTCGCTATTCCACTAAACCCAGGCAAAACTAAATTTGATAATTTTTTCACTCCCGACAAATCCCAAGCATCGACAATTATTCTATTTTTACCAATACGAGCATGAACAAATAATCCGTCCTTAAAAAACCATTTTGAGGACTTAGGGAAATAATCAACTAGATTTATACTTCGTGCTACTTGCCCATCTGCCAAAATCTGCGCTACATAATTTTTGGGATTCTTGATAATTTTGACTGTATAAACTACTGCAGGAGGCGGAGGGGTATTTTTTACTTCCAGCGCTCTAAGCACCGCTTTGCCAATATTTAAACGTCCATACCCCATCTGTCCGGCAAAACCAGGATTGAGCGAATCTACATCATCTGCTGTTTTGAGCAAAACATCAGTTATTTCTTTAGGACCCCAATTTGGTTGAATAGATTTTATTAAGGCTGCAGATCCAGCCACCATTGGCGCCGAAAAAGAGGTCCCGTACCAAGCTCCCCCAAAATCTTTGCCATAACCATCTGATGGAGAATATTTTTGCGTACTGAAGAAAGCTTCTCCAGGAGCGGAAATATCCACACAACTGCCATAATCGGCAAAATCACTTAAGTGATCATCCTTATCAACTGAAGCTACTCCCAAAACCCAATTATCAGAAGAGTCTGAATCAAGACAAATTGGATATTGTTTTATTTTTGTTAAATTTTCATTACCTGTTGTGTCGTTACGACTATTGCCAGCAGCTACTACTACCAGCACACCCTTTTTATAAGCATTATAGAGCGCGTCAGTCAAATCGATATCTTTGTTCTGACCAACAAAACTAAGACTAATAATATTAGCTCCATTATTTACTGCATAATTTACCGCTTTGGCTACATTACCCAGCGAACCTGCACCATCACTACTAAGCGCACGCAAAGGCATAATTTTGACATGCCAGTTGAGCCCCGTGCCATTCAAACCGTTGTTCCCTTCTTCACCAATAACACCGGCCAAGACAGTACCATGGTTAACTGCCCCCGAATCGTCAGATTGCAAAATTGCAGGAATATTTACCGAGTTATTATTTTCCACAAAATTCCAACCACGAGTATCATCTATAAAACCATTGTTATCATCATCAATATTATTTCCTCCTATTTCTCTTGGATTTTGCCAAATATTATTTGTTAAATCATTATTGAAAATATCTACACCAGTATCAATAACCGCCACCACCACATTACTACTGCCAGTGGTATGTTCCCAAGCTAAAGGCGCTCCAATTTGGGTATAATAGGGCTCTTGAAAACTAAATTTTGGGTCATTTGGTATCTTGGCACTAGTAGAATTAGCCAAAAAAACTGAACAAAAAAATAAAACGGCCAAAGGCTTAACTATTGATTTTTTTCCTAATTTAAAGTAATATCTAAACATAATACCGTTTATTATATCATACTTTATGTATCGGTTGAAACAGATTACCCTTCTGACAGGCGACCTTATCGGACTATACGTCGGCCTATATACGGCTTTGTTTTTGAGATATCTTACCGCCCCTGGGCAAAACTTTTTAGAATTATTAACTCCCCTAACTTTACTATTTTTTGTAGCAGTGATAATACTTTTTATCGCCGGTCTTTATGATGCTACCAAAGCCAAAAACTCTTGGCCATACTTTCAAAAAATAATTATCAGCGCTTTGGTTTGGATAATTTTGGGCATCGTCTATTTCTATATCGCTCCAAAAAAAGATGTCTCACCAAAAACAATTTTGCTTCTCACAGCTCTAGTCGGATTTGGCTTAATTTCACTTTGGAGATTTTGTTATAACAAATTTATTTCCACCACTCTCAAATACAATGTAATTTTTGCAGGCATTACTAGCGAAGTAAAAGAACTAATTGAAACTATCCAAAAAGAACCTCAGAGAGGTTATTTTGTAAATGGTGTTATCTACGAAAATGAGTCCGATAAAAATATCTTATCTTCCCAAGCTAATCTAATTTTTGGCAGAAATATTTCTGAATTAAACTCACAAAGCGCCGAAAAAGCCAACATTATCGTCCTCTCCCCTGGCATGAGCGCCAATCAAGAACTTCTCAAAGATCTATATAACAGTTTGTTCCAGCAAGTAAGCATTGTAAGTCTCTCAGATTTTTACGAACTCATCATGGCTAGAATTCCACCTTTTACTTTTTCCGAGGGTTGGTTTGTCGCCAACTTGCACGAACAACAGAAAAAAATTTATGATCGCTTCCGCATCCTGACTGATTATTTTTTTGCCATTATTATCGGTGTATTTTTTATCATTCTTTTTCCTTTTGTCTTTGTAGCCATAAAACTTAACTCCAAGGGCTCAATATTCTTTCCACATGACAGAGTTGGCAGACAAGGAAAAATTTTTAAACTATACAAATTTCGTAGCATGAAATCTTTATCAACAGATGGTAGCGCAGAAACTAACGGCCCGCAATTTGCATCTACTAATGACAGTCGCATAACCTTAGTAGGTAAATTTTTACGCCTTACTCATATCGATGAAACTCCTCAATTTATAAACATTCTCAAAGGCGAAATGTCATTCATTGGCCCTCGCCCTGAGCGTCCAGAGTTTGTCTCCCAACTAACAGAAAAAATGCCTTATTACGCTTTAAGACACCTGATAAAACCCGGTCTCACTGGCTGGGCGCAAGTAAATAACTCCTATTATGGAACCATCGAAGAAAACCTCCAAAAACTTGAATATGATTTATTTTATATAAAAAATCGCAACCTCACTCTCGATATTTCTATAATACTTCGGACTATTAATACTATCTTGAGATTGGGAGGAAGATAAGAAATAAAAAATTGCTTAAAAAGCTAAAATAAGATTGGCAGTTTTGGAACGCAAGACCACTCACCCATTCCCACTGCCTTACAACCTGACTTAACACAGCTTGTTTCACCTCCGGAGTATGGATATGATGGGCCAAATTCTTTGCAACGCAACTCTTCCGATCTTTGTATTTGAACATAAAAAGTACCTGCCCAAAAACTTAACCCGAGCATTATAATAACAAAACTAATCACAAAGAAATTTTTCATAACCGAATACAACAAAAAATTATTATTTAATCAATTTTTTTCCCTTTTAATCCCGCCTTCACAAGCCCCACGAACAAAGGATGTGGAAAAAGGAAACGAGATTTGAACTCTGGATGAAATTGCACCCCGACAAAATATGGGTGCTTTTTTAATTCTATAATTTCTACAAGATTTGATTGCGGATTAACACCTGTGACTACCATACCCTTCTTTTCCATTTCTTCTCTATACTTGTTATCAAACTCGTAGCGGTGACGATGGCGTTCACTAATTTTTTCTGACTTATACAAATCGCGAGAGATACTTCCTGGCGTCAAAACACAATCATAAGCTCCCAGACGCATAGTACCACCATAACGAGCTTTTTTGATATTCTCCGCTTGCGTTTGATTGACATTGATAATCAAATTTTTACTCTTTGGATTACACTCTACCGTATGAGCATCTTTGTAGCCCAAGACATTGCGAGCAAATTCGATAGTCGCTAATTGCATACCATAACAAAGGCCCAAGTACGGCAAATTATTTTCCCGGGCAAACTGAATAGCGTTGAGAATCCCATCAATGCCTCTCGTACCAAATCCACCTGGGACAATCAAAGCATCAAAATTACCAAGCTCTTTGACTTTAGCTGGGTCTTTTTCATAGTCCTCAGCATCTACCCAAGTCATGTCTGGGTGCACACCACTATGCCAAGCTGCATGCTTCACAGCGTTAATTACAGAAGTATAAGAATCTGCCAAGGTGTAATCACCGGTGGCAAAATATTTTCCAACCACGGCAATTTTTATTTTTTTATCTAATTTATTTATCTTACCCACAAAATTATCCCAGCTCTTATCTGGCGATGTTCTTGCTTTCATTCTCAATCTTTTCATAACCAATTCTGCAAATTTTTGTTTTTCTAATACCAAAGGAATTTCATAAATACTATTTACATCGGGAGCATTTATCACATCCTCTTCGTTACGCAAACCGCACAAAACCGAAAGTTTCTCACGTCTTGGCTTGTCTAACTCAGAAGGACCGCGTGCCACGATAAAATCAGCTTGAATACCGCTAGCATTGAGCGTACGAGAAGCATATTGTGTTGGTTTAGTCTTCATCTCACCCAAATGTCCTGGGACTGGCAAATAACTAACCAAGACAATAGCCACATCATCTGGCGTCTTTAGCTTCATCATGCGGGCTGCTTCCAAGAACAAAATATTTTGATATTCTCCGGCTGTACCACCAACTTCAATTACCATTACCTCGGCTTTAGTTTTAGTAGCGGCGTTTTTAATCCGATCAATCACTTCCATCGGAATATGAGGCACCACTTCTACACATTTGCCTTTATAGTACATGCTTCTTTCTTTTTCTATGACGCTTTGATATACCCTGCCAGTAGTCATGTAATTGTATGAGAAAATATCTTTCTCCAAAAATCTTTCATAATTTCCCAAATCTTGGTCAGTCTCATCACCATCTTCGGTCACAAAAACTTCGCCGTGTTCGGTTGGGTTCATCGTACCTGCATCAATATTAATATATGGATCAATTTTAATGGCCGAAACATTAAATCCTCGGTTTTTAAAAATACGGCCAATAGATGCCGTAGTTACGCCCTTACCTACTCCGCTTAGCACTCCCCCAATCACGAAAATGTATTTTGTCTTTTGCATATGTTTTTTATTGTCATCCCGAGCGAAGCCGCTTTTGCGGCTGACGAGGGATCTATACTTTAATGAATAGATTCCTCACACAAGGTTCGGAATGACAGTTAATTTAAATTTTAGATACAACTATATGAATTTCCGATTCCAAGCCATAGGAAAATTTCACCTTGGCGCTAAATTGTCCAACATCTTTAATCGGTTTCATCACTATCTGATTCTTATCTACATTAAAACCGGTTTTTTTCAAAACTTCAGATATTTTTTGAGGACCTACTGATGCATACAACGCTCCGACCGCACTAGTTTTTTCTTTTATCACCACTTCATGCCCATCCAATTTCTCAGCCAACTCTTGTTGGTGTCGCAATTCTTCTTCTACATTTTTTACTTGTTTTGTCTTACGAGCTTTGATTTCAGCTAACATTTTGGGTGTGGCCGGCACAGCCAAATTCTTGGCAAACAAAAAATTACGGGCATAGCCTTCGGAGACTTCCTTAATATCATCAATTTTGCCTATCTTAGGGACATTTTGAATAAAAACGACTTTCATACTTGTAGCCTTGATTTAACTAGATTATTCGTGTAGTATTATACTATTATAGAATTTTATAGGCAAATATGTTCAAATCAGGCTTTATTACTCTAGTCGGGCGTTCCAATGTGGGCAAATCTGCGCTTATCAATACTTTGATCGGCACCAAGATTGCCGCTGTCACCGATAAACCCCAGACTACCAGAGACATTATACACGGCGTCCTAAACACTCCGCAAGGGCAGGCTGTGTTTGTTGATACCCCTGGAATTTTCAAAGACAAGGGCAATGCCCTCTCTGGCAAACTGACTGAGAGAGCTAAAGAATCTTTGCATGGCGTAGAAATTATAATGTATGTCGTTGACCCTTGCAAATCTATTGGTGAAGAAGAACGCGCAACGCTAGCCATGATTCGCAATATCAATATTCCAAAACTACTTATCATCAACAAGTCTGATTTGCCTACTTACGAAAAAAAATTCCTTGATGATTACCTAGCGCTCAAAGATCAATTCACTGAAATTTTTGAAGTTTCCGCTGAAGCCAATCGCCATATCCAACCGCTCAAAGACAAAGTATTTGAATTACTCCCAGAAGGCGAACCGATTTATCCAATAGATCAATTAACCAATATTGATAAAAAAACTTGGGTAGCAGAAATTATCAGAGAAAAAATCTTCCGCGCGCTACGCCAAGAAGTGCCGTATACCACTCATGTAGAAGTGACTGACATTGAGGAAAGACCAGACATGTTTATCGTCAAATCACTTGTTTATACTTTTGATAGTCGCTATAAGAAAATGATTATCGGCGCTGGTGGCAGATCAATCAAAGAAATTGGCATTGCTGCTCGCAAAGAATTAGAAGCCGCACTCAATAAAAAAGTCTTCTTGGAACTTGAAGTTGAAACTGACAGACGGTGGGAAGAAAAAATTTAAAAACAAAAAAGCCGTCTGTATAGACGGCTTTTTTGTTTCATTAATAGCGTAGGAGAAAATTTATTTCATTACCACTTAAAAGTAGTTGAAGCTAAAATATCCAAAGCGGCATTAAGAACCAAATCCTCCCCCACCTTTTCTTTCTCCCAATCTTCTTTCATTTCAATATTTGGTTTGATGCCTTCTTTGTTTATATTTTTTCCATTTGGAGTGTACCATTCGGCAATTGTGAGTTTCAAAGCTGATCCATCTGGAAATTGTTCCAAATCCTGAACTGATCCCTTACCATAGGTCTGTTCTCCCAAAAGAATTCCTTTTTTTGTATCCTGCAACGCGCCAGCCACAATCTCTGAAGCTGAAGCTGAACCTTTATTAACAAGTACTACTGTTTTTATTCTTGAAAATGGATGCGAGCCGTAGGTCTTGTGTTCATTATTAATGCCATTTCTCCCTTTCTCACTTACCACCGAGCCTTCAGTCACCCAATAGCCGGCCATATCAATAGCAGTATCAAGATAACCTCCTGGATTATTTCTAAGATCTAGAACAATCCCACTTGCTTTTTTATTTGTTATTTCTTTGGCATATTTTGCCAATTTCTTTTTGGTATCTTCATTAAATTGCATCACGCGCAAATAGGCCACGTTATTTTCTTTGAAAGAGAATAAAATGGAAGGAATAATAATTTTTGCTCTGGTAACAATTACATCCTGAGATTTGGTTTGACCGTCGCGAAGAATTGTTAGTGTCACTTTGGTATTTGCCTTACCCCTAATCTTACTCACCGCTGTATTTACATCCATTCCGGCTGTACTAGTTGTATCAATAGCCAAAATCTTATCCCCCGGTCGAAGGCCTGACTTTTCGGCTGGAGAGTCCGGCAGTGGCGAAACTACCATCAATTGAGCCTCTTTGATACCAATCTCCGCGCCAATACCCTCCAGCTCACCAGATAAGTCTTTGGCAAATTCATCGGCTTCCTTTGGCGGGAAGTAGAGAGAGTATGGGTCACCCAATGAGCCTACAAGGCCCTGGATGGCGCCATAGAGCATCGTAGTTTCATCAGAGGACTGTTTGACATACTTATTCTTGATTTTGTCCCATACCTCCCAGAACTGATCAAATTCTACACCTGACTTATTAACCGAACGATCCGGGTTCAAAATATTGGCCACGTCTGTAGAACTACTCGAAGCTGTGATTTGATTTTTTGCATTCCAAGTACGACCAACAGATACACCTATCCCAAAAGAAATAATAAAAAATATTACTATCAAATAGGTGCCGAAATATTTTTGAGCTCTACTTTTTACTGGTGAAGTGTCAGACATAAATTTTATTCTTTAACTACTTTAATATCCGCTCCGGCTTTATTTAAAACTTCATATAAATTTTCATAGCCTCTATCTATTGTATATGTATTTCGTAAAATAGATTTACCTTTGGCGGCGAGCATACCAATAAGAATATTTACCCCGGGTCGCAAAGCTGGTGGACATACAACTTCATTGGCTTTGAATTTGGTTGGACCTTCTACCCACGCGCGATGCAGATCGAGCAGATTGACAGTGACACCGAGTTTTTGCATTTCCATATAGTAGACTGATCTGTTTTCGTATGCCCAGTCATGCACCAAGGTTCGGCCTGTAGCCTTAGCTAGAATCGGCACAAACAAAGGCAAGTTATCAATATTAAGTCCCGGAAATGGTCGGCCATAAATTTTGTCTGGCAAAGCTTTTAACTTTGATGGCCAAACCTCAATACTTGCCATGCGAAACCGGTCGTGTTTTTCGTACTTTACTGCAAACTTCTGACCCATCTTGGCTAATTTTAATAATTCCAAATCAAGAAAATCCATCGGACAATGCTTCACAACCAAATGCGAATCAGTGGTGATAGCCACAGATAAAAACGTCATGGCTGCGATTGGATCTGGCATTATAGAATAGCTAACTTCGGTTTTTAATTTCTTAACACCTTCAATCACTAGCGTGGTCGTGCCAATACCCTCTATCTTAGCTCCTGCTTCACGCAAGAAAAAACAAAGGTCTTGCACCATATAATTGGCTGAGGCCATACGAATCGTAGTTTTACCTGGAGCCAAAACAGATGCCATAATCGCATTTTCAGTTGGCGTATCTCCTGATTCATACATTACAATTTCAGAAGCTTTTAAAGGACTGTTTTTTACTTCATAAAATCCTAATTTGGAAACAACACTCACACCAAAACTTTCCAAAGCATAAAGATGCGGACGGACAGTACGCTCACCCAAACGACAACCTCCTGATTTATATAGTTTATAATTAATATTATGAGATGCCAAAGCTCCTAATAACAAAAGAGATGATCTGGTCACTTCAGAAGCATGTCGATCTATTTTATCTAGTTCAAGTTTTCCACTTGCATCCAGAGTCATTTTACCTGGACCGGTTTTTTCAATCTTTACCCCAATACTTCCTAGCAACTCTAAAATACGATTAACTTCTTCTATTTGAGGCACATCTGACAAAACTGTTTTACCTCGCACCAAAAGAGAGGCGCATAAAATAGCCACCGCTGAGTTTTTGGATGGCTGGTTTATAATTTCTCCGTGTAATTTCTTACCGCCATTTATAACTAAATATGACATATTATCTTGTTGGCTATTGGCTAAAAAGCTATTTTAAGTTAGTATATTAAGATATAATCACCATTCACTCAAAAAAGCCTGTAAACATTCTTTTTATTCGCTTCATGATGATTATAAGTATATTATAAAAGTCCGGCTAAGTCAAAGCAAAAAAACTCACCTATTTCGTTATATGGGCTAAAAGCCCATATATTCTCATTCGCTCAAAAATTTGTAGCGAGCTACATATTTTTTCACTCATTTCGATTATGGAATACCCTGGAACCAAATTTACCCGCCCCATTCGCGTTGCCTTACTTCTTAGCTTAATTGCTCTATTTTTGATTATATCCCCCCTTCTAATTATGTATACGGCTGGCTACCGCTATGACTGGAAAAATGGCCTGCTCAAAGAAACTGGCGCCATCAACATTGACCTGGAACCAAAAACAGCAATGGTCTACCTCAATAATGTCAAACTACAAGATAAAATTCCGGTTCGCTTAAACAATATTATCCCTGCCAAATATAATGTCCGTGTCACAAGTCAAGGCTATTTTGATTGGAACAAAGAAATAGAAGTCAAAAATAAACAAACAAACTACATCAAAGAAATCAGCTTACTCAAAAAAAATAAACCTGAAATTTTAATTACCGGAGAAATAAATAATTTTGCAGTTTCTTACGATGGCCAATTTATCATTTATACCACCATAGAAAATGGTGACAATGAAATTTGGCTCTGGGATAATAATACCAAACAAACCAATAGTTTATTTCGCCTTCCAGGCAATACAAAAATAAACATAGCTTGGGCGGAAAAAAATAATTACGTTTTAATTACAGACTCTGCCACCCCTTATTATCAAATAAGAATTATAAACGCGCTAGACTCGCTCAAACAAATAGACTTAACCAAAGAAAGTTTATTTATAAATAAAATCCAATGGGCAAACACATCTGACCCTCAATTGTATTACAGCACTAAAGAAAAAATTCTTTCCTACTCCCCTATTACCCAAACAAGTCAAACTATTAGCGCCAATAATTACGCCGACTGGTACATGGAAAATGCCCAATTATGGACAATGCAGACAGATTCATCTACCAAGGACTACATAATCACCAAAGACACTTTGGGCTTTAGTAAAATCTTAAAACAAATTAAAGATAGTGAGATAAAACTAACTACTGATATAGATCCTAAAGAAAAAGAAGTTAAAATCGGTTTTGCAGTTGCCAGACAAAACAGCGCCCTAATCAAAACAAACACAAATGGAAAAATGCTTTTGGTAAACAATAACGTAGTCCTACCAATGCAAGTAAGTAAATTTTTAATTTCAAAATATAATAACTGGTGGCTTATGTGGTCTGACTGGGAATTGTGGAGCTATAATGACAATGAGAATCCATACTTACTCAATAGGTCTGGCGAACACCTGACTGACACTTTGCCTTTGGATCAATATAATACTTTGGCACTCGTCTGGGCAGACAAAGTCACCGCCCTCTTCCCTTACTACTCTGTGAGTCATGATTTAATAAGTGAAAAAATATCAAATCCCATTGCTGATACAGACAATAAAATTTTGTATTTTATAGAGAGCAATAGCCAGACAAAAAATAATAATGGAATTTGGAAATTAAACTATTAACACAGTTCTCAGTTCGCGGTTCACAGTTCACAATAAATAAAAGCTGTTTATTCTTTAACTATATGAGGCTAACAACATATACAGACGGGGGTGCAAGAGGCAATCCTGGTCCGGCAGCTCTTGGTGTGGTGGTCAAAGACCAGGCAGGCAAAACTATCGCCGGATATGGGCAGTATTTGGGCAACCAGACCAATAACTACGCCGAATACTCAGCCCTCATCTCGGCCCTACAAAAAGCCAAGGAGCTAGGCGCAACTGAAGTAGATTGTGTATTAGATAGCGAGCTTGTTTGCAAACAAATGAAACGTGAATATAAAGTCAAAGAGCCGACCTTGCAAAAATTATATATTCAAGCCTATAACCTCACGACTCAATTTAAACAGGTGACATTTCGCCACACGCTTCGAGCTAATAATAAAGAAGCAGACAGTTGGGTGAATAAAGCTTTGGATGAAAGGCGATAAAAATAATAACTAAAAAACACCCTCAGATAAATGAAGGTGTTTTTTTATAGACTTATTTATGTCTTAGATTGATGGGGTAGTAGCTGGTGCTGGAGCCTTAACAGTTACTAATTTTGTTTTGATAACTGTATTAAGATTTGTATTAACAATACCGTCTACTCTTACTGTACTACCAACTTTTAAGTCGGCAAAAGCAATTGCAGTGTTGGCATTGTTAATTCTGGAAACAAATTTTGTATCAGCGTCTGTTTTTACAGTCAAAGTTTTGTCGCCTTGTTTGAAGACAAAAGTCTTATTAACTGCATCTAGACTTACTACTTCGCCTTTCTTACTAGAAATCATGTGGATAGAATTGTCTTTAACAGCGGTCACAGACAAAGATCCATCCTTGTTGAATTTAGCTACGATTCTTAATTCGTCACCAACACTCATATCAGACAATTTCATTTTTCCAAAGAATTCTCTGACAAATGTGGTTTTCTTGGTAAGGGTTAAAACAAGGTTGTTGCCTACCACTGGATAAACTACTGCTGGATCAACTATTTTAGAAGATTTTTTTGGTAACACACTTGTCACATTTACTGTAACTGTGGTGGAAGTTGTAGTAGAAGTGAATTCAGATACTGCGCTGGCTGTAACTAATTTTCCAACAAAAGTGAGGGTGCGAGGAGTAAATCTTAATGATTTTTCTAAGTCTTTTCTCTTTTGATCATCATTTCTGCGATCTTCCTGTCTATCCTCACGTCTATCTTCTTGTTTTTTTAACTCTGAAATTTCACGACCACGATTTTCTTGTTCACTATTTTGTGAAGCCAAGGCCGGAGCCACCGACATTAAAGCCATCACTGCGACTAAAGATCCTATTATATATTTTTTCATATACGAAATGAGTGAGGAAATAAATTAAATGTTGTTAATTTATTCCGAGCGAATGAGTATATATGGTTTACCTATATACAGATTATAATTAAATTTAATTAAATACTTTTACTCAGACTGTTTATCGACCTCTCCTCCTCCATCCCGACTCAGTCGGAACCAGAGAGTTAAACAGTTAAAACTTATTTTTAATCCCCATCATGTCCGTCTCCTTTTTCCAGACGAGAATCGTTTCGCAAACCAGATCTATCCCCTCTTTTTTCAATCTTTTTATCTTCTAACTCTTGCAATTTTTCAGCTCTATTTTTTATAATCTCAGAGGCTTTATCTAATCTTTCTCTTCTTTTTTCTAATCTTTGTTCGATTTTAGCCTTAACTTCTTCTTGAAATTTATTATCTTTTATTTCCACTTGATCTAGATTTTCCTTAAATTTTTCTAATCTATCTTCGGCTTCTTGGATTGATTTGTCTATGTTTTCTATTCTGGCATCAATTTTTCTATCCTTTTTAATAAACGCTTTTTTGGATTCTAAATTTGTTGCTTCTGTCGAGGTGGCGTCCTCTTGTTCTGACTCAACGCTTTGATCTTCAACTTCATTTTTCTTTATAATTGCCCTTTCAGCTTCTCGACGCTCAATTTTCTTTAGGAGAAACTTTGCTTTCGCTTCAGGAGTTATCTTGGTAATTTCTTCTACATTCTCTATCACTTTTTTTACTGGATATAGGATATTACCTTCGGTTACATCTGGACTGTTGTAGGCATAGGCACCGCCACTTCCTACCAGAACTAGAACTACTACTGCCATCGCTCCGGCTCTGTACATAATACTAGAATGAATCCAGCTTACTTTTCCATATTTTGCATCCCAAGCTTTATTCAAATCTTTTTGTAAGCTAGCTTTAAAAACAGTACTTGGAGATAAACTTCTTTTTATTTTAAATAAATTGTACCTTGTTTTTAATGACATATGATTATGATTTGGTAGATAGCTTCTTAATAGCTCTGTGAGCTGCGACCTTAACGGCCGTCTCTGTCGTTTGCTTCATCTCTGCTATCTCTGCATAACTATACCCGAGCAGGTAGTGAAAGGTTACAATTTCCCGATCATCATCGGCTAAACCGGCCAACAAATCCTCTAATTCTCGCTTTTTTTCTTCATTTTTAAACGATTTAATGGCTGATTTTAGCCAAAAACTATCATCAGACTCTTCCTCGTCCTCAGGCAAATGGTTGGTCGGCTTTTGATCCCGCCAATGGTTAGCTAGGTGATTTTTGGTAATAGTCATTATCCAGGCAGATTTGCTTAATTCTTCGTTATAACTGCCAAAATGCTCCAGGGCTTTCATAAATACCTCTGAAACTAGGTCCTGAGCCAGGTCTTTATTTGCACCAACACGAAAAAAGACAAAGCGATACACTTTGTCTATGTGAGTATTATAAAACTTCTCAAATTCTTTTTTTGTATTCTGGCTTTTCATGGTAAAAGTATACACCAATAATAAGCCTTAAGGGAAGTCTGGCGGTCTTGTCATTCTGAATCCCCTCAAGGGGATAAACCCCATAAAGAATCCCTGTCTAAACAATGTCATTCCCGCAAAAAGCGGGAATCCAGACAATTCAATTGAACGCTGGATCCCCGATCAAGTCGGGGATGACAACGAACAAACCGGACAGAGATCCTTCGCTGTCACTCAGGATGACAGTTGCGCAACAATTAAAACAAATTAAAGCTCGCTCTTCAAATCTTCTAACTTCTTTCGGACATCTCTGCTAATTTTTTTCGGCACTTTGATTTTTATCTTTACATAATGATCACCACGAACATTTCTATCCAAGTGCTGAATACCTTTACCTCTCAGTCTAATCAATTGGCCTGACTCCACCCCTTCCGGTACCAATAATTTTTCTACACCATCCAAAGTTTCAACCTCAACTTTATCTCCCAAAACTGCCTGAGGAAAACTAACTTCTTTTTCAGTATAAACGTCATAACCCTCACGACCAAAATCTTTGTATGATTTTACGCGCACGCGCACATAGAGACTACCATTACCACCACCGTGCGGAGCGGCTTCACCATGACCATCAAGTCGGATAGATTGGCCATTATCAATTCCAGCTGGAATTTTGACTTTAATGGTTGAATTGCTTTGCACCACGCCTGAGCCACCACAATGTTTACATTTCTTAGAAGGTTTTTTGCCCGTGCCATGACAATCACTACAAACAACCGCAGTTTGCATATTACCCAAGAAAGTTCGTTGCATCTGTGTCACCTGGCCTTGGCCATGACAAGTACCGCAAGTTTCCATTTTACTGTCCGGTTCTCCCCCACTACCTTTACAAATATCACATTTATTTTGCTTGCGTAAAGAAATTTCTTTTTCCACACCAAAAGCAGCTTCCTTAAAATCTATCTCCACATCTACCTGAATATCTTGGCCTCTAGCCTGGCCTCGGCCACGACTGCGTCCTCCGCCAAAAAAGTCTCCAAAAATATCTCCGAGGTCGCCAAAATCACCGCCAGAAAAACCGCCCTGAGTGCCACCTTGCCCTCGGAAAGAATTCATCACATCTTCCCAGTTCATACCACCGCTAAATCCACCTTGTTGCTCAAAATCAGAACCAAACTGATCATAGCGTTGGCGCTTTTCTTTATCACTCAACACTTGATAAGCTTCGTTTATCTCTTTGAACTTTGCTTCATTGCCACCCGGTCTATCGGGATGGTGTTGCATGGCAGCTTTTTTAAAAGCCTTTTTTATATCGTCAGTGGAAGCGTTTTTTTCCACGCCAAGAATTTTGTAATAATCTTTTTGGGACATAAATTAATTAAACAAAAAGTACTTTTTTTGCTCGTATTATAAATTCTTTAATTGATCTTAAGTCATCTTCACTGGGGCCATCGTCACCAGAACCTTCATGGGCGTCTTCATCAAGAAAAAGAAAGGATAAATTACTTGATAAAACAAGACGATTTTTCAGCCAAGCTAAAAATTCTTTCCTATTTCCATTATCCAACACATCCTTTTTTAAAAGATTTGACTCAATTTCTTTTTTTAGTAATGATAATTGCTTTAAGTTATCTTTTAAAGATTCTGAGACTTGAACATCCTTAACCGTTTTTAGGTCTTTTAACACCGAATCTACTTTTATAAATATTTGTTTAAAAACAACCCAAACTACCATCTCGCCTACTCTTAGATCTTCTACATTTTGTACGCCAAGCCTAAGCGACTCATTTATTTCTGCCAATTTTTTTATTTCATCTCGAAAAGCCTCTAGCTCTCCTGGTTCTTCTACGTCTAACATAAATAATTATTGATATTTTTGTATACTAATCTAGAAATTTATATTTTGTCACGATTATCAACAACAAGAAAATCACTAAATTTATTAAATCTATTACCTTGATTTCGATTGACGTCAAAATTATAAATTGCATTAACCCCAGATTCTAATAACTTCTCTGAAGACAGCATGGATAAATCAACTTCTTCAGCTGCACCTAAATGCACTTGGATATCACTCAAACGTGCCATAGATTTAATTAAATTAATTGAGTACATTGGGTCACGAACAACCTTTGACTGCCAATCAGGCCCACCTAGGAATTGGGAACTGACTACTACGTCAAATTTCTTAGATGGAGTGGGAATTGCTTGTATTTCAGAAGGTAAAATATCCATATTATCAAACTCTTCATAGTTTGTTGACAAAGCAATAGGGTCGACTAAAACAACCTTTTCAGCTCCTAGCCCAGCGATAATTCTAGATTGTGTAGCTGTAAAAGTTCTATACCTATCAGGTGTAATGTCCCCATCTGCAACAACTATAATCCGCTTACCTTTAAAACCTTCTACGCCACCAAACATCTCTACTAGATAACCTAAAGTAAAGGCTTCGTTGCCAACAAGCCAATTATTTCTCTGTTGATCAGAAAAATTTTTCTTAATATACCTGGCGATTCTCAAACCTTTATAAGACAAATCTTTCAAATCGCTTTCGGTTAGTATGTTTGGGAAATGAAAATCAGGCAAATTTTCAACATCTGGCCGTGGAGTATGCACCTCACGCATAAGATTAACTAAATAAATTTATTCCAAAATTTGGAACTAATTTCTTATTATTAGAAAAGTCTATTTTTTATCCTCATCATTTACAACTTCGCCTTCTATCGGTCCCTGCCCGGCATCATCTTTCTTTTCTTCTCCGCCTGGAGCCGCTTGGCCTGGTGTTGAGCTTGCCTGTCCGCCTTGGGCGGAGGTAGCCTGATACATCTTAGTACCAACCACTTGCGCAGCTTTAGAAAGCTCCTCAGAAGCCTTTTTAATAGCATCTATATCTTCTTTGTCTTTTACTTCTTTGAGTCCTTTGAGACCTTCTTCAACCTTAGCTTTTTCTTCATCGGTTATTGCCACTTTTTTCTCTTCCACTTCTTTCATCATTTTTTCGGTGGTATAAACCATCGTGTCGGCAATATTTTTCACCTCAATTAATTCTTGTTTTTTCTTATCTTCATCTGCATGCACTTCAGCGTCTTTTTTCATTTTCTCTACTTCTTCTTTAGACAAACCGGTAGAAGCCTCAATACGGATTGATTGTTCTTTATTTGTGGCTTTGTCTTTGGCTTTAACATTTAAAATACCATTGGCATCAATATCAAAGGTCACTTCTACTTGTGGCACGCCTCGTGGAGCTGGCGGAATACCATCTAAAATAAATCTACCGAGTGATTTGTTGTCAGTCGCCATCGGACGTTCACCTTGCAAGACGTTAATTTCTACAGCTGGTTGATTATCAGCGGCCGTAGAAAATACCTGGCTCTTGGAAGTTGGAATGGTGGTGTTGCGTTCAATAAGTTTGGTCATCACAGATCCCATAGTTTCTAGGCCAAAAGACAATGGAATAACATCAAGAAGCAAAACATCATGAACTTCACCTTTGAGAACACCAGCTTGCACAGCGGCGCCAATAGCTACCACCTCGTCTGGGTTCACACTAATATTTGGTTTTCTATTAAAATATTTTTCAACCATTTGTAGTACTAGTGGCATACGAGTCATACCACCAACCATCACGACTTCGTTTAATTCTTCTGGTTTTAGCTTGGCGTCTTCCAAAGCTTTGCGTACTGGTACCAAAGTTTTTTCTACCAATTCTCCTACTAACTCTTCCAATTTGGCGCGAGTCAGTTTCATGACCAAATGTTTTGGTCCGTTGGAATCGGAAGTAATAAATGGCTGATTGATTTCAGTTTCTTGAGAAGTAGAAAGTTCAATTTTGGCTTTTTCGGCAGCTTCTTTAATTCTTTGTTTGGATAATAAGTCTTTACTCAAATCAATCCCACTGTCTTTTTTGAATTCTTCGTTAATCCAGTTGATAATCACATTATCAAAGTCATCACCACCAAGATGCGTATCCCCATTGGTAGATAATACTTGCACAGTATCAGCGCTAACTTCTAAAATAGAAATATCAAAAGTACCACCACCCAAATCATAGACAGCGATTTTTTGATCTTTCTTCTTATCAAAACCATAGGCCAAAGCAGCGGCCGTTGGTTCGTTGATAATACGAAGCACATTTAAGCCTGCAATAGTGCCCGCATCTTTGGTAGCCTGACGTTGGGAGTCATCAAAATAAGCAGGGACGGTAATGACCGCTTCGGTAATTTTTTCACCTAATTTTTCTTCAGCATCGGCTTTTAATTTACTAAGCACCATAGCAGAAATCTCTTGTGGAGTATATTCCTTGCCTTGCATTTCTATTTTTACTTTGTCATCGCTCTTTACGATTTTGTATGGCAACAAAGACAAATCGCGTTGCACTTCGTGGTCTTCCCAGCGTCGGCCGATAAGGCGTTTAATGGAATATAAAGTATTTTGTGGATTAGTGACCGCTTGACGCTTGGCCAATTGACCAACTAAACGTTCACCGTTTTTTGAGACAGCGACAATAGAAGGAGTGGTGCGTGCGCCTTCTTTATTTTCTAACACTTTTGGCTGTCCGCCTTCAATAACAGCGACACAGCTATTTGTAGTTCCGAGGTCGATTCCTAGTACTTTGGACATATATATAAAGTTAGGTTATTAATTATTAAATTTTAACAAAGTTAATAGATATTTATTATTCCGGTTTAAATAAATATTCACTAATTAGCTTATCATAATTATTCGGATCAGGACGCCATCCTTTATAATACTCAACGTGCAATGGATAGAGGAGCGATTCTTTAATAAAATTTCCTCTAACTAAATCTTCTAAAAATTTACCCTGAGAAAGAAATTCTTCTATTGTTTTAAATTCTTGATCCTGCCCTTTCTTTAGCTCGTCATACACACGCTTATGCTCTTGCCTAAATTGCCACGCACTATCAATAGCAGAGATAATATCTTTTTCTTGATCTGGTCCTAGGTCTATCACAGGATCCTTCATCTCATCTTCAATCTCAATATAATCGCCAAACTCTGGGTCATTCTTAATATAAGGCCTTCCAGAAACAGTTCCCATTATTTTACAATTATCTGATAAATCAAAGCTATACCCGAATATAGGCAGAATTTGCTTATCTCTATCAGGTGCATCATTTTTAACCGATAAAGTACAAAATCCGCCAGAACACTGAACATCGATAGTTGGATATTTAGCTTTAATCAAATCGGCTATACGACCAGCGCTTTCGTAGGCTTCAAAAGGATCTATTTCATCTTCCATGCCAACTTCTATATCATCATGTTCTATAACATCCCTTTGGGGCGGCATACTGTCAGTTATAAACCTATCTTTGGCAGTCTTAATTTTTTCTGCCGAAACTGACGTTGGTTCTGCTGGTCCTTTTTTTAATTCATACATAATTGCCCCGCCTTCCCCCAACACCCCCGCAATTCCGGCTGCTAATAACCATTTTTTAAATCTTTGTGATCTGCCTAAACTGAGCTTTTGCATTGCTCCGTTTTCGGCTCCTTTCAAGGATTGACTATAAACAGGTTCACGCATATATTTAAAAAGTCTTAGCATGCTTTTTACTATAAAGATAAGAATAAATCTTTTCTTGATTATTATGCGGATCATCTAATATGCCGCTTTTATATAATTCTCTTAAGGAATCTAGGGCAACATCATCAGCTATTTCTTCATTTACTACATCTGCAAGATTTTCATGTTTTTCTAAGCATCTCTCAATCTTAATAATCTGTTCTAAAACACTAACGATCGTTTTATAATTATCTTCTGCAGATTGCAAATTACTTTTACATATACCTAATTTATTAATCAGCTCTTGGTCTTCAGCAGACATGCTTCCTTTAAAAAAAGGCCCTTCATTGTTATCTAAAAATTCATAGATCCTTCTTGATAAGAATCTCAAAATATTTCTAACCTTACTAACCTTGTCACTAAAATTAGCATCCTTTTCTAAATCATTAAATGATTTCACTCCATTTTCACCAACTTGACCCAACTGATCTGCAACTGCTAATTTAAAATCTATAATTTCAAAACTAATAGGTTTATGATTAACTTTTATTTCTGGGAAAATACCACCTTCTTCTCTTCTCATAAAATTTATTTACAAATAATAACTCGCGCTGGTTTAATAATTTTCAAGCAAAATTCAAAGCACTTTGAATTTTTTCTTTACAGCCATAAGGGTCTTTTCTTCCTTCATTATATAAATTAAGTAGCGAATGAAGAGTGTCCTTATCTAACGAAAGGTCCTTAGTCACAACACTCCAATCACTATCTCTTCCTAGACTAATCAACTTATCTTCTAGTTCAAAAAGTGGCTCAAAAAAGTCCGCTTCAAATGATGCCTTTTCTAGCTTAACTACAAAATCCCTTTCTACATCGACATCTTTACACATTTCAATTATCTTATTTATCGTCTTTTTTATCTTGTCAAACCTGATTTCTCCTTTCTTTACCAGATCGGTCACTTGCTGAATGCTAACATCTTGAAAAATAAATCTGATTTTTTCTATAATATAATGAAATAAAGGAGAGTCCTGATTTGCTGGCAAATCGATATATAAAGAAAACTCAGATTTTCGAAGTTGATTTAACTCAATCAAAGCATCAGCAACTTTAATAAATACCACGTCATTAAACTTTCTGTCTCTAACATATCCCTCAAATAACCTTAGAAGGTTATTTGGATGAATCTTTGGATCACCCTGAACTATGGTGCAGGCACCCACTAAATCATCTACAGTTATTCTACTGTTGCGTGCATATTCATCTATCATATGCATCACCCTTTGGTAATCAGGATGATTGGTATTAAAACTCCATATTGGTTTTCGAATGTTAAATTCTTGTTCTACAACTGCTTCTCCTTTACTACTTTCTATCCCTGCGGTATCATCCGAAATATTCAAGCCTTCATCTTCATCAGTCGATCTTCTACTACTATAATCTCCTTCTATAACTAATTCTTCTGCGCCTGCATCTTTTCCACCACTATTACCTAACCATTCGTCTTCCTTAGGTGTTTCCTTTCTTGGAGGGGTGTTATGCAAAACAACCACATCATCATCTGCGTCAATAACTTCTGTATTAAAAACTTCAGTTCCTGTTGTTACCCTTTCTGTAATCATAGATAAATTACTTACTTATAATAAGAAAAGCTTGAAATTTTGTCGGGCTTCCAAATAAGAAAAATATTTTCTTATTTACTCACCCCTAGAAATTATAACCCGTGCTGGTCTAATAACCTTGTCTCCACGTTTATACCCACCTTCTATTTCTTTCAAAATCAATCCTGACTCTCCTTCGGCGGATTCTTCCTCGCCTACCGCTTCATGCCAGCGTGGATCAAACTTTTCTCCGACTGTTTTTATTTCTTCTACTTGATAGGTTTTTAAAATATCGCCAAATTGTTTTTTGATATGGCCGATACCTTCGGCCCATTGTTTCCAACCATTTTCTTCATTTAGATTTTCTCTGTGACTAAAGGCTTTTTTGAAATTCTCATAGACTGGCACAAATTCTTCCAAAATATATTGCTCGCTGGCTTTGGCCCACACACTACGCATATCAGCTGATTCTTTTTGCAAATTTTTATAATCAGCCAAAGCTCTCTGCCAACCCGATTTATATTCTTCGGCTTCAGCTTTGCACTTATCACAATTCTCACAAGTTTGCGTTTTTGCAACTTCTTGCTCTTGAACTTCGTCTTGTATGTTTTGTTCGTCTAACATAATAATATCTTAAATAATTTCAAGTAACTTTTTAATCAAACCAAAATTATATTTATAATCCATTCTCTTTGGACCCAAAAGAGTAATCATGCCTTCTTTGCCAAACCGAGCCGAGACCACACTTAGCATCTCATCAAACGGATTTTCGCTACCGATAAAATATCTTGGCGAATCTTCTACTTTATCAAAAAAATCTTCCAGATAATCCTCGCAATGGTCAAACATTTGCGAAATAGCAGAGACTGTTTTTAAATTTTCAAACTCTGTTTTATTAAATAAATTGGATAAGCCAGTATAATAAACTCTCTCCGGAGAAAAAGCAATAATTACAGTTTCGTTAGAAAGTTCGGTAGCGGCCTTGGCAATATTCTTGCGTGAAAGTTCGTAATCCTGGTCTTCCTCAAAAGAATCGAGCAAAATCTTAGAATCATTTTTTGAAATATGACTTTTTTCCAAATTAATACGGCTCACGTAATGACGATAACCTTGCTCAGTTGGAATTCTACCAGCGGAAGTGTGGGGATGAGTGAGATACCCACCTTCTTCTAGAGCACGCAACTCATTGCGTACTGTAGCCTCACTAAAATCTAAATCACCAAAAGAAACCAAAAATTTTGAACCGATTGGTTCGGCATTTTTGATATAACTTTCAATGACTAAGGTTAGTAATTCTTCTTGGCGAGGATCCATATTCGAAATGAGTGAAAAAATATTGAGCTTGCTCAAATATTTTTGAACGAATGAGAATATATGGGCTTTAGCCCATATAACGAAATGGGGTGAATAATAACAAATTATCACTCAACGCTTGTGAGTGATAATATAACACCGGTTTAAAGAAGTGTCAAGAGCTATTTTTAGCTATTAAATCTTAGCTATTTCACTCAGGAGTACGTTTTCTACATAGATACCTCGAGCGTAGAAAATTCGTTCTAATTCATTTTTTAATTCCATCTCAACCGCATCTCTTTTCATACCCACCGCTTCCGCATAATCAAACTTACTAAAAACCATACGCATACGACTGCGGATAGTCGGTCGCACAATCTTTGCCACAAAATCTTCACCGATTGTTTGCCAAATAGATGGTACTTGATGCACATCGAGACGCAACAAAATAGTACCCTCTACACCCACACGCTGACCGTCTTTGGTACCAGCAGCCACCGGAATATCGCCAAGAGCTTTTTCGTGTTCAGGGTTGAACTGTCTGGAAATACTATATTCAAGAGTTTGAGTATTAAATAATTTGGCTTTCTGCCAAAAAGGAATTTTGAGATGCAAACCCGGAGTCAAAACTTTCTTGAGCACACCACGGCCTAAATCATAGACACAAGCCACATAGCCCGGTGGAACGCTAATAAAAAGTCCTTTGAGGACATCGTCCATGACAAACGAATACATTAATTTATCCATTGAATCTCCGGACATATTTAAATATTTAGATGCCATCCTAAATTTGTTTTAGAATGACGATAGTTTTGTTATTAAATTAGTGATGCGAAGCGACTTTTGCGTCTGCTTTTTTCGCAGGAAAAATAACTTTTCTGATAACATTAATTGTATCAGAAAATACCATGGTTGTCAAAATAAAAAGTGATTTTACCATTGGTAAATACCAGAGAATAATGAAAGTAAATAGGGGGAAAAAAACTAAATAGGTTAATTTTGACGAGTCTCTTTTCTTTTCAGATCCTTCACCTAAATAAATGGAGACAAACAAATAAATCGCAACTATTCCTGCCCAAAAAATATCATGACTCAAACCAATATTAAATCCATAAAAATCTGTATTTATCTTGCCTGGGAAATCTATAAAATAATAAAGAGTCTTAATAATTTTATCACCGCTAATACCATGGATAAAAACCTGATATAAAAGCAAGAAAACCAAGACCTGAAATCCTAACAAGAACACCTTTGCCCAAGGAGACACATGGTTTTTTTTCATTACCCTGCGAATTGCCTCCTTTTGAGCCACCTGATCATTTTTGAAGGCCTTGGCAGCCAAAATAGCCTGGGCTTCAACCTCCTGCTCTTTGGCGCTATTTCTTTGAGAGATAATGGTAAGTGGTAAAAGTAAAATGCGTAAAAAAACAGTGAGCCAAATCACAGCCCAACCCATATTTTTTTCAGCGATATTTACATATATCCAAAGAAGAGCGTTGAATAACGGTTGATATAAATATACTGTCCAAATCGTACTAAACATATATAGTAGATATTACCACAAAAACAAACTCAAAACAATAATTATTTGGTACTTAGAATTTGGCGCCAAGAATTTATCTATGCCATTCCCCTATCTCTCATCGCCTGCGCAATTCTCTCTACTGCGAGCGCGTAGGCGCCAGTACGCATATCACTACTATACTTTTCTTTTCTTGACCAAACTTCACCGAACGATTCAACCATAATTTTTTCCAATTTTTCCAAAATATCTTTTTCTTCCCAATAATAACCGTAGGCATTTTGCACTTGTTCAAAATAACTAACTGCTACTCCACCAGCATTGGCCAAAATATCAGGCACAACGATAGCGCCAATACGTGACAAAATCTCATCCCCTTCGGCGGTAATAGGACCATTGGCAAGTTCAATAACTAATTGCGCTTTTATTTTATCCGCGTTTTCCAGGGTGACACTATTTTCCAGAGCAGCTAAAATCAAAATATCAACTTCTTGCGATAAGATATCGTCTTCAATATTTTTCGCTTCTGCAAAATTTACAACTGACCCAGTTTTTTCTTTATGTTGAAATAATTTTTCTATATCAAGCCCATCGGCATTATAAATTCCACCATGAGAATCACTGACTGCCACCACATTATAACCATTTTCAGCTACAATTTTGGCCATCGTGGCGCCGGCATTGCCAAAACCTTGTACGGCCACACGTAAATCTTTTAATTTTATTTTTTTAACTGCTTGTTGTAAAACATAAAAACCACCTTGAGCCGTAGAGTATCCTCGCGCTTTGGAACCACCAATACTAAGAGGTTTACCAGTTATAACTCCTGGCGCGCCACCACCAGTTAATTTTTCATATTCATCCAGCATCCAACCCATAATTTTTGGATCAGTATATACATCTGGCGCTGGCACATCCACTGTCGGCCCAATTAACTTATAGATGCCTTGAATATAACCACGAGATAATTTTTCTAATTCATGAGCAGATAATTCTTTTGGATTAACAATAACACCACCCTTACCACCACCTAACGGAATACCGACTACGGCAGTTTTGAGCGCCATCCACATACTCAGCGCTTTTACTTCTGACTCATTTACCTGGGGATGAAAGCGAATACCGCCCTTGTACGGACCACGAGAATTATTAAACTGAGAACGAAAACCTTTAAAAACTTTGAGTGAACCATTGTCCATTTTTACAGGAATAGAAACTTCCAAAAACTTTTGCGGAGATTTTAGCTGTTCAAAAATATTATCCTCCAAATTAATTAACTTTTTGACTTTTTCTAACTGTTTTTGAGCGCCGATAAAGGGGTCATTGTTTTGCATAATAGTAATACTATTTACTTAATTTATTTATTATAAAAAACACTTATTTAATACTACCACCAATTCCAAAATTGTCCACCTTACTTACTTTTTCCCCAAATACTTCCTATCTTTTAATTGTGGCGGGAGATATTCTTGTTCTTCTTTATAATCAAATTCCGGTGAATATTTATAATCTTTGCCATAACCAATTTCCTTCATAAACTTGGTCGGGGCATTACGCAAATGCAAAGGTACACCCAAATGAGAGGTAGCTTTGGCATCTCGAGCGGCTTCATTATAGGCCCTATAGAGCAAATTAGACTTAGTTGACTTGGCGCAATAAACCACCGCTTGCGCCAAATGCACCGAGCATTCCGGCATACCTATATTATGACAGGCGTTAAAAGCGGCGCTAGCCTGTATCAAAGCTTCGCTATTGGCCATACCAATATCTTCACTAGCAAATCGCAACACTCGACGAGCAACATAAAGAGGATCAGCGCCACCCTCAAGCATTCGTGCCAACCAATACAAAGATGCGTCCGCGTCCGATCCGCGCATAGATTTATGCAAAGCGGAAATTAAGTTATAAAATTCTTCGCCGTTTTTATCAAACACCAAATGTGTGCGCTGGAGGGCTTCTTTAATATCATCTGACGAAATAATTATTTCTTTACTGCTACCTGATTTTGATTTAAAAGCCAACTCCAAACCATTGAGTGCGGTTCTCGCATCTCCCCCGGCCAACTCTGCGAGTAGTTCAATTGCTTTTTTATCTATTTTAATATTAAATTTTCCCAATCCCTTGTTTTTGTCTTTGAGAGCATTTTTTATAATTGTCGCAATATCGCTTGACTCTAAATACTTGAGAATAAAAACGCGCGACCGAGAAAGCAAGGCGCCAATTACTTCAAACGAAGGATTTTCAGTGGTAGCGCCAATAAGCACCACTGCGCCTTTTTCTACTACCGGCAACAAGGCATCCTGCTGGACTTTGCTCCAACGGTGGATTTCATCTATAAATAAAATTGTGCGTTGCTGTTTGCTTTCCAAAATTTCTTTTGCTTCTTTTATTATTCGCATCAATTCTTCTTTACCGCTAGAGACAGCTGACAGTAAAACAAAGTTTGATTTTGTTTGCGTAGCGACAATCTGAGCAAGGGTTGTTTTGCCCACTCCAGGCGGACCCCAAAAAATCAGCGAAGTAAGCTGATCATTTTCTATTAACTTACGAAGTAGTTTCCCCTGCCCAACAATTTCTACCTGACCGACAAATTCATCAAAGATTTGTGGTCGCATTCTTTCAGCTAAGGGCGCCACCGACTTGTCTATTTCTTTAAACATAATCACGTATTTTATTCACTAACCAGTCTTTCAATCGACGATGCCAGCCAATTTTATTATTTAGACCCAACTCTGACAGAGGCACTGCTTCTTTTTTTAATTCATCAAAAATTTTATTAAGGTCTTCTACCATTTTTTTATCTGAAAAAACTACGCCCGCTTCATGATTAATATAAAAACTACGCGGAGTGAGATTGGCGCTACCAACCATACCAAGCTTGCCATCCACTGTCACCGCCTTACCATGATTCATTTTTCTCAAAAAATAAAAAACCGCTCCCGCTTTAGCGGAAATACTAAAAAACATAGAAGCCATATAACGCATCAGGCGCTCATCTGTTCGCCATGGCGTGATAATATTTATTTTTACTCCTCGGGCATGTGCCTTGGCTATCAAATCCAAAAAACTCTTATCAGGCACATAGTAGGGTGTCAATAAATTAAAGCTTTCTTTAGCAGTACTAAGCGCATCTTTATAAAATTTCTTAAATGGCGACTTGCGAGTTGACCCTAAAGGTGAATGCAAAATTAGTTTTATTTTCTCCTTAAAGCTACTAATTTTAGCAACCAACTTTGGCCTTAGTAAATCTTGCACATCTCTTTTATCGCCTCCAGCTCGCACATAAGCTCTGCCAAAGGCAAACAAAATAGGCACCACTGTTTTGCCAGTCAAACGTAAATGTAAATCATGCCAACTGGCTGAGTCTTGGGCCACATTGACACCACCGATAAACAGTATATCTTTATCAATAATTAAAACTTTGCGATGAGTACGATGCCAAACTCGACGCCACCAACCATATATAGAAAAACCCGGACGAAGATGATTAAAAATCAAAAGCTTAATTCCCGCATTTCGCATTTGAGCAATAGCTTCTTTGGATAAATCATAACTACCAAAGCCATCCACAATAATTTTAACATCTAATCCTGTCTGCGCTTTGGCGCACAACAAATCTATAAAAGGCTTACCGGCCTCGTCATCTACAAACATAAAAATCTCCCAATAGATTGAGCTTTTGGCCTCCAAAATAGCCTGTCGCATTCCTGCCCAAGCCAAAACAGTGCTATTGTAAAATTTATAGCTAAAAGACATATACTTAAATATACTCTGCCCAAGAAGAAATATCAACCCAAATTATGCAGAAAATCCATCACTATTTTTTCCACATCATCGGCGGTTTTTGCGCCTTCCATCAGCCTAACCCGAAGTTCTTTAGCTCCGTCAAATCCATTGACATAAGCCTTATAATGTTTTTTCATGATATCAAAATTTTTATAGTCTCCCAGGACTTTTTCAAACAAATGTGTATGCTCTACCATCACCATAAGTTTCTCCTCAACACTCGGCGTTGTCATCCTGAACGGAGTGAAGGATCCCTTAAACTCAGACGATAGGGATTCTTCATTTCTCTCAGAATGACAACCGGAAAAAAGCCAGGGATTACCGAAAATCCCTCGACCAATCATCACGCCGTCTGCGCCGGTTTGTTTTACTCTTTCTTCAGCCTCGGATAAATTTTTGACATCACCATTCCCTAAAATCAAAGTCCTACTTTCTGAACTATCATATTTATTTCTAATCTCAACAGCATCTTTGACAGTTTCCCAATTGGCAGGAACTTTGGACATCTCTTTGCGCGTACGAGCGTGCACAGTAATTGCAGCTGGTTCAGTTTCCAACAAGTACGGCAACCACTCAGACAAAGTATTTTTGTTATAACCGATTCTAGTTTTGACTGACACTGGCAAATTACCCGCTCCACGTTTAGTTTCTTTGATAATCTCTTGAGCTAACAATGGGTGCTTTATCAGGCACGCTCCCCCGCCCTGTTTTTCTACATTTCTGTCAGGACAGCCCATATTAATATCAATTCCATCAAAACCAAGTTCTTGAATGAGCAATGCTGTTTTATAAAAATTCTCAGGATTGGAACCAAAAATCTGCGCCACAATTGGACGCTCTGCTTCGCTATACATAAAATCTATCAGAAGTTTGTCTCGGCCAGCTGAGACCAACCCATCACAAGCTACAAATTCGGTCCACATGACGTCTGGTTTACCGTATTTGGCAATTACACGTCGAAAAGCAGCGTCCGTGACATTAGCCATCGGCGCCAAAACAAAAATTGGCTTTTTTAGTTTTTGCCAAAAGCCTGTGTGCATATGCATAATTAACCCCCAGCTAAATCCTGGATTTCCTTCATCATTATATTAAAATAAAAATCAGTTGGGTCGATCTTGAGTGCTGTTTCACATGCACTAATAGCCTCTGTATAACGTCCTAAATTTTTGTATGCTTTTGCAAGACCATCATGAATTGCAGTGTTTCTTGGAGCTTTTTCTAGTGCTATTTGAAGAATCTCTATAGCTTCTTTATATTTACCTCTATTAACAAGGCCGCATCCAGTACTAATCATAGTCTCTAGCTCTAATTCAAACTCAGGAGGAAATACAGTCATTGTCGAATCCTGCCAATACTCTTTATTAATAAAAAAAGTCATGCCTTCATTGTTGGGATTGCTTGCAAAAGCAACTATATCTGCGGGGGTAATATCTTCACCATTTTCTTTTTTTCCACTAATCTTTTCTGCATCTAACTCCTCATTTTCTAAATGGTCTCTTTCTTTTCCATCTTGCATGTCTTGCCATAACACCCTGCCATCACTGGTGATAACGATTAAAAGAAGGTGATGCCCAATGGCACCAGCTAAGTACTGTACACCTACTTCATGAAGCAACTTGCCACCAAGAACCGAAGCACCGACGCAATTCATTTCTTTCTTATCTAAGATGTTGGCCACATGACAGGTGCTGCTTTCGTAATCATAATCACTTATCCTTTGTTGAAAAAGATGCGCAATCTCTTCTTCTTTTTTACCTAAAGCAACCAAATCGCCTGCTTCTCTTAACGATTCGAGTTTTGATTTTAATTCCGACAGATTTAACGTATCAATTAGTTTCATTTTACTGTCTCTATGATCTGACAGTTGATCAAGAAGATTATTTACACCTGCACAAAATACAGTGTTATAAATAACCAACTTTTCTCTAGGCGAAGAATTTGGATCAATATGTTGATCTTGACTTGCGCAACCATTTATCCTGCACCAATCAAGCAAGCTAGAATTTACTATCGATTCATGAGATTCACCTCGTCCATAATCCAATATTCCGTTAGAGCCAGATTCCATAATTTATGGATCAAAATTATAAAATATATAAACTTATAATTCCTTGCGAAATTATTAGTAGCCCCAACGGGAATCGCACCCGTCTTTCGACCTTGAGAAGGTCACGTCCTAACTGATAGACGATGGGGCCGTATTTAATAACAATAAAATATCAAATTTTAAATCAAAAATCAAATCTTAAAAAAATAATTGCAATACAAATTCACAGTGTAAGGGATTCCTCCACTCAGTCGCAAAAGCTCCTTCGGTCGGAATGACAACCCCTACTTTCTACTCCTTACATCCCTCTCGCTTTTTTCTTTGCTTCATTCACATCCAAAACCATTTTTCTAATACGGATATTTTTTGGAGTAATTTCTACGAGTTCATCATCACTAATATATTCCAAAGCATCTTCTAGACCCATAGCTTTTGGCGCTTTAAAATACTCACTCACACCATCGCCTTTAGAACGCATGTTAGAAAGTGCTTTTTCTTTACAGACATTAACACTAATATCTTCACTACGTGCATTTTGTCCAACCACCTGGCCTTTATAAACGCTAACAGCCGGGCCAATAAACAAAACACCGCGGTCTTGGATATTAAGAAGACCATAAAGATTACTAACGCCTGTTTCGTGTGCCACCAACGACCCCTGCTCGCGTTCGCGCCAGTTGGCTGGGTCTGGCATATAATCATGGAAGATTGTATTGATAATACCCAGACCTCTAGTGTCAGTCAAAAACTCAGTGCGATAACCAAACAAACCACGAGTTGGGATAATAAATTCCAAGAACACAATACCATTTTCGGTACGCATTTCTCGCAGTTCACCATGACGACTACCGAGCTTTTGGATAACTACTCCGGAATGAGCTTCTGGAACTTCGATAAACACCTGTTCATAAGGAGTCATTTTTTTACCATCGACTTCTTTGATAATTACTTGCGGACGAGAAACTTGGAACTCATATCCTTCGCGACGCAAGCGTTCAATCAAAATTGCTAAGTGCAATTCACCGCGACCGGAAATAATCCAATTACCATCAGTGCTGTCTGCGACTTTGAGCGCCATATCTGTCTCAAGCTCCTTGAACAAGCGGTCACGAATCTGCCGAGAAGTTGTATAATCCCCTTCTTTACCGGCAAATGGAGAATTATTAACACTAAAAGTCATTTTCACTGTTGGCTCTTCGATATGCAGGAGAGGTAAGGCCACCGGGCTCATCACATCAGCCACAGTCTCACCAATATTCATTTCTGAAATACCAGCAATGGCTACCACATCTCCAGCAAAAGCTTCTTGAACTTCGATTCTTTCCAAACCAAAGAATGTCATCAACGCCATCACACGACATTTTTTCATCTGACCTTCACGGTTAATATGCATCACATCTTGTCCAGTCTTAATAGTACCATTGTAAATTCTACCAGTAGCAATTCTGCCTTTGAAACTATCTGCATTAATTGTTGTAATCAAAATTTGTAATGGCGCAGTTGGATCTACTTTTGGTTCAGGAATAAATTTCAAAATTGTTTCAAAAATAGGAGTGATGCTATCCATTTTTTCTAGGTCTGGTTGCAAGTCAGCTTTGCCTTGTTTGGCAGAAGCATAAATAACTGGAAATTCCGCCGTCTCGTCACTAGCACCAAGTTCTACAAACAAATCAAAGGTTTTGTCGAGCACCCAGTTTGGTCTAGCCCCTGGTTTATCAATTTTATTGATAACCACAATAATCTTATGACCCATCTGTAAAGCTTTTTTAAGTACAAATCTGGTTTGAGGCATTGGCCCTTCTTTGGCGTCAACAAGCAACAAGCAACCGTCAGCAAGTTTTAAAACACGTTCTACTTCCCCGCCAAAATCAGCATGACCTGGAGTATCAATAATGTTAATCTTTGTGTCTTCCCATTGCACCGAAGCATTCTTAGAAAAAATTGTAATTCCGCGTTCACGTTCCAAATCATTACTATCCATAATTGCCTCTTGACTTACCATTTCTTTGGAAAGTTTGGTCTTAGATTGACGAAGCAAAGCATCCACTAAAGTGGTTTTTCCATGGTCAACGTGGGCGATAATGGCGACATTGCGGATATTCATACTTAATTGTTATTTTTGTTGTCATCTTGAGCGAAGTCGAAAGATCCCTTATACTAAGCTATTTAAAATTCTTGGTTTAAGGGATTCCTACACTACGGTCGGAATGACAAGTACATTGCCATCCTTTGACAAAAGTTATAATTTAAAAATCTGCCGAGCCGTGGCAGAAAGCACTGAAACTATACTACAAAAAAATCTATCTGTCAATGGAAAGGCTCTTATTTTAAGCCAAAAACCAAAACCCGCCTCTTCGGCGGGTTTTGTAACTATAGGATAAATTCTTTAGAGCATCAAATCAATTAAGATTTAGATACGGTCTTTGAATTTGCATCCCAGTTTTGTAGCAAGAAACTGTTCATCCACTCAACTGAAGTGAAGGCGTCAGTATCTGCACCATTATCAGACCAAACAAATGCATTTATCGTATCTACAACAGTTGCATTGTTACCTGATCTTACAACACCACCAGACAATGCTGAGGCATCTTGAACAAACTTAACACTTACACTATCACTGGTTTCAACACCGGTGAAATCAGCACGAACTTCGAAGATCTTAGTTGTGCCTTTAGCGATAGTTGGTAAAGTTGAACTGGTCAAATTAATTGGATATGCAGCAGTAGTTGAAACTGTGAGAACACCTGAAGTGCCGATCACAGTAGATGGCGCTGTCATATCATACAATTTTACAGTTCCAGCAGTGATCCTCAACTCATTACCACCATCAGAATCACCGAAAGTGATATATGGAGTAATGCGAGCCAGAGTCACATCTTCATTAGCATCGGCAGTCACCGAGAATTTGAAGATAGTCACAGTATCAGATGCCAAAACAGTACTTGGCAAAGCTAACACACTGACAGTAGGAGCTGATTTTACAACTTGATAAGAGTTGCTAACAGCAGCATCTGCAACAATGTCTACATAACCTGACCCACCTTGAGCGTTAAAGTCTCCACTAACAGCGGACAAAGCAAAGGTCAAGGTATCTCCAGTATCAGAACCAATACCGGCAGTAGCGTCAGTAGCTGTAGAACGCTCACCGATGGCGTTCAACATAGCTTTTACGATCACCGTAGTACCGGAAATAGGAACTTGAATACTCAAGCCACTAAATGTAGTTGTGCCATTGGCATCAAGACTAGCAGGCTCAGACAAAGCAGTAACTCCGTCTGCGGCGTACAATCTCAAATATTGAACATTGTCGTACGTAGTATTAGCGCTACTAACACCTACAGCCAATTTATCAACTGTAAATGCTTCTTTAGTAGCAGTTAATTTAATACGATGCACTTCTTGCTCAGTAGCCAAACCAGCAATCAACACTTTTGCTAATGGTTTACCAGTATCAGCGGCAGTAGTAATTGTACCCTGACCTGTAATGGTAATAGCTACAGATGGAGCAGTTGTTCCATTGAGATTATTGCCAGTGACGGTTGGAACAAAAGTTGCTCCTGTTCCGTCTTCAGCAGTCACATCAGCAGCAGCAAAGGTGAAAGCAAAACGATCATCGTCCCCACCGTAAGGTGCATTACCAGACACGGTTGCACGAGCGATTACAGTTTTACTGGTCCCGGCTGGAACATTGTAATAACCTCCAACAAATTTGCTGGAATTAAATACCACATTACCAGAAGTATCCACTGAAGCTGGTCCAGCAATCTTGGTGTTGCCAACATACAAATTCACTTCAGTAACTAATTCGTTGGCGTCCACTGTACCTTCTGTTGTGTCTACATAAGTACCATCAGTAGTACCTACATTATCAACATAGACGTTCAATGTTAAAGCAGTTAATTTAACATCGTTGCCTGTACCAGAACCAGCGGCAAAAATCATTCCTAAAGCATCTACTGTAGAACCCTTCACAACTGTGCGGGATTCAGGAGTAGTAGCCCGAGAAACAGTCAAAGCACTGGAACGAGTGGTAATAGGATTACTGGCGATAGTGCTCCTTGGCACAATGTCAGTAACGGCCACATCCTTTGAATCTTTAATGACAAATTTAGTTGCGTCAGTAAAATCAAAGGTTGCGGTGTAAACTACACCGGAAATTTGAGCGGAATTTATATCGGCTACTAAGGCGATATTTCTGGTTGCGCCTTTAGCAATAGTGAAGTATTCGGTATAGACAAAGGTCAAAGTATCCTCTTCGGATTCAGTGCCAGCCCAACCATCGGCATCAGTGACAGCTTTAGCAGAACCAACAGTTCTACCAGTATCTAAATCTTTCAACTTCAAATTGCGAAGTAAAAGTGTAGAAGTGCCAGTGTAGTTCTGACCAACACCGGTCTTGAACATACCCCAATCATAGCCACCAGAAGCAGCTACTTCGTCTGGGTTAACTGTCACAGTCATCTTCTGAATTTCCACAGTGTCGGATTTGGCAGTAATTGCTACTTTGCCTAATTCAACTTCAGTACTATCAGTTTTTACATCATGAGCAGCTAAACTCTTGTTGGCAATAGTTACACCACCACCAAGTAAAGTATAATCTTGCTCTAATGAAGCATAGTTGTTAGTAACACTAACGCCATAACCATATGATACACCAACAGCTTTAACATCGTTGGTTGAGTCCATATAGAAATCAACTGTATCTCCAGAATCGGCTAAGGCTGAAACATCAGCTTTAACAGTGAAGATTTTGTTGGCGCCATTTAAAATTCTCAAAGGAGAATTTAAAGTAAATGCTACCAAACGACCACTAACTGTTGCGACAGCAGGAACTGAATTAGTGCCTTGAGTCACAACAAAATTAGACAAGTGACTGGTATCAATGGTACCACCTTGTTTTAAGGTGAAACTATAAACATCGATGTCTTCTGAGCCAGCAGTTAATTTAAACTGGGCAACAGAAGCGCCAGAATCGCCAACAACCGCAGCACTCAAAGTGCCATTGTCGTCAACAGTAACTGAACCAGCAGTCTGTGAACCAATAGTAAATGTATTACCAACCAATGGCATAGAACCACCAGCGTTACCAGAAGCCAATTTGGCAGAGATAACGGAGAAAGCACTATCACCAACGGAACCGGCAGTTGTCGCCAAGCGCAAAGATAACGCTTTGGTTGTACCAGCTTTAACAGTCAAATTTAATGCACTAAACACCGCTTCGTTAGTATCAGAGGCAAAAGTCTTGCCAGTGCCAACGCGATTGGCGCCATCATACAAAGTGACGGTCAAACCAGTCACTGCACCAACGCCAACTCTCTTGATGACAAGTTCGTCCAAGATAGAATCATTGGCAGATGGGTTAACAGCGTTGAATTTTAATACATCAATATTTGTAGCGCCCTTTGGCACAGTTTTGCTAGCTGGATTTTCAGCAGCCAAGGAAACATTTAAAGTTCCACCTGTTTGAGCCACAATAGCTCCGTCTTGAGTTCTATTAGCTAGAACAGATTCCAAAGCGGTAATTTGTGTACCAACAGTTGTACCAATTAAGTAAGAAGCAGGAACAGCATGTACCCAGCCAGATTTGAATCTGTTTGCAGTCATACCGGTTTCTGTTACTTCACGCAACACTTTGTTGGCAGCAACATACCAAGTTTTACCATCTTTACTAACAAGCATACCTTCATGAACTGTACCCATAACATCGGCTCCTCTATTTACATAGTGAGGCCAGAAAGCATCGGCAACAGTCATTACTTTGTAGTTAGATCCATACAAAGCAGCGGCATCAGCAGAACTGATTTTTGCTAATGAATTTCCTGGTAAAACAGCGTACAATTGATCTGAAGAAGTTCTCTTCAAAATGTATGAACCAGGCTGAAAGTTTACAGCACCTGGGTATGCACTAGGAACTGGCAATGAATCAAAACATGCTTGAGTTATAGTTGTATAACCTGCATATTGATTAGCAGCAGTGGCTGAAAGACCATTCCAACTCTTAAACTCATCCCCTGAAGGGAAGTAAAGAATTTGGTTCATTTTGTTGACAGAGTAAATAGCTGCCTTTCCAGACACTTTTACCATATCACCAGCGGACAAGGTTGGACAAACTGCTGCGTTTGCAGTGTTTACCAACAAAGGTGCAGCGCCTACGGACCACAACATGGTGGCTCCGACAACGCTAACTGTAAAGATTTTTTTTACAGATTTTAATACAATATTCATAATGAATTTAATATTCTTTAACCTAGGGCGCCACTCGTAATCGAGCGGTCGGTAAGTTAAAGGTTTCTCTAGCTTGCGCCAGAGTACAATGGCCTTTGCGAGCCTTTATCGGCTCTCGACCTGATGCAAAGTACCGCGGATTTTTACTATTTTCCCTCTCTTGCTTAATAAGAAATAATTCTTACCAAACAGGAAAGAAAAAATTATTTATTTGTGGTTGAGACTGGTGTGGTAGTTGGTTTGATAATTATTACTGGAGTTGTACTAATAAATTTGACTGTGCCAGTTGTAGTAGTTACTGGAACTACAGGAATAGTTGAACTGGTGCTGGTAGAAAGAACAGTGGTGCTAACCGCTGGATCAACAGCCACAACTACTACCGGCAAGATTGTTTGTACAGCTTTGATAGCATTATCAGAAATTTTTTCAATTTGAACATTGGTAGCATTAGCCTCTCCTATTTTCTTAACAGCTTCTACTAGATTATCTTGAGATAATAATGTTTGACCTTCACTAGCTGTTTTTCCAGTTTCAGTACTAAGTACTTGAGCGCTACTAACTGCGGCTTGAGTTTGTTTTGAAGTCACTTCTATCTTATCTGTAATAACTTTATTATCCTTTATAGAACCCTCAGAAGCCTTTCCAACCACACTATTCGCAACGACTTTAGCTTCAATTTTTACCACATCCACAGCATTATTGACTTCAACAATACTTTGTTTTGAGGCGGTGGCATCTTTCACGGCAGAATTTAACTGGTCGCTTATAGCTTGTTTTACTTCATCCTTAGAAACACCCCGATCACCTTGCTGATGTTTTACTACAAGTATTTCTAGTGTTTGTACTGCTATATCTTTTGCTAAACCTTTGACTTCTGAAACTTCATTAGATAAATCACTGGTAGTGGAAGCATCATTAACAACCAATAAATTGTCTTTGACATCTTCCAAAACACCTTTAATTTCTTTGGCGCTTTGATTTATATTTTTAACGGCTTCTGAACCAGTATCAGATATAGTTTTAATTTCTTCTAATTTAACACTCACGATTTTCATTTCATCTTTGAGATCCTTAACTGTTTGGGAAGCTTGAGCTATATTATCTGACTTACCCTGAGAAACAATTTTACTAATTTCTACCGCTCGTTTTTTGGCGAGCTCTCCGTGCAATTTTACCACCTCACTCTTATTGCCAACTGCATCAGTTATTACTACTTGAGTTTTTTCAGTTGCTCGTTTAGCAGAGTAAAGCCACTCACCTGGTAGAGATTCGTATGAAGCACTAACTGTGGCAACCCAACTACCAACACCCATCATCGCAATAAGAACTAAAGCTGTAGCTGGTCGCAGCACTTTGTAGACAACTGATTGAGGTAAAAATATAGATAAACCTTGCCAGACATTTTCAGAATTAAATTTATGAGTCCTTGTTTTAGAAACAGTATTATTAATTTGAGACAACAAAAGTTCGCGGTTTCTTTTCAACCACAATTCATCCGGTTTAACGCTATCATGTTTCAAAGATTTCAATTGTCTGATTAATTCTTTTGACATAACTTTTATATTTGATCCCCCGCGTCGAGCGGGGTCCCGCCGTTGCGGGACAAAATTTCTTTTAATTTTTTTAAACCTCTGTGTAAAGTGACTCTGATAGCGATATGGCCTTTGCCTGTGATGACTGCTATCTCTCCTATCTCAAGTTCATCTACATACCGGAGCGTCACAACCTCTCTGTATTCTTGTTTTAACTTTTGTAATGCCGTTGTAATTTTTTGTACTTCGATTTTATCACCAATTTGTTTTGTAAAGTCCTGCGCAAAAACTTCCTTATCCCCCATTTCTTTTTCCAAAATTTCATCAGTTGAAATAGTTTTCTTATGAGTTGCTTTTGTTCGATACAAATCAATCACACAATTTCGCGCCAACTTGTAGAGCAAGCCACTAAAACTTTCTATCTCTTTTTTTTCATTTATATATCTCCAAGCTTTAAGAAAAACTTCAGAAGTAATATCTTCAGCTTCTTCTCGATTGGAAACTTTAAAAAAGACAAAGCTATAGATTCGTTTGGCATAGATGTCGTATAGCTGAGCGAAAGCTTCAGGATCTTCCTTTGTCCGAAGCTTGAAGAGTAGGATTTTTTCGGAAATTTTAATGGACATTATATTAACAATGTTAATATAATATGTCGTTTGAAGAAGGATTAAAATATTGTAATTTTAGCCATTCTTCTCCCCACACACTATAGTAGACGTAGAAACCTGAATAATGTTACAGTCCTATTAATACGACCTAACCGAACAAATTGAATGGTAATTATTTTAGCAAAATAAGGCCTAAGAGTCAAATCTAAGCAACATATAATAAGCAACAAATTTTGATCATAAAAAATAATAAATCCTCTACTAAACAAGGGTTAAAAAACAAAATACCCATAAAATTTTTATAGTCTATGAATTTGTATACACTAGCGTATACAAACAATAAAAGTCGTAAATTTTAAAGATATACTTATAAAATAAGAGCTTTTTATCTTAAATTGTATACACTAGTGTATACAATTTATACATTTAATAAATAGTCTCATTTGACTTAATATTGACAAAAACTAAAAAATATGCTATATTTGTCTATACTAATCTATACAAATAAAGTATATGGATCAGAACCCATCACCTGATAAGCAAAAAGAGGTAATTAGAGTTTCAATCTCTGAAGCAGCCAAGTTGTTTGGTGTTAATGCCCAGACCATCAGAAGGGCTATAACTGCCAAAGAAGTCATCTATATAGTGGTGGCCGGCAGATACAAGCTAAACTTTGAAAGCCTGGTGAAATGGTCCCAAAGACATACTACCATCAAAAACAAACTAGAGAATAAAGGTATAGGCCAATTCATCGGCCACTGGAAGATAAAGAACCCGCTCTACTCCCCTAACCCAAAGATTGTCCCTCCTAAAGAACCCTCCCCAGATACAGAAACACCCAAAGAAAACGAAGAAAATTCCATCTAAAATCCTCTGCCAAAAACAGAGGATTTTTTAATTAAAAAATCCTAAAAATAGGATTGTTAAATTCAAATAAAAGTTGTATACTAACTATTATTGAACTAGTAAAATATGATTAAGTTTTTAAAAAATCATTACCACACAAAATACCACGGCGTTTACCAGCATGCCAAAAAATTATTTGTTTTTGATCTTGCTCTTTTGTTTACTGCGATTGCCATGTTGGCAGGAAGCGTCTTTTTATTTTTTTGGAAACCAAGTCTGGTTGACCTGATAGACCTATCTATTTCACTTGGAGGTAAGAGAATCAAAAGCGGTGAACAAGTTCAACTGACTATAAACTTTATCAACAAGAGCAAGCAAAAGTTAACCGACGTTTCTCTGGGTATAAAACTCCCTGAAGGGTTCGTTGTGGATAGAAACAAAACTCCAAACGAAACTTTCTCAGACCATTCTATTTTTACTTCCATCAAAGAAATTCCCGCTGGCGCATCTGGACAAGTAGAAGTCGCCGGACAACTCTGGTTAGAACCAAAAAAAGAAGAAAGGATTATCGCCAACTTATCTTACCGACCAGACAATAAAACCAATCGTGAACAAAAGTTTTCTTCCTTACTTGCCAACTTGAACGAGAGTGTATTGACTAGCGCCCTAGTTTTTCCTAGTTCAACTTTTGCCAACTCCCCTACTAAGTTTGCTTATACTTTAAAAAATACTGGCGACCAAACCATTGAAAATATCAGTCTCGTAAATAATTGGAACAAAAACATTATCAAGGATAAAGATGGCGCAAAAATTTCTCTAGCTCCTGATGCTTCCAAAACAATAGAAGGTGAAATTACAACTCCTAACAAGTCCGGAGACTATACCTTCACTATCACACCCCAAATTCTTGCCAACAACCATACCATCTCCCAATCAAGCGCAAGCCAAAATTTCAAAGTCCTTGTCCCTCAAATTGACGCCAGTGCCAGATTGGTAGAAGCTGTCGCCTATGGAGAACCTGGACAGATGATTCCAGTAGAAGTAAGCTGGGAAAATAAAAGCAACTTCAAACTTGAAAATATTTCGCTACATCTGACAGCCAACTTGGCCGGAGTAGTAGATTGGAAAAAAACCGCCACTGAAAATAATGCCAAATTTGAGACTAACGGTATATTTTTTGACCACAACTCACGCACCAGCCTCAGTAGTGGCGCCCCAAATATTCCTGACACATTTAAAGTCAACCTATACCTACTTAAAACATTTAGCTTGTCTGGAGTAGAAAAAGCCAGACTAGAAATATACCCAATAGTAAAGGCAGGGTCAGGAGAAATTTCCGCACCACAATTTAGCCAAAAAGGATCCTCATCAGGTTTTCCTCTGGCTACAGAAGTCAAATTCACCAACGTCGAAGCTAGATACTATACCGACGAAGGCGACCAGCTTGGACGCGGACCATTACCACCAAAAGTAGATAAAACAACTAAGTACTGGGTCTTTGTTAAAATCCTTAACACCTCAAATATTATAAACGACGCTGTCTTCCGAACTTCTCTTCCTGAAGGCGTGGAATTTACAGGCAAGCAAAGCACTACTATCGGCCCGCAACTAAAATATAACCCTGCTGACCACAGCATTTCATGGAGCTACTATACTTTGCCTGCCAACAGCAAAACCGGCTTATACTTTGAAGTGGCCGTCACGCCAAACAGTTCTCAAGTTGGACAAAACATCCGCCTTACAAATAGCCTCATCTTTTCCGCAACAGACGAATTTATTGGTAAAAAATTCAACCTCATTCAATCGCCTGTCACGAATCTTCTCAATCCAAATGATGATGGATATGGAATGGGATCAAAGGTGGTGCAATAAAACCCTACCTCAAAAAATCAATAAAGCTTCTCAGAGTAAACCAAGTAAAAGTTAAAAAAACAGGCACCCCCAACAACCAGAAATGGTGAAAGCCATAACCCGATGCATCCGCATCCCCTTTTTTGCGCGCCTGAAAACAAACAAACACTATCATAATCGCTTCCATAGCTATCAAAACGCCTCCTGAGATGCTTAAAATTGTAATAAATTGACGAAGCCCAGCCATAAACAAAACAATTGGTACAGAGATAACCAAGAACTCAGAAAAATACCTATTCAATTTGTTATCCCAAATAAAATTTTGTTTTAAGGCAATTCCTGAACCAATAAAGCCTGTACTCATGGCCAAAATAGCAAAGACATTGCTTATTATCATTACTCCTTGACCAAACCTTTGCCCAAGACCAATAGTAGCAATTTCGGTAGTCTGAAGCCCGGTCGCACCCACCACTGCCAAAGCAAATAAAACATAAATAGCAACCGGAATAAGAGAACCAATAATCAACGCTTTTTTAAAACTTTTATTATCTCGTGGTAGTAGCGCGTGAGCCTCTATAACTGCCGACGTGCCATTGAGTGCAAACAAGATAACTCCGTACGGCAAAAATATTTGAGACAAATCAGAATATACCCAAGTGGCCATTTTGAAATCTTTGAGAATATAAATAGAAAGGCCACAGATTAAAGTCATTACTACCAGACTGAGAATTCTTTCGGCGACTTTGACGGTTTGCAAACCGCGCCAAACAGCTGTACTAGCTATACCCCAAAAAACCACACTCCAAATAGCAGAACTACCACCAAATAAATTGGCCAGCGACTGACCTTCGCCGGATATATAGGCAAGCAGTGCGCCGTATGAGCCAAACATAATCATGATATTGATAATAAATTTCGGCCATTTACCCAGATATTTACCAACAAAACCTGTAATCTGCAAAGACTCACGAGTTCGCACCGCTATTTCTCCTAGTATCAAATTCAAAGCCAACATGATCAAACCAAAAATAATAATATAAGCGAGACCGATTTTGAGACCAACCTGCGCCACTACATAGGGAATACCCAAAATACCAGCGCCGATAGTCATGCCGGTAATCATAAACACCGCATCAGCGACTGATACGGATTTTTTGTAAACTCCTTGATGAAGAATTAACTTTTGATTTTCTATTTGATGGTGCATGGTATAAATTATACCATAAAAAAGAACACTTACATACATCAAAATTTTTGCAAAATCAAAACAAACAAAGATAAATACTGGTGGGCAACTAAATTTTTTCTACGTTATTAAACTGGCGGTTTTCTAATCGCCAGTATAGAGTTTTAATCTCATCGACTAACTCTTGTTTAACCTCTCCCATATTTGCTGGGAGTTCATCCATAAATTGACCAACATCGACAAAAAGATCCCTTGTCATATGAGCACTATCAGGGATAGCTTCTGAATTTGGCCTGTCAGCAATTTGTTTTAACCTGCCTATTAATGTTTGTATATTTTGCAAAATTATTTCTACTTTTTGGCGTTCCTCAGTAGTGCCAGAATCTAAAATTTTTCTGGCAGCCTCCATTGCTCCTTGTTCCTTCCCTCTTAAATCACCAACTTTCTCTAGTCCTACAAAAAAATTCTTTGCTGCCACATCTTTTTCTAACTGAGCCATTCGTTCTAAAGGTGTACCGACCCTTCCCGTACTTAAATCTCCCGCTCTTTGAGCGCCTCGTGTAATTTCTACCATTTGCCCTTTTGCATTAGGCACCCTAACTAATTCTCTGTCTGGATCTGCTTCAATATCTATATCTATTTTAAAATCCTCATCTGGTGTATACCCTCCCACAGCTTCTTTTCCCATAAAAATATGATTAGTTTTAAATTAAATAATAACATTATTACTTATATAGTTTATTCTCCCTAAAAATTAATGTCAAATAGAACAAACAAGTGCTAGAGATATAAAAAAGTCACAGCTACTAGCCATGACTTTTTTGTAGGCGCTTAGGGATTCGAACCCTAGACCTCCTCGGTGTAAACGAGGCGCTCTAACCAACTGAGCTAAACGCCCATTTCTTGATAAATAAACTTGACTTGTGGGTCGGCTGGGATTCGAACCCAGGACCGCTTCCTTAAAAGGGAATTGCTCTACCAGCTGAGCTACCGACCCAATGGACTTAATTCTATACTAACTTATAAAAATAATCAAGAGACCAGACTATCCACAATAGCCACGACCTTTGCCGGATCTGCCGGAGGCAAGGTCTTTTTGAGCTGTTTACCTAGGTTTTGCCTGTTCAGGTCTGACTCCATCAAATCTACCACTATCCTGGCTAATTTTAGACCATTATCCGTTAATTCGTTTAACACAATAGCCGCTTGATTATCGGACAATAATTTCGCATTCACGTCCTGGTGAGTGCCTGAAATAGGCAAAATAATGGCTGGTTTGCCTAGCGCAGCCAACTCGGTAATAGTTGCAAACCCAGCTCTGGTAATCACAACATCAGCAATCGCATAGGCGTCTTTCATTTCTTCTTTTAAAAACGGATAGACGTGGTAGTTGGTAAAAACCCCAGTCGCTCTCTCCTGCAAAGCTCTGGGACGTTCTCTACCCACCAGATGAATGATATGCCATTCTCGTGGCCATTTTGGTAACGCTTCCATCACTAAGTTATTTATACTGCTTGAACCAGTACCTCCGCCCATAGCGAGGATTACCGGCGCGCCATCAGGAACACCAAATTTATTTCTTGATTCATTTATATTTTTTACTGACAGATCTCGCACTGGATTGCCTATCCATTCGGTTTTGTTTTCTGAAAAAAATAACTGCGTATCACGCAAAGCAGTGGTTACTTTTTTGGCAATATACGACATTATTTTATTTGCCAAACCCACTTGCGCATCTTGCTGATGCACCCAAGCCGGAATACCAAGAGCAAAAGCGGCAAAATGAAGCGGAACACTGACAAATCCCCCGGCAGTAATCACAACATCAGGTTTCTTTTGCCATAAAAAAAATAACGACTGAAAAAATCCAAAAAATATTTTGAAGATATCAAAAAAATTCCAGATGGAAAAATATCGGCGTAATTTGCCCGACATAATGGTAAAAAAAGGAATCCCATATTCGGCAATGAGTTCTTTTTCCGGGCCATGCTCAGTACCTATCCAAAAAAACTCCGTTTGTGGATTATGTTTTTTGTAGATCTCAGCAACCGCTAAAAGCGGCACTACCGGTCCGAGGGTTCCTCCGCCGGAGAATAGGATTTTCATACATCTGCTTTTTCAAGTTTCTCAATAATTTTATTTAATTCTTTTAAGGCATCATTTAAATCAATTCTACGATGCCTACCTTTAACATCGACACCGAGTTTAGCTGTCATTTGTTTGTGGAGAAATTTTAAATCACTGTAAAGTTGCTGGTAATCGTATGGGGAAAAAAGTCTTTTAATAAAATTTCTTGTGTAACCTATAATAATTTCTGGCTGTTGCCAGGCAATTTTTTGCAAAACATCATGTAATACATCACCCAACTGGTAAACCATTTCAAAAGGGCTAACCCTACCTTTATATTCATCGGTAAAATCTAATAACGCGAATATATAATCTGATTCTTTACCAGGTCCTATACGTGCAGAAACACTCGCCCCTTTTATTAAAAGGCCTTCTAAATCAAAAAGAAGGCCGTTTTTAAATTTTCTATTTTCATCAAATTCTAGCCCAATATTTGACAGGCTAATATCCTGCAAAACTAAACCATTACTTGATAAAAAAATAGCTGCTTTCAGGCAATCTTTTACTGCTTTTAAAAAAACTAATACTCTCTCTTTTGTTAATTTTTCAGAATTTAAGTATTCCTCTAACGTAATAAAATTTCTGTGCTCTAGAATAGAGCTACTCCTCTCTGAATCATGGGCAATAAAATCTCTAATATTTGGATGTGGTGGCAGGATTGTGAATTTTTTCAAGGCAAGATTAAAGTTTCTATCAAACTCTTCACTCCATCCTTTTTTATGTTTATATACATACTTTTTTTTAGTCTGTACATGTTTTAATTCTCCTATTATACGGTCCTTTTTACCAGCTTGTCCTATCCTACGTTCATAATCTAGAACATACAAATAAAAATCGGTACCAACTCTCTTTCTCAGCTCATCTAGCAAGGCTTCTCTAATTCTATTTATAACAACCAAGACCTCTACCTTATCTTTTTCATCTAGAACAAAATTGCCGTCTGGATTAGAAACATGTCCGAAAATCTTAATAATTTCAGCATCTCTAAGAGCATCCACAACAATTTTTGCCCTATTTTCATAATCAGAATCAACTTTTTGCTTTTCTATTTCCTCAGAAATAAAATCAGCATATTTTTGCACACTTGCATGAGGTATAGCCTTCTCGCTGTTAACAAGTTCACGTTCTAAATCTATCTCTTTTGGTACTGGTTTTGCCAATAAATCACTAAAAAAAGATTGGATTCTTTCCATATACTAATAATCCTTCAACTTCCCAATAATATCCATATGTTGAATTTTTTCTAGAGCCTTGGCTTCAATCTGACGAATACGTTCACGGGTGACGTCAAATTCTTGACCTACTTCTTCCAAAGTGTGAGTGACACCATCGGTCAAACCAAAACGCATTTCAAGAATCTTTTGTTCACGAGGAGACAAGTCTTTAATGGCGTCTTTGACATAATCTTTGAGAATCTGGAGACCAGCCACTCGATCTGGCGACATATTTTTGACGTCTTCCACAAAATCTTGCAAAGAAGAATCATCGTCGTCGTCATCGCCCACTGACATTTCCAGTGATACAGTATCTTGAGAAATTTTAATAATATGGTTAATTTTTTCTACTTCCTCACCCATTTCAGCAGCTAATTCTTCCGGAGTTGGATCACGCCCTAAGTCTTGCAACAAACGACGTTGGACTTGCTGAAAGCGATTGATAGTTTCTACCATGTGCACCGGAATACGAATAGTGCGGGACTGATCAGCCAAAGCGCGAGTGATAGCCTGACGAATCCACCAGGTGGCGTAAGTAGAAAATTTATACCCCTTACGGTAATCAAATTTTTTCACCGCGCGAAACAAACCAATATTTCCTTCTTGAATCAAATCAAGCAAAGACAAAGACTTGCCCACAAATTTTTTGGCAATTGAAACTACCAGTCTCAAGTTGGCTTCGATTAATTTTCTGTCTGCCTCTTTATCGCCTCGCTCTTTGCGTTTAGCAAGGGATACTTCTTCGGCGGCTTTGAGGAGTGGAATTTTTCCGATCTCACGCAAATACATCTGGATTGAGTCTGAAGAAATTTGACCCAAATCAAAAGGCGTATCCATATCTGGTTGAGCGCCCTGGAATTGTTTCAAAAGCTCTTTGTTGCCCCCGCGCTGACCCAAGAGATTGCCGGCTGTCTCAACGATAGTGACACCATTCTTGTCTAGAAGGTCCATAAAGCCCTCATAGAGGTCAAGGTAGCGTTCAGGACGAGAAAAGACACCCTCAACTTCAATTTGGGTAATAAAACCACGCGTACGGCCTTTGGCCACTAGCGACCAGATGTCTTTTAGGGTTGGTTCGGCAATAATTTCTTCGGGTTCATTTTTTTTACCACCGACTTTGGAGAAGATTTTTTTGTTCTTAGGGAAAAACTTTTTTCCTACGATTTGTTTTTTTAAATTTTTTACTGACTTAGTTTTGACGACTGCTTTTTTCTCCCTTTCTGGCTTACGCGTATGTTTAACGCGCAATGGCTTGGAAGACTTACTAGTTGTCCCTCTTTTTTTGACCGACATAGGGGGATTACATGTTTAATTAATTGAAATTATTTTTCTAAGCTCATTATCTCTTGTATAATCTGTTTAACCGCTTCCGGATCCTGACTACTCTCAGCCTGCTTTAATTTTATACTAAGTTCCTGTCGTCTATTTTTTTGCCAATCTGACTTTATACCTTCAAATAAAATTTGAGCTTCTTTGTCTGCTTCCTTCAAATCAAACCCACTATAATCTTTATCCAACTTGAGCAATAAAATATCTACCAAAGTTTGCTCTTCTTTGGACAAGTCATGTTTGATAGCGTTCAAATCAATAGTGCCATTATAATGTTTTTTTAGGGATTCGTAAAGACCAGCGAACTGATTCTGAGCAAAAAACTCAGGCCGCAACTTGAGGGCATACTGCGAAAACAAACTTGGAAATTTGAGAAGTAAGGTGAGGAAATTTTCAACCAACAAGACAAACTTGGTATTTTCTGTCCACTCTTCTTTTTTTATTACTTTTACACCTTGATTATTCTGTTTGACATCAGAGAAATTTTTTGGTTGAGCAGTCTGAATTCTTGTCATTTCTTGGGACAAAGTAATTTGCTCCACACCCAATTCATAAGACAATTTTTTTAGCCAATGTTCCCGCTCTACCGCATATGGCAACCGAATAATTTCGGCCAAGAGCGTATCAGAAACTTTTTGTTTTTGCTTGGGATCATTTTTATTTATCCCGGTAAGTGCACTTGTAAAATACCAATCCATTACTTCTCGCGCTTCAGCTACAGCTTTAAACCAAACAGCTTTATCTTTTTTAATACATTCATCGGCATCTTTGCCAGCGCCTACAGGAATCTGAATAATCTTTATACTCATCCCCTGCTCCAGCGCCAAATCAATCCCGCGCTTAGCTGCATTTTGGCCAGCCGCGTCAGCATCAAAGGCAATCGCAATATTGTTTGAATATCTTTTTAATAATTTTACTTGCTCAAAAGTCAGAGCTGTACCAGAAGAAGCCACCACATTTTTCATTCCTGCCTGATGACAGGCAATCACATCCATTTGGCCTTCCACCAGCACTGTAAAATCTTTGGATTTGATTTCTATCTTGGCTTTATTCAAGCCATACAACACTCTTGATTTATCAAAAACTAAAGTCTGAGGAGTATTAACATATTTACCGCCTGACTTTTCGGTTTCTACCAGCACCCGACCGGTAAAGCCGACAACATTGCCATGCACGTCCCAAATAGGAAACATGATCCGACCACGGAAACGATCATAAAAACTATTGCCACCTTCTTTTTTTATAGTGAGGCCAGAAGCCAATAAATCGTCTACGCTATTTCCTTTTTGCAATAAATACTTGGTCAACAAATCCCACTGCTCAGGAATAAAACCAACTTGCCAATCAACAATTGTTTCTTGAGATAATTGTCTTCTCTGCAAATAGTCTCTCGCACCTTGGGCGGCCGGCATATCCAACAAAAAATGATGAAAAAAATATACCGCCTTATTGTTAATTTCGACAATTCTGTTTTTCTGGCTTTTATTGACCTCACCGGCATAATCATCAAGTTTGACTCCAGCGCGATTGGCCAAAATTTTGAGAGCTTCGGAAAAATCTATACCTTCCATCTCCTGCAAGAAAGAAAAGACATCCCCGCCTTTGGCACAACCAAAACAGTGCCAAAATTGCTTTTCAGGCTGAACCATAAACGAAGGCGATTTTTCGTTATGGAAAGGACAGTTGGCTTTGTAGTTAATGCCTGCCTTTTTGAGGCGGACGTATTCGCCGATTATCTGCACAATGTCCAATCTGTCTTTGATGGCTTGGGTATCGGTCATATCATAGTATCTATACAAAAATACTACCTTAAAATAGACAGGATGGGAAGACTGGGCTATTCCCTTCTCAAAGCTTCAATTGGATTTAGTCTAGCCGCTTTGCGCGCTGGATAAAGCCCAAAGATAATACCAATAAAAGCGGAGAAGCCGACTGATAAAAATATTGAATAAATTGGAATACTATAAACCCAATTAAAATTGTTGGCTATAGCCACAAAATAAACTAACAAGGCCAAAATCGCGCCCAGCACTACCCCAACTACCCCGCCGATAAATGTCAGCAACACCGACTCCATCAAAAATTGCGACAAAATATCTTCATTTTTTGCGCCCAAAGCTTTGCGTAGACCGATTTCAAAAACTCTTTCCAAAACCGAAACATACATAATATTCATAATTCCCACACCACCCACGATAAGCGAAATACAAACTAGCGCTACAAGTAAAAAAGTAATTCCACTGACCACACTTCCCAAAATAGAAGTTGCTTCGGCCATTGTGTTGATAGCAAAATCATCTTTAGCTGAATCTTCTATATCATGGTTAGCGCGAATGGTTTCCTCCAAATCCTGGACAGTCTGTTTGGAAATACTAGTATCTTTCATTTTAGCAATAATATTTCGAACATAATCTATTCCCAAAATTCTTTTCTGCATTGTTTTGGTTGGTAAAATTATAACATTATCCATATCCATACCAAAAGTTGCGCCCCGTTTCACCGCTGTACCCAAAACTCTAAACGGCTTACCTTTTAAATAAATAGTTTTGCCCACGGCCGTATCATCGCCAAATAATTTATCTTTTACGGTCGGACCAAGCACAACCACTTGTGAGAGCGAATCCTCTTCTTCTTTGGTATACATTCTGCCCTCAGATAGAGAAAATTTTTCTACCTCAGGCATCATGTAGCCCTGGCCAAGCAAAGTAATTGTTTTTATCTGCCCTTGATACGAAGCTACCGCCTGACCAATAACCCAACCATAAGCGGCGGAAATATTTGGGTGTTTGGATACATCAACAATGTCTTTATTTTTTAAAGTAGTAATAGTTACTCCTGAAGATTGTCCAACAGCATTATCCGTGCCAGAACTCTTAGTACTTGGAATTTTGACTTCAATACTGATAGTATCTGAACCAAAAATCTCAAGTTGACTCATAATAAATTTATCAAGCCCCCGACCCGCTGCTAAAATAGTAATCACAACCGCCACCCCAATACTAATCCCCAGGATCGTCAAAACAGACCTAGTTTTTTGTGCTAGCAAAGATCTTCCAGCCAATTTTAAATTCAAACCTAGATTTTGAAAACTACTCATAACTGTTTAATAAATTACGAAACAACTGTCATCCCGAGCACCCTAAAGGGTATAAACTCCGTCGAGGGACCCCTTATACTTCGTTATTGCAAAAACAATGTTTAGGGGATTCCTCCACTCAGTCGTAAAAACTCCTTCGGTCGGAATGACAACTACAAACTTTATTCGTATCTTAGCGCTTCTATTGGATTTAATTTACTAGCTCTTTTTGCCGGTACCAAACCAAACACCAAACCAATTCCAACACCCACTACACAAGCGACCAAAATAGATGACAAGGACACAACTATTTCCCAGCTATAACCCTGGCCCTGGGCAATTTTTCCAGCCACAAAAGAAATCACAATACCAAGTATGATTCCCAACAAGGCTCCCAAAAAAGTAATCATAACTGCTTCAATCAAAAACTGTAAAGTAATATCCATATTGGTTGCGCCCAATGCTTTGCGCAAACCAACTTCTCTCGTTCTCTCTTGCACCGCCGCCAGCATGATATTCATAATCCCGATTCCACCCACCACCAATGATATAGCAGCGATAGATGATAAAAATATTTTTAGAGCGTTAGTAATATTGGTAAGCGCGTCAAGACCTTGCGCCGTAGTACGCACTGAAAAATCATCCTCTTCAGGATTAGTTATATCGTGCTGTTCTCGAAGTATTTGTTTAATATAATCAACGCTTTTTGCAACATTTTCCGCCTTGTCAATCTTAAGTCGCGCAAAACTAACATAATCTATGCCCAATAATAATTTTTGCGCTGTAGAAAATGGAATATAAATTTGATTATCTTGATTTTGAAAACCACTACTCCCTCTTTCGGTCATCACTCCAATTATAGTAAAAGTGATTTTTTTAATTTTTATTTGCTTGCCTATTGGATCAGTGTCTCTAAACAACTCCTTAACTACTTGACTACCCAAAACCGCCACCTTGCCTAAATTTTTATCTTCTTCTTCAGAAAAAAATCTACCCAACTCTACTTTTGTATCTTCTACATCAGGTAACTGCGACGAAACACCGACAAAACTAGTGTCAGTTTTATTTTCTTCCCAACTTATAGTATCTACGCCTTTGACATAGGGCGTGGCTGCGACAATATTTGAATAATCAGAATCTGTGAGCGCTTTAATATCGGCTTGTTTGAGAGTAGTCACCACAATCCCCATCGCCGAAGCGGGCGGGCCGTTGTCTTCTGATTTGCCTGGTAAAATGCCAACCAGATTGGAACCAAGACTAGTTACCTGATTGAGAATCAAACTCTGCGCGCCGGCGCCGACTGACATCACCACAATCACAGACATAATACCAATCACAATTCCAAGCATGGTCAAAAAAGACCGTACTTTATTTCGGCCCACAATTTTCCAAACACTATTTACTTCTTCTAAAATATTCATACAAAATTTGTCATTCTGAGCAAAGCGAAGAATCCCTGCCGGTGTAATTGTCATTCCCGCCAAAGCGGGAATCCAGACAATTCGACCGGACACTAGATTCCGAATCAAGTTCAGAATGACAGTAAACGATCGATAGTAATCGTCCACGGAATTTATCCCCTTTAGGGGGTTCCGGATAGCAACTAAAAAATTATTTCTTCAACTCGTCGGTATCTTTAGCTATCAATCGATTTAATACTGGCACATCTTCAACTATCAAACCATCTTTGACACGTAAAATTCTTTTGGCATGATCGGCAGTGTACTTTTCATGAGTAACCAAAATAATAGTATGCCCTTGCTCATTAAGGTTCTGCAAAATACGCATTACCTGCAAACCTGACTTAGAATCAAGGTTACCAGTTGGTTCGTCTGCAAAAATGACTGACGGGTTATTTACTAGCGACCTGGCGATAGCCACACGCTGTTTTTCTCCACCAGACAATTGATTGGAAAAAAATTCCAGTCTATGACCCAAGCCAACAGAAACAAGCGCCTCTTTGGCCTTGGCTAACATTTCTGATTTTTCCATTTTTATATAGGTCAAAGGCAACATTACATTTTCCATCACGGTTGTGCGAGGTAATAAATTGAATGCCTGAAAAATAAAACCCACTTCTTGGCTACGCATTTTTGCTAATTGATCATCTGTCAGAGCGCTCACATCTTTGCCTCCAAAAATATACAAACCAGAAGTAAGCTTATCCAAAAAACCAAGAATATGCATTAATGTTGATTTACCTGAGCCGGATGGTCCCATAATAGCCACAAACTCCCCCTTTTCAATCGAAAAATTAATACCATGCAAAACAGAAGTGACAACTCCTTCACTCTCGTAATTCTTCATTAAATTTTTAATTTCAATCAGAGACATAATCTTATTTAACACTTACGATAACATCTTCACCCTCGCTAAGACCGTCTAAAATCTCAACTTTACCACTGTCAGCCCTCATTCCAAGCTTAACCATCTTGTCTACAGCTTGGCCATTTTCAAGAACTTTTACATATCTACCATCATCATTGGTATGAATAGTGCGAAGCGGCACAAACAAAGTTCCGGCGCGAGAATCAGTGCTAATTTTCAAATTAGCAGTCATGCCAGGTTTGATATCTTTATCAGAATCATTAATAGTGATTGTCACTTTATAATAAACCACATCTTGAATATCGGTTGAACCTGGTTGGATATTAATAACTTTACCGGTAAATTTAGTTTCATCACCAAAGGCGTCGAGCGTGATTACAACCTCGTCATCCATTTTTAATTTAGAAATATCCGTCTCGGAAATATCGACTTTAACTTCATAGTGAGGCACAAACATCCTTATCATTTCTTCGTTGGAAGAAATAAACTCACCTACTTTTTTACTAATAGAAGTCACCACTCCACTAATCGGCGCTCTAATAATCGCTTTATTGCGACTCGCCACAGCTTGATACAAGGCAGCTCGGTAAGCAGCCACATCGACATCACGCACCGGATTTATTTTGTTGTTATAATTAGCTAGAGCTTGTTTGTACTGAGCTTCTTTTATCTTTAGAGACACTCTCGCATCAGCGATTGCTTGTTTCGCATTAGTCAAAGCTACGAGCTGAGCGTTAACTGAGGTTCTGGTAGCATCAATAGTAGTTTTTTTCGTGGCTAAAGTAGTTTGCGTAAAATTAATACCAGTAATAGAGGTATTTAAAACTTCTCCAACGGAAATAAGCAACTGATTCATCTGTGTATAAGTTTCGACGGCGCCAATCAAAGCAGAATCAATTTCAGACTCAGAAGAAATACTAGTTAGCGGTGTAATTCTACTCTTAATTTGCCCAACTAACGCTTTTATAACTACATACTGAGAATTCGCCACATTTAGTTTATTTGAATCAGAGGCTGATAAAGAACCTTGAAAATCGTCATTCACACTTGTATTATCTATACCTAAAATATTATCTGACTGCACCAAACCGTCATCTAACTTAACTAAAGAAGTTTGCAATACTGTCACAGCGTCTTCGTAAGCATTAGAAACCAAAGTACTATTTTGCAAATCAGCTTCTGCTTGATCTAAAACAGCTTTATAATAGTCTTTTTCAGACTGCGTGCCTCCGGCTAATTTTTGATTTAAGTTGGCTTGAGCCTGAGCTACAGCCGCATTTAACTCGGCTAATTTCAAATTTGCTAAAGTTTGCCCAGCTTTTACCTTGGCACCGGCTTTAATATTAACTCCACTTATAAGACCTGGAATCTCAAATCGCAAAGACAGATCACTTTGTGATTCAACCTTACCGGTTGCTTCCACGGTTTGAGTCAGATCGCCTTTTTCGACTTTAACTGTTTCGTATTGCACTGGTTGATTCGCTTTTTTTATTCGCCCATAGACCACCGCCCCGACTATCAAAATAATAACGGCAATAATGTAGAATTTTTTGGTTTTGAAAATGTTCATATTCGAAATAGTTTTTGGGCAATGCCCTTAATTAATTATTTTAAATTTTTACTTAAAACTGACAATAGTTCCCGCATCATCTTTTGTGGCACAAGAATTATCTTTCCAAAATGCTCCGCCACCATAAACTGATCACCATTTTTTAATTTTAGCTTACTACGAGCTTCTTTGGGGATAACTAACTGCCCACGTTCCCCCATTACCGTCATACCATAGACATGGAAACCGCTTTTACCAAGCAAGTCTTTTGCCATATAATAAATATAAAAAATATGAATAATCATACTAATCATACTAGAATACGGCCTTTTTGTCAAAGATTAATTTTTCTCCCAATCTTTTACTTTTGCCAAATATTTATCCTTAATACTCTCAAAATATACTTTAGCCGCCTCGTAATCATTGGGGATTATACCTTCAAGAATAGCTTCTTCAATATCTTCTTTAATTTTGCCTACAGTTGGCCCCGGTTTTAGGTTTGCTAACTGCATTATCTCATCCCCTCGTAGTGGCGACTGAAACGCCCTAAGCTTATCTTTTTCTATAACTTCTTTAATTTTTTCTTCCAAATAGTCATAATTTTTCAAACGTTTTTCTTTTTTGTGTGGATTACCGCTAGTAATATCACTTCTACCCAAAATCAATAAATCTTCTAATTCATCACCCAGATTTACTACTAGACGACGCACTGCCGAATCGGTAATGCCATCATCCATAAGACTTATCGGTTGCATATGCCACCTGACAAGCTTTGCTAGGTAATCTGTATCATTTTTGGAAAAACGCAAACGCTTAGCAATGGCGTAAACCATTTTTTTACCCACATGTTCATGTTGATGAAAAGTCCAGCCAATTTTTGGTAATAATTTTTTGGTAGCCGGTTTACCAATATCATGAAGCATGCCAGCAACGCGTAATAATGTTTTGTCTGATCGCTCGGCTACATTGTCTACAACTTTAAAGGTATGCAACAGATTATCTTTATGCTGGTGACCATAGACATCTTCTACTCCTTCTAGCTTGGCCACTTCTGGTAAAACCATATCTAACAAATGCGTCTGCCACATTAAAATAAGCCCTATAGATGGTCTTGAGCAAGACATTAATTTGAATAATTCTTCTTGAATTCTTTCCGCTGAGATAATTTTTAGACGCTCCCGATTTATATATACCGATTCAAGCGTTTTTGGTTCGATTGAAAAATCTAGTTGACTGGCAAAACGCACCGCGCGCATCATGCGCAAAGGATCATCAATAAAAGTTTTGTCCGGGTCAAGCGGAGTGCGTAGTATTTTATTTTTTAAATCTATTAAGCCATCAAATGGATCAATAATTTCTTTTTTTAATTTAGCCTCGCTTGGACTAAGCGATTTAGCAAACACAGACACTGGCACTGCCATTGCATTGACTGTAAAATCGCGTCTAGCCAAGTCTTCTTCCAAGGTTGTTTGTTCCACCTTTGGTTTGCGCGAATTAGGTTCGTATTTTTCCGACCTCGCCCCGGCAAACTCCAAAACTATTTCTTCATTATCTTCGCTTTCACTATGAACTGATAACTGTGAACCTGCCTGTCCGGCAGGCAGGTTGTGAACTTTTAAAATATACCTGGCTGTATCAAAATCAGGGAATTCTATCAAACTCCCCTCTTGTTTCAATTCTTCATCAAATTTCTTGGCAAACTCAAGACCGCTCCCCACCACAACAAAATCCAAATCTTTTTTTTGCACTCTACCTAATAAAAAATCACGCACAAAACCACCCACAATATACGCAGGAACATTGGTTTTTTTTGAAACCAATTCAACTTGTTGAAATATTTTTTCCAATGAATCCATAATTTAGACCTTTCTCTTCCCTCCCACTCTTTTTTCTGCCACCTCTTCGGTAATCCATTCTTCTTTCAAAAGTTTTTTGATAGAATTTTCCATGGTTTCCATACCTTCTTTAACCCCTGTCTGAATGGCCGATTTTATTTGACTAATTTCATTATTACGAATCAAATTCGCCACAGCCGGAGTATTAATCAAAATCTCTCTAGCCGGCACTCGACCACCGTCTTTAGAAGGCAAAAGCTGTTGAGCCACAACCCCACGCAAAACTGCAGACAACTGAATTAACACTTGTTTTTGTTTTGAGCCTTCAAATACGTCCACAATACGCTCAACCGATTCGGCAGCGCTAGAAGTATGTAGTGTAGAAAATACCAAATGGCCTGTCTCAGCAGCAGTAAGTGCCATCGCAATAGTTTCTGGATCACGCATCTCACCTACAAAAATTATGTTTGGATCTTGACGCAGGACATACTTGAGCGCGCTCGCAAAAGAATTGGTATCAGCTCCGACTTCGCGCTGTTCAATCAAACTTTTTTTATCTTTAAATACAAACTCGATTGGATCCTCGATAGTAATAATATGTGCCTTCCGAGTTTTGTTTATTTCTTCAATCAAGGAAGCAATGGTGGTAGTCTTTCCACAACCAGTAGGACCGGTAATCAAAACCAAACCATCAAGCAAATTTGCCATCTCAAGCAGGGCAGGCTCAAAACGCAAATCCTCAGGCGTAGGAATTTCGGCTAAAATCACACGGGCGCTCATGCCGATATTTTTTGACTGCCAATGCAAGTTTACGCGAAAACGAACCTCACCAACTTCATAGCTAATATCAAGCTCTTTTTCTTCTTCAAACTTTTTTTGCTGTTCTTTGGTAATTAATTCGTTTATTTGAGACTCCAATTCTTTATTACTTAATGGTTTATCATCAAGTTCTTTTAATTCGCCCTCTATTCTAATCATTGGCATCTCTCCTCCTACCAAATGCAAATCTGAGGCCTCTTGTTTGATAGCTTCTTTAAAGTATGACTTGATGTCTAACATAGATTTACAATAAAAACAATAAAATTATGCTTAAATTGTAGCATAAACAGGGTTTTTTGAGAAGTGTATATTTAATTGTTCCGAGGCTTGGATTCGAACCAAAATAGCCGCCTTCAAAGGGCGGAGTCCTACCATTAGACGACCTCGGAATGTGTTTTACTTAAAACCATAACTTTTAATCCTGCAAAGAACAACTAGACTTTCAACTGCCTTCTCATCGCTAAACCGCTGGAAATAATAGTCAGAATGAGGACTGCCAAAGCCTGACTACCAAACAGCATCAGCATATTAGAATAAAAGTAATTTGTCAAGGCAAATCCGTTTGGTAAAACTACCGCTAAATATGGATCAATCCACCTCAAAGCCAAATACACCAAACCGATGGTTCCTCCCACACTAGCCAAAGTAAAGACAAAAGACTCAACTAAATATGGCCCACGAATAAACCAGTTGCTCGCACCCACCAATCTCTTGATACTTATTTCCACACGCTGGGTAGTGATAGCCACACGAATAGTGTTAAAAATAATTAAGAAAGAGATAATAGCAAACAAAATCGTCAGCCCAAAACCAATTCGTTCTACGCGATTGGTAATATTTTGCAAACGTTCTATCGCATCTTCATGATTATCAAAACTCTTGGCTTCAATGAGATTTTCGTATTCAGGCACATTTAGGGCATCAATTATCTTTTTGTAATCTTTCGGTTCTTTGGTTTTTATAATCATCGTCGGACCAAAAGGATTGGCGCCTAATTCATCAAGTGCCTCTAAAGCTTCTTTTTGTAATTTGTGTTGTTCACGGAAAGCGGACAAAACTTCTTCTTTCGTTTGCAAATCAATGCTAACAATTTCAGGAAACAACTCCACATAAGATTTAATATCACTCACATTTTTTTGTGTCGCCTCGGGTACAAAATAGATACTAATATCAATCTGTTTTTTAACAGCCTCAACCGCTTGTTTGGTAATAATATCAAGCGACCAGAGAGTATTTACTGACAAAAGCATGAGAATCAGAATAAAGACGGTCATGAAAGACAGACTTAGATTACGCCACAAATCTTGAAAAGCAAACTTTAATATTCTTAAAAAAGATGACATAAATTATAATTTGTATTTACCATCATTTTCATCGTTGATAATTTCTCCACCATGGAGAGTAATTACCCGACGACGCAAATGATTTACTACTTCCCTGTTATGGGTAACCAAAATAATCGTGGTCCCAAACTCATTTATTTTTTTCAAAATAGAAATAACTTCTTCGGTGTTGATAGAATCAAGATTACCGGTAGGTTCATCGGCTACAATAATTTTTGGACGATGCACTAGAGATCTAGCAATAGCAGTGCGTTGTTGTTCTCCGCCAGAAAGCTGAAACGGATAACTATCAACCTTGCCAGACAAACCGACAATTTCCAAAACCTGTGGTACTACCTGATGAATGCGTTGCTTTTTCTCTCCCGCTACTTCCAAGGCAAAAGCCACATTTTCATAGACTGTTCTCTGTGGTAAAAGTTTATAATCTTGAAAAACTACACCGATCTGACGACGTAAAAACGGCACGTCGCTAGGACTAATTTTAGTAATATCCCAACCACCAATCTCAATAGTGCCTTTGTTTGGTTTTTCTTCAGCAATAAGCATTTTGACTAGCGTCGTCTTGCCCGTACCACTCTGGCCCACAATAGACACAAAATCCCCTGCTCCAATGTGCAGATTTAGATTTCGCAAAGCCGGTGTGCCAGTAGTATAAATTTTGGAAACATTAGTGAGTTTGATCATGAAAACACAATTTTTTACAACAAATTAAACACGAATCTACAATAATAAAACGACCATAGTTAGTGTATCATATCTTGGACAAAGTCCCAAGAAGAAAATGGGGACAAGTTTAAAAAAATTATAACGTAGGCGGTTGGAAACTCCAAAGATTCAATGGCTGCCAGAAATAATCTACATTGGAAAAACTGGAAGAAGCCATATTTTGCATATCAACTACAAGCGCAGATAAATCAGATGACCCACTTTCCATACCAATATACAAATTATTGAAATTTACATTGTTTAGATTAACACTGCCGCCCATCGCCTTAATTCCACGAGTATTATTATTTTTTGCAGTTACGCTAATATTAGTATTAGAAATCTGCATTGTAGAATTATTGGCCTGAATAGAATTGGCTTCGCTATCAGATAGATTAGAATTATTAATAGTTATATTTGAATCATTGGCAATAATCATGCCATTTAAATTCTCTGGCCGACCATTTAAAACATTACCTCGTTTAAAATTAACATAATTTAAATTGGAATTTGAATTATAAAAACGAATATTGCCCCAAGCAGGAGTACCAGGCGAAGGCAAAAAATTTATTGGTTTGTCAGAAGTGCCCTTAGCATTCAAACTTCCCTTCACTTCTATAATCCCATATATTGGCACATACAGCGAAGCTCCCTGTTCGATATTCAAAGTAGATGAAGGCGATACTCTTAGAACATTTACTACAACATTCTCATCTTCATCAATAGAAACCGACGGTTCGTTGATAGAGACTACACCCAAAAACGGCATGTTTAAAACATTATTAGTGTAATGCGTGCGCTTTAGACTTGGCCAATTATCTTTAATAAGCAAGGGGCCCAAATTATTTACAAAATTATTAAATGACGAGTCTGAAATTGATAAACCACTGCTTTCAGACTGAATAGCTCGGTCACCATTAAAAAAATTAGTATTCTTAATAGTGGTGGTAGAATTTTTTTCAAATAAAGCTAACAATCCGTTATCAGAAAAATCTGAACTTAGAATAGTTGTACTAGCTCCATCTAAACGAACAGCCTGACTCACTGGTATACTATCCGGCGGTGCAATAAAGCTTTTACCTGCATAACGCAAAACTACATTGTCTAACACAACAGTGGAACTTGGATGGAACCAAAGGCCTTGCCAATCTTGAGGCGAACTGGTTGGAGAATTCCAGCTACCAACAGTCGTATTTTCCAAGCTACCTAACAAACTTTTATCACGACCAGAAGTAAATATAATTTTTTCTTCTGCTGACCCATTGGCTCGCAAACTACCAAACACGTTTATACTAGCAACATTATAACCACTTTTAATAACTACCCCCGGTTCAATCAAAAGTGTTTTTCCGGCTGGAACAGTATATGATTGCAAGATGTAGGGACTGTTAGTTTTGGTTAAAGTGCGAACAGTATCATCTTGATTAAAATTTAGGGCAATAAAACCAAAGTTGGATCGCTTTGGAGAACCATAGATTGGCGAGCCAAGATACCCACGGCCAGTCTCACGAAAACCTTGATTACTTTGCCAGTTACCTGGATTATTACCACTGACCAAACTATTTATTCTTTCCATTGATTTATACAAAACTGTATCACCGGCAAACCAGCCATTGCTAGCATTTACCTCATCAGATTTCTCACCATTGGGTTTTATTAATTCTATTTTGGCGCCACTGTTATTAAAACCACCACTCAAACTATAAACAACATCGGCGCTAATTTGCAAAACCGTATCATCAGTGGTCCTTTCAAACAAATAATAACCATTTGCCGGAATTATTTTATTATTTATTTTGGTAAAACTAATTTCTTTGCCACCGACCAAAACTTTCCAGCCGGTAAAATCTAAAGACTGATCCGTGTTATTTTTTAACTCAAACCATTCATCATTTGCATAGCCGGCGCTAGTCCCCGCCCAAGCCACTTCGTTTATCACTACTTCTCCACTCCAATTTACAAAAACTGGAGAAGAAGTCGGGCTCCACTGCGAAATATTTCCAACCGCATCGGCGGCTCTAGCTCTAAAATAATACGCTTGACCATGCAAGCCAGAAAAATTAAAAGTGCTACTTACCGTACTTGTAACCAAAGATTGCCAACCGATGGTGCTGGTAGCAAAAACTTCTAAATCAAAGTAAACTGGTGGAGACAAAAGGTCTGCGCTGGTCATGTTTATCAAAATATTAGTTGAACTAACACCAGGTTGATTTGCAAAATTTAAAACTGGTATTGAAGGAGAAGTGGTGTCAATAATAACCTCCACAGAAGTTGTGGGAACTACTTCAGTTGTAGTTGTAGTTGTAGTTGTAGGGATAAAAATCTCAGGAGTTGTTGTGGAAGAAGATGTGCTTGTAGGATTTTCTACTAATAGCGGTGGAACAATACTACTTTCCTGCGCGGTGTCATTTGTTATCCCTGAAGAATTACTTGGACTACTGCCTCCATAAACAAATTTTGCTGGAGTCGGTGAAACAAAATTATTTATCGGCTCTGGAATATTTTGAACTGGCACTAAATTTGACACAGGTAATATTGGAAATACTTTTGGCACTACAGTTTTTACAACAGGAATTTTTGGAGCCACAACATTTACTACCGCAGGCTTTGGCAATTCTAAATAACTTGTTATAGGCACTACGGAAGGATTTAGATCGGTTAACTGACGATTATTTTGACTTGAAGCTTGATTGCTAGCCAACCCTAACTTTGATTTAGCTGAATCAAAAATATTATTAACTACCCCAGACACAGCCGAACTTATCGATTGAGGAGCATTCTTGACAGACGAAGCTATGCTATCAAGAGAGTTATACATTGATTTACAGGTACTCTCGGAAATACTACAGGCTTTAATTACAGTTCTTTTCGGAAACTGTTGCAAAGCTGAAATAAAAGAACTATTACTATCCGGAACAATTGGCTCCAACAACTCTGGGCTTAATTTATATTTCTCTACTTCTTCAAAAAATAAATTAATCACACTGGCACCAGTGAGAACGGCTTCAGGAAAAAGATGGTCGCGATAGGAAGGTAAAATGTTTATTGTATCGTTTGTAGTAAACCTCTTTTTACCAGTCACAACATCCTCCGTAGTTAATCTTGCTATTTTGATATTATTTTTAACTAAAAATTTTACCGACTTTCCATCTAGTTCAATTTTAATTTCTTTGGAACTATTAAAGGGCTCCGCAAAATCTTCGTTACTTATAGTATCCTCAGAGAAAAAATTTTGATTTACATAAACTGCCAAGTCTTTTATCGTCTTATTTATTGAAGATAGTTTTTTGAAATTAGCATTACTTTTTAGCAAACCCTCAGCCGTGTTTAACTGCCCAGAATCAGTCTGAACTTTAGAAAATGCTTCATGAGGTGAACCTGGATCACCCTCTATACCAGCGTGAGAATCATCACGCACATGATCTGGCACAGTCGCATCCTCTACTAAATGCAAAACATGTCCTAAAGCAATAAAGGCAGACTTCTTGTCGCCATCTAAATAAGATCTTATGGCTTTTTGCCAGGTTTGATTGCCAAACTGTCGACCATAGGCTGATTGATAGTCTTGGTTGGTCACCCAGTCTACAGAAGGCAGCGATCTTCTTGGCGCGATATCACCACCAGTTTTATACCCTTCCTCTATAGATAGACGACCAAAATGTTTACCTGACCAGCCCACTCCATGAACCGGGTCATAGAAATGGTTTATCCATCTCGCTGGCTCGTCTTCTTCTACTGACCCTTGTTTGAGCCATCTAGCTTCATCGAAAGATAATTCATAATTTGATTTTGAATTACGGCCATTAAAAAATTCTATCATTTCTTGCGTGAGAGACGGGTGTGTGGAATTCTGATCATAAGCCACTGCTGGTTGAAGTAGAAGTAGAAATAAAAATAATAATAAAAATGAAGTCCCTCCTTTCATATTTATAAACTAATTATAATAATGATATTTTCCAAACTTTGGTATAAGGATTTAAAATAAATACAATTAAGTGAGCTTCGACTTCTCCATTTTTATTTTTTAAAGATAGAATAAAACTCACTCTTTCATTACTAGAATCGTCTGGTTCTAATTTAGAAGAAAATTTACTAATAACCTCTGACATTCGTTCTTCGTTAATTGCTTTTTTAAAATCAAGCAATCTCTCTTCTCTTTTCTCCGGCACAATATACTTACTCGCCAACTCTACATCCCCTTTTTTCAACGCATCCAAAAACATACCCCAAGTTTCTTCTGGGGTTTTGCCTCCATATGTATCTTCTCTGTACGGCTTACTCAAAGCCAATTGAAATTCTTCTGTCTGTTTTTCCCATTTATATCCCATCCAACCGGAATAAGCTGACGAACCAACCCACCAAATCAAAACTAATAGACCCAAACTTACAAAAATATAGATAGTAACTTTTGAAAAACGTTTCATAATAAATATGAAAAATATTTATTATTTATAGTATACTACTATTTTTTTATAGGTACAATAAATTTTAGCTGTGGATAAATCACTTACACCTCCACCCAAGTATTCTCTCCCAAAATCATAGTTTGATGATCGGATTGTTTTTTTATCACCGTCACACCCGCACCGATAATACTGCCGGATAAATCTACTCCGCCACTAATATTGCATTTATTGAGAATAATAGAATCTTTAATTTCGGCATTCTTGATTATACTACCTGCGCCAATGGTTGTGTTTGGGTTTATAACGCAATCTTCTAGAGTGCAATTCTCACCAATTATTACCGGACCAGTAATTTTTACATTTTTATTTACAGTTGTACCTGCGCCAAGATGTACCTTACCAATCAATTTTGCTCCATCTTCTACTTTTCCTTCTTTAGTATATTTTTCTTCAGGCATTTCTTCCAAAAGCAAACCACTGGCTAGAATAAGATCCACTGGCTTGCCGGTATCTTTCCACCAACCGGTAATTTCTTTATACCCAACATTAAAATTATTCTTTAAAAAATAAGAATGGATATCAGAAATTTCATATTCACCGCGAGCGCTTTTCTTCATTTTTTTAAAGGCATCAAAAAATACTTTCGGCCCATATAGATATATACCTGTAACGGCAAAATCATTAGGTGGATTTTGTGGTTTCTCAATCACATCGACAAGTTTATTATTATCAAAAACAGGCACACCAAAACGATTTGGGTCTGGCACTTTCGCCAAGGCTAACATACAATCCAATTTATCTTCAGCAAAATTATCAAGCATCGGTTTTATACTACCAAGCACAATATTATCTGAAAGATAAAACATAAACGGCTCATCACCGATGAATTTCTTGGCTTCGTTTACCACATGCGCTATCCCTTGCGGCCCACCGGTTTGCTCAAAGAATGTTATTTTAACCCCCCAATGACCGCCATCGCCGATATGTTTTTGTAATTCTGTTTCACCAGGATTGGTGTTAATAAATATTTCTTCAATCCCCGCTTCCACCGCTTTGGCGATAGCATGAAAAATCATTGGCTTGTTTGCCAATGGAATCAAATGCTTGTTCATGCTGTGAGTAATTGGCCTCAACCTAGTAGCATGTCCGCCGCCGGTTAAAATAGCTTTTTTAATCTTTTGCATACATAACAATTACCAAAAAATAATTTTCTTTACAATCAGCCAATACAAATTCATAAGCGGATTAGCGATATAATCTAAAACTGGATTTTTAATACTCTGCTCATTGAACTCAATTTTACCTACAAAAGTTTCAATCATTTTCCTATCACTTATCTTGCGGATACTTTGTACATAGACTCGTTTCTTTAACCATAGTCTCCAACTCGATAATTTTAACCAATAAACATGGGCTTTTAATTTTTCTTTAATCCATCCTTGCTTGACGGCAAATAATAATAGACCGACTTCAAGCACTAACCCCATTGGGAAAAATAATAATAAAGTAGGCCATTTAAAAAACATCAGCATCACGCCAAAACGATTACGTTCAATATAATAAAATTTTGTTTGATTACGACTAAAAGAGTACTTATGATAAAACAAAGAATCAGATGCAACCATTATTTTATAGCCAGCGATTTTTAATCTAAAACAATATTCTATATCTTCATGGTATAAAAAGAAATCATTATCCCAAGGACCATACTGCCGCAACAAATCGGCGCGCATAAGAACTGCAGCGCCACTAGCATAAGATGTTTCAAAAACTTTCTCTAATTTTAAGTCAGATTTTTTGACCCGTAAATTATTACAAAATCCTAGACCTAAATAATGAAAAGAGTTCCCAGAGCTATTTAACAAATCTGTTTCTGGATATAACATTAACAGTGATTGCACAGCCCCAACGGTCTTGTCATTTTCCATAACATCAACTAATGGTTCCAAAAAATTTGACGCTACAAAACCATCATTATTATGAAAATACACATAATCAAAGCCATTATCAAGCGCCCATTGTATGCCCACATTGTTTCCTCCAGCAAAGCCTAAATTTTCACGCTGAGGCAACAGAGTAATGTGCGGCAACTCTTTCCCAGACATAGACATTACATTTTCTTCAAAATACCGGACTGACAAGCCGTGGGTTGGGTGAGGGTTATCAACTACCACAAACTCGACTCTATTTTTGGGATAAGTCATTTTCTTAAGCGCTGACACCACATCATCCACATATGGCTCGCTATGAAAAGAAAGATAAATAATAGCTACTTTTGGGTAATTTTCCATATTTATACAGAATAATATTTATTATTTCCCTTCCACTTCCACATATATTTAAACCAACTAATGAGATGAATGCGGGCTAACTTGTTTTTTAATAGTGCTTTAAGTATCCCTGGCACTTTGGCAGAGTCACGAGCATACTTATGCATAATTACTATATCATGGACATAATATACTGGCCAACCGTGCTCCCACATAGTCCGACACCAATCAGCATCCTCTAAATACATAAAATAGCGCTCATCAAACCAGCCTATAGCATCAACTACTTCTTTACGCACAATCATTGCAGCCCCCAGAACCCAATCTACAGGCATAGTGCTATTATGGTCAAAATCTTTCATCAACAACCTGTCTGATAATTTTTTGATCCATTTATATTTTTTATCAAAATTAATCTGCTTGAGTGGTTTAATTAAAATAGACGGCAAATCAAAGCGGTAACAAGAATATTGCAAACTACCATCGCTATTCTGTAGTTTTGGCCCGATACAACCAATTTTTGGATGCTCATCCATAAACTTAACAATTCGTTCAATCACGCGTGAATTTTCTGGAATAATCGTATCTCTATTTAAAGCAAAATAATACCGAGCTGGCGTAGATTTAAAGCCTACCGTATTGCCTTTACCAAAACCAATATTACCGCCAGAATCAACATACCTTACCGAAGAAAATTTGACTGCTAAATCTTCTTTAATGTGATCTTTATTTTCTGAGTTGTCGGCCACTGTTATTTGTACTGTATACGGACAATTTATAATATCTTTTATAATAGAATCAATGGCATCTAGAATGTCATTTTTAGTAAAATAATTTACGAATACAATATTAATGTCTTTTAAACCTTCCATAATTTTCTCATTTCTTGCCAATTTAATTTTCTATTATTTTTAATAAATTTTCTTTTTTCTTTTAAGTCTTTCCTTAATTTCCAAATCTCTTTTAACCCAGCCAAAACTTTTCTATCAACAATTAGCAGATAAACAAACTTCTTCAATTCATACCATACAATCCAAGGAAGATCAAGCATCATGTTCTGCCAATATTCATTTTTATATAAAGTCATTAAATGATTTTTATAGCTATGATATTTTACCCATTCTGACTGAGTTTTTTTGTTGGCTGAGGCGGCCACATCACTGGCTTTTTTTGGTCCGGCTGCTGATCTATCGTGGTAAGCAATCGTATCTAATAATACATAGGCTTGGCAGCCTCTAGCGGCTAGTCTATAAGCCAGATCTACATCTTCTTTATAAGAATGGTAAGACTCATCAAGAATGGTTCCATCTTGATAAACGACATCTTTAATACCTGACCTTCTAAACATTGGCAAAGCGCCTGAAACACCAAAGACAGCTTGCGCCTCCCCATTGGCCAATAATTTTGATTTAAGTTCAGGCCAATCACATTGGGTATATTGCTCTATAACTCTCCTATTACGAAATACTTTTAAACCTAGAGCATCAATCTGCTCTGTAAAACTTTTCTGCAAGATATCCGCATCTATTTGTTCAACATTCGCAGTATCCAATAAACCAAAATTCCACTTCATTAGTCGTGGCGACACAGCTACGGCTTGAGAGTTCTTATCTAGAAATGCCACAATCTTTTCTAAGCAATCAGGCGCCAGATACATATCCTGATTAAGCATCAAAAAATATTCATCTGAGGTTTTTTTAAAGGCCATATTATGTCCACCCGCAAAACCTAGATTAGTTTTATTTTCAATAATTTCAAACTTAACCGGAAAATTTTCCAACTCTTTTTTCATTAACTCTACCATGCCATCTTGAGAATTATTATCAATCATAAGTAATTGCCAATCTAAAAAAGTCTGCTTGCGGAGAGACTCAAAAAGATAAGGCACATACTTAGCACCGTTCCATGACACTAAATGAACAGATAATTTCATATACGAGATTGGTATTATTTAAATTTTAAAATTTTATTCACCAAATCCCCTACCCAAGCCAAAGCAATGCCGACTGGTCGGAATAAAACAAGCCATATCCACACATAAGCAGGCTCCCATTTCTTAAAATAAATCAGCATACTGGCAGTAAACTGTTTTTGCTTCCATAAAGTAGTCCTCTGCCTAACACTCTGGCCGACATAGTCTACACAACTGATTACCGGTGTGTGTATAACTTTAAACCCAAGTTTTTTTATCTCTCGGCACAAATCTACATCTTCAAACCAAAAAAAGTATCTTGGGTCAAATGCCCAACCTAGTTTTTCATAAACTTCCCGACGCATAATCATAAAAGATCCACGTACTGAATCCACTTCCTGTTCTATGTCGGCGTTAAAATCTGTAAATAAGTAACGATTCAAAACAGAAGGAAATAAATGCGGTAATTTAAAAATCAAGGCAAGCTGATCCAAAATCTTTGGAAAACGCCTTGGTTGTGCGTCTTTATTCAAATTCCCACGCTCATCCACTAATTTACAACTAGCCAAACCAACTCGCGGATTCTTTCTCATCCAGTCCACCATAATATCAAGCGAGTCTGCGCTGACCCGCATATCAGGATTTAAAAAAAGCAAAAATTCGCCTTGCGCCGTTTTGGCTGCCAAATTATTGGCTCCTGCAAAACCTAAATTTTTATCGCTCTTAATAAGTTTCACCTGTGAAAATTCTTTCTCAATTATATTAGCTGTATTATCAGAAGAACCATTATCAACTATAATTTCTTCAAAAGAAATATTTTTACAACCTGCCCAAACAGATTTAATTTGTTCAGAAATTAAATCTGCGGAATTCCAAGTGACGGTGATGATTGAAAGATTCATAAAATAGCAACAAACTTATCTCTGTTTAAGTTGTTCTTTAAAAAAATCAACAACTGGTATGGCCGTGGGGTCAATCCCCTACAACATTGCAGAATAAAAACTAATATTGGCAGTAAAAACCAAAATTTCACAGGCTTGTGAAATCATATTTTTTCCCAAACACACACAAGACAACCGTGTTATACTATTTTTCTCTCAAATACCCCAGGTGATTTCATAACGTTTCTGTACACGCTTATCATACAACTCAGACTCCAACAAAACAAGGGCAAGATTATTTTTATTTGATTCTGGAAATAATATCCCCTCTAATAAATGACCGATAATTTCAAGCGGCACTTTTAAATCATTACGAAAAAGAGTCTGAATAACATGCGGGTCCTTTCTACCTGCTTACCCAAAGATTCAATATTATTTTTTATATTCTTAGATTCTAGTTGGACAATTTTGGATTGGTTATCTAACATAAAATTTTACTTATAACCTAACTGGTTTAATTTTTCTCTTTAAAAGTTTTATATGGTATTTTTGTAGCGGTTCAAATAACTTTTTCTGTTTTATAATTCTACGTGCTAGACGACTGCGTATATTAATTACCATATCTGCTTTAAATCGCAAATCCTGATCTATTGCTTTCTCGTCGCCAGCAAAAAATTCCAACCCTCGACTGAGTCCAATCTTACCAAGAGCATCTAATTTGTCGGCATCTCGTAAAATCCAAGATAACTTATTCTTATCGGCGGCATTATTCCAATGATAGCGTACTGCATATAAAATTTGTAGTTTTTCTGTTTTAGATAATACACTAAATTCTTTATCTTCCCGAAACCATTCCTGACACATTTCATACGAAAGCTCATGATGACTTTTTATATTACCTGGAAATTCTTCTGTTACTCTTCCAATATCGTGTAGTACTGCTGAAATTTCTGACAAAAATATATTAGCCTTTTCTGCTTTGGCGATAATTACGGCCCACTTACTCACCCGCTGAGCATGATCAAACCCATGGGCTTTAACTGGATACTCGGTAAATAAATCTTTTACCTTCGCCCGCGTATAAATTATTAATCTTTTTTGAATACTGGAATACATACTTAAAGCTAAACTTAGACTTGTTTATTTCTCAAGGCTGCATACTTTACCAACGTATCTCGAACGGCTTCATGTACCTCGCGCATCTGTATACCAAGTTTTACCAAATTACCAGATTGTAAAATATTATTTGATCTAGTTTTTTTCGCCAAACCGCTCGTTACCAATTCTTGCTCTGAAATCCATTCATTAGTATGACTTGGATCTACAATTTCATTGTACATGGCTAAAATTTCTTTATGTTTAATAGCGCCAGGATTGGTCACATGAAAAATTCCACTGGCTTGTTTTTCTAACAGTTGCTTAAAAACTCTAACCATATCCTCTACCACAGTCACGCTATTTACCACATCAGCAACTCGTGGAAATAAAGCCAGCTTGTCTATTAAATTTGCCGGTGAAGATTTGTAATCAATCGGCATTCTAATCCTCGCGATTCCTACATTTGGCAAAGTTGATAAAACTAAATCCGCTGCATATTTACTACGAGTATATACAGCCAGCGGGTTGGCCGGATCTTCCTCTTTCCAACCGTTTGTGTCTGAAGAATAACCATAATAAATACAGCCTGTACCCATATGCAACAGATAAACATTTTTTTTCTGACACGCTTCGGCAATCATAATCGGCAAAGTAGTATTGCCTGCAACTGTTTCCAATTGATGGGTTTCACACCAATCTACATTTGGCTTACCGACTATCCCAGCAGCATTGAGAACTGAATCCGGTTTGTGCTCATCAAGTAAATCTTCTACGTCCTTTACCGAAGTAATTATTTTACTTGATAAAATTGCCTCCGGCCAAAGACTAGCGCATCTTGATCCCAAAAAACCACTGCCGATAATTAAGATTTTTTTTGCTGACATAAATTTTTAAATTATTTTCTCTCTAAATACTGTTTTTTAAAATACTCCGCATGTTCCCCATTTTTGAGTGGCTGCCACCAATCTGGATTATTTTTATACCACGCAATAGTTTCCTTCAATCCTGTTTCAAAATCCTTTTCCGCTTTCCAACCAAAATCGTTTTCCAATTTACTGCAATCTATAGAATATCTTCTATCGTGTCCTGGCCTATCTTTGACTGGCTCAATCATTTCTTCGCCCATTTCCATCTCAGATAAAATTAATTTTGTAATCTCTATATTTTTCAACTCCTTACCAGTTCCAATATTATAAACATTGCCCGCCTCTGCCTGGTGTAATAAAACATCAATCGCTCGGCAATGATCGCTCGTGTGGATCCACTCTCGCACATTCTTACCATCTCCATACAGCGGCACTTTTTTACCCTCAATTAAGTTGGTAATAAAAAATGGGATTAATTTTTCAGGAAATTGATTGGTGCCATAAAAATTACAGCTATGAGAAACTACTATCGGTGTTTTGTAAGTGACAAAATAGGCGCGACACAGATGGTCGCCTCCGGCCTTGGCCGCGGCGTAAGGACTATTAGGAGAAAAAGAAGAATCCTCGGTAAAACTTCCCTCCTCTATACTTCCATAAACTTCATCTGTAGATACCTGAACCATTTTTTTGAGATTAAAATTTTTGGTCGCCTCAAGTAAATTGAAAGATCCTAAAATTTCTGTGCGTAAAAAAACATCTGGATCCATAATCGATCGATCTACATGACTTTCAGCTGCATAATTAACTATTGCGTCAATTTTATTTTCCTCAACGACTTTATTTACCGCCTCGCGATCGCAAATATCTCCCTGCACAAATTTATATTGAGGATTGTTTTCTACTTCGCGTAAATTTTCCAAATTACCGGCATAGGTTAACTTATCAAAATTAATCACTTTGTAACCAGGATACTTTACCAAAATATATTTTATAAAATGGGATCCCATAAATCCCGCTCCACCACAAACTAAAAGATTCATACAAAAATGTTTAATCTATTTCACCGAACTATATTTACTAATACTGGCTACAATACCTATACTAGCTAACCCAATTAACATAGCCGTACCACCGTGGCTGACAAACGGCAGTGGCACACCTGTTAATGGTAATAGACCAATAATAGTGCCAATATTTAGAAAAGATTGCCAGATAAACCATACCATAATCCCTACCCCAAGTAAACGACCAAACTCATCTGGAGCGCCCTTGGCTATCTTAAACCCCCTTAATCCTAAGAATGTAATAAGAAGCACCAGAAAGCTGGTTTTAAGCAATCCCATCTCTTCGGCTATAACCGCAAAAATTGAGTCTGCTTGCACTTCGGGTAAATATTGGAACTTTTGTCGGGAATGACCCAAACCAAGCCCCCAGAAGCCTCCAGAGCCCACTGCTAGGTATGCCTGATTGATTTGATAGCCAATGCCCTGGGGATCAAGTTCCGGATGCAAAAAAGTTGTAAGTCTTTTAACTCTATATGGTGCCACTAATAATAACACCACAAAGGCAACTATCCCAAGCAAAGCCAAAATGGCCAAATAAACCTTTGGGGTGTTTGCCAAATAAAGCATCGCGAAAATAATTACTACCAAAATTGATAAGGTGCCCACATCAGGCTGAGCAGCGATTAATAATACTGCTGGCGAAAGAATCGCTAAAACTGGCAACAGTCCATTTTTCCAATCGCTTAGATCTCTTTTTTCCGACAACATTTTTGCTAAAATAATAATCACCGTTAATTTTACAAATTCAGATGGTTGAAAACTAAACCCAAACAAATGTACCCAACTCCTAGAACCATTAATCATAAGACTAATACTTGGTATAAAAACCAAACATAGAGCTCCTAGAGACAATAAATAAACAATACCACCCAATTTTTGCCAAATTTGATATTTTAGATTTCCTAAAATAAAAAATAAAAATAATCCCGGCAAAACTCCGAACAAAATTTGTTTCTTAATAAAAAAATAAATATCGCCAAACTTGGCATATCCTACGGGTGCACTAGCCGAAGAAAGTAGTATTAATCCAAAAACAACCAAAATACCAAAAAACAATAAAAATAATCTATCCGCTGATTTTTTATATTTCTCCATAGAGCCCACTTACTTTACCAAACATTACGAATTTAACCCTACCAACAAAAGAACGCCGACCGTCAAAAAAACATGAAAGAAAAAAACCCAAAAACTTAAAAACCTAGCTAAAAATTTGTCAAACTTGTACATAGCTGCAGAAAAAAGATAGTTCGCAAAAATAATCAAAATTCCTATAGCTGGCAAGTAATAAATTTGCCACCAATTACCAACCAGATCAACGCCAAAAATGATATTATAGTGCAAGAAAATCTGGCCAGCATCTTGTCGAATGTTAAAAATCAGGCTCCACCACAAAAATAACTGCAATAAAACAGATCCTGCCAAAGGCAAGGAAACCCACAAATCTCGGAAATATAGCTTGAAAGAGTAAAACACAGCTTCCTTGACAATAATTACAAGATATAGTATATTATTTCTACTCAAATAAATCAACCCTAACAGTATCTTATGTCACATAAAAAAGCAGGTGGCTCTACCCGGTTGGGTCGCGATTCCGCCGCCCAACGCCTAGGTGTTAAGCTCCACGACGGTCAGGCTGTACAAAAAGGTATGATAATCATACGTCAAAGAGGCTCAAAATTCCGTGTTGGAAAAAATGTTAAAAGAGCTGGCGATGATAGCATCTTTGCTATGGAAAACGGCAAAGTCAAATTCACACAAAAGAAAAGACGCCGATTTGATGGAACTATGGTCATGGCCAAGTTTGTCCACGTAGTAGCCTAAATTAAACTTAAAACAAAAAACCCTGTATAGCATACAGAGTTTTTTGTTTTTGTGATTATTCTATCCCCCATTCCTTCTTAAGCTCAGCTATACCTTCCTCTAAAGAGATGGCTGGTTCCCAACCAAGGAGGGTTTTGGCTCTTGTATTGTCTGCTGCTGCAGAGGCCATTTCACCAATCCTGGCCGGTATATTGATTCTAGAACCTCCGATTAAGTCAGCTATCTCATTTACACTTGTTTGATTTCCAGATCCAATATTTATAACAGATCCACTAGTAACTTCTGATTGCCAGGCTAAAATATTAGCCCGCACCACATCTCTTACATGAACATAATCACGAGTTGCCAGACCATTACCAACTATAGTCATGGGAACATTCTTAGATTTTTGATTTAAAAAAATAGGTATTACCATTGGATATGCGCCTGTAGCCAATTTACGCGGTCCAAATACATTAAAATACCTAAGACTAACTGTTTTTAAAGCATACAATTTAGAAAATAATTTACAATAATTTTCTCCTATCAGCTTATGTAGCCCATAAGGACTTACTGGACTAACTATTGCATCTTCTTTAAATGGTGGCTCTTCCAAACCGTATACTGCACATGAAGAAGAAAAGACTACTTTATCTACCTGGTTTTCCTTAGCGGCCCAAAGCACATTTAATGTGCCGTTCACATTAATATCATTTGTAACTAATGGATTTTCAATAGAAATAGGTAGGCGCGGATCAGCCGCTAAATGAAAGATAGCTTCTGTATTTTTAAATATTTTTTTTAAACTTTTATAATCTCTAATATCTTTTTTATAAAATTTGGCTTTTTTATTTATAAATTCCTTTTTACCAAGCATTAAATTATCAACTACAACCACCTCATGACCAAGTCTAATTAACTCATCGGTTAAATGTGAACCAATAAAACCAGCACCACCTGTGACAACTAATTTAGACATAAATTAATTTTTTCCTTTAATAAATTGGGAACCGACAGCTATAACATCATATCCTGCTCCTTGCATTTTTTCATAACTATGAGAAATCATACGCCTACCATCTGCGATTAAATACGGAGTTGGACAAACTTTTAAAATGAGCTGGTCTAAGGTACTGAATTGAGGCCAGTCCGTAAGAATAAAACAAGCAGAACTATCTTTCAATGCCTCTTCTTCATTAACACAATAGTGAATTAAATCGGCATATTTATCACCATAATTTTTTTTAAATATTTCATTAGAAACAGGATCGTAAATACGTAATTGGCCTACCCCATTTTCAATTAATTTAACTACTATATCCGAAGCCCCAGAATTTCTAATATCATTAGTATCACGCTTAAATGATAAACCGAGGATCGCTAACGACCTTCCTTTGACTACAAAGTTCGCATCCTTTTTAATTCTTTCAAAAAAATTATCAAATTGAAAAATATTTCCATGCAAAACACTGCGAATTTGTTCTGTATTGCCACCTGCAACTTCTAACTGACGAGCTAGGGCAAACGAATCCTTGGTTAGGCAACTACCACCAGCATAGATATTATTATAAAATCCATAATTACCTATCCTTTTATCGGTTGTAATTATCTTTCGGAGTTTTTCAAAATTAATACCAGATATTACCTCGCTGGCTCTTCCTACCACCTCAAAAGTCGTAACCAAACGACTAAGTAAAATATAATTGGATATCAACTTACCGGCCGCAGATTCACGTGGATTAACTTCAACATAAGATACCCCCGGAGCATTATAAAAACGCTGATAAAGTTCACGCATTATTATAAAGTCTTTTTCTTGTGTTGCTCCCACCACCACTCTGTCGGGGCTAAACGAATCCTTAACAGCCTGTCCTTCTACTAAAAACTCTGGGTTGGACACAACACCAAAATTTTTAACACCCTTATTTTCAAAATTTTGGACGAGTTTTTCTTGCGTATTGATAGGCACTGTACTTTTTATGGCTATAACAACATACTTTTCCTGGCTTCCTCCATTACGATGAAGCAACGCCTGAGACAAGGCGAAAACTGCATCATCAAAATATGAAAGATTATAATCCCCCACTTCTTTATTTTTAAGAGGGGTTGGCACACAAATAAAAATTACATCCGCTGAATCAAGGTAACTAGAAAATTTATTATAATCATCGGTAAAGACCATTCTTTGTTTATTCTGCACAATTAAACTGCCCAAATCTTGCTCAAATAAAGCAGACTCAATTAAATCGCGATCAAAGGTATTAAGAACACCTATTCTTTCTTTGTTTATATCATAAACAACAGCATTGTGGCCAAATTTTGCCATTACTACAGCACTACAACTCCCAACAAAACCAGCACCTATATACAGAATGTTCATAATCGAAATGAGTGAGTATAAAATTAAATGTGTTTAATGAGGGTTTTGATTATTAATTCAGCTAGCATTTAAGTCCCAATCGTTTAATTACGTTAATTTATTTTTCCATTTTTTTTGCTACAACTAACATATGCCCCGACAATTTATGGGTAGAAATAAATTCCTGAAAATCTTGGGTCAGCAATTGTTTAATAAATCCTTTGGCTTTCCCAGACTTCTTAACTAACTCTACGTCCAGCTTGCCAGGGGTGGAAATGTCAACTGGTATGAACCCACATCTTTTTAAAAGCACTTCAACGGAAAAAGGGTTAAGGTAATTAAGATGTTCGTGGTCAATGGTATGGCTGGCTGTACCCTGCACTACTACATCGAACCCCATTCCATTGGGTACTGTAAAGGCCAGCAAACCATCTTTGTTAAGCGCTTTGTGACAGGCTGTTAAAAAATTTTTGGGAGAAAACAGATGCTCCATGGTTTCAAAGTGAACTACCACGTCAAAACCCCTTCCTTTGTATTTTTCAATAGGAAGATTAACTACTTCAATACCTTTATTTCTACAAGTCTCTGCCAGGCTTTTAGAGGGCTCCACAGCTACAACTCTTTTAAATACCTTTCTACTTTTTAACTCCTCGCAGAATATCCCATGGGCTGCCCCAACTTCCAACAATGAACCGGTTTTGACTTTGTATTTCCTACAAACTTCCAACAGTCTGTCCACCCTTGGTACGAATAATTGTTTTCTCCTACTTTGTTCTGAAGCTGGAAAAATGTATTTATTCCAATAATCATAATTAGGCGAATAGGCATAAAACCACTCTAGTATCTTTGGTGTAGGACGGGGGTTGGTATAAAAGGTTTGGCAGACCAAACACTCGTCAAAATTAAACCCCCACTTTGTATATTTATGTTGCCTCTTATTGGAACCACAGGCCGGACAGGCAACCTTAACAAATTCAGACTTTTTTGACTGCATCCTCTTAATGTCTGCTTTTTTAGCAGACTCCCCCTTATTCATTAAATTTTGGGGCCTAATTTCATTTTCTCTCATATAATTGCCAAGTGGTTAATTTTTAAAATCGCGAATCAGACAGCTTGTCAACAAAATATTTAAACTCTATTTCTACTACCGCTTCCGTGACTTCTACTACCCAATCCCAAAATTTTTAGTCGAGATGGGTAACTTCTTCCATAGTAATATATCAAACTCTGTTTTAGTTAGCAAATTATTATATATTCAAAAACTGATAGTCTTTCTAAGGCTTCATACCTGATTAGCTCGCATTAATGATAACAATCTTCATTATATAACATACTGTCTAACCTTAGAAAGCACCCTGCGCACGATAAATAAAAATGGTACGTCTAGATGATTGACCTCCCAAGCTCTTTTGAGCTCTCTCCACCCTTTTTTTCGGTGTTTTATGCTTGCGGCGCTAGTACCTCCCTCACGCATAGACACGAGCGTTTCATCAATATAACTTAACGTAATGTGTCTGAGTAAGAAACGCAACATCAATTCATAATCCGCAGCTATCTTAAAATCAAGATTAAATAACCCATACTTTTCGTATACGCTACGTTTTACGAAAAATGCCGGGTGCGGCATTATCCACCCTGAACGTAATTTTTCTTTGCGATATTCACCCGCGCGCCAAAACCTAACTTTTTTTTCTATATTATCTCTATCTATGTACTGAATATTTCCATAACATGCATCTACTCCGGTTTTTTTAAACTGATTGACCACTGTTGCGATTATGTCTTTATTACAATAAAAATCATCTGAATTGATAATTCCAATAATTTCACCAGTAGCTTTTTTTATCCCCTTATTCATGGCATCGTATATTCCTTTGTCTGGCTCTGATATAATCTCAGCTATTTGACTAGAATATTTTTTAACAATATCTAAAGTGCCATCTTTTGATCGACCATCAATAATAATATACTCAACATCTGGATAAGTTTGAGATAGTACGCTTTCTATGGTATCTTTGATTGTTTTTTCACTATTGTAGCAAATTGTGATAATGGAAATTTTCATAAAAAAAATATCTTAATCTTTTGAATAATTTCATTCTGCTCATCGTCGGTCAAAAACGGATAGCATGATAATGAAAGTATTTCTTCTTGAAATTGATCGGTTTTTTTCAGCTGAATTTCATGGTACTCGTCACGGTAACAGGGCTGTTTGGGGATACTCGTCGGATAATGAATTAACGCATCAATACCGTTATCAGAAAGATAGGATTTCAATTCATTTCTCTTTCCGTCATGCACCCGAATGACAAATAGATGGTAGGCCGATGTGTGGTCAAATTCCCCTATAGCCAATCCATTAATCTCGGACAACTCATTAATATATTTCTCCGCAATCGATCTCCGTTTCTGAATAAATTCATCCAATTTTTTCAGCTTGGTGTCCAGCACCATACACTGCACTGCATTGATTCTGAAATTACTACCTTTCATAATGTGGTTATACCTACCTTCCTGTCCATAATTCCGATACGATGTCACATACTCCGCCACTGCCTTATCATTAGTCACCACCATTCCGCCTTCGCCGAGCGAACCCAGATTTTTGGTGGGATAGAAGCTAAATGCTTTGGTGTACACAGCAGAGGCCCCGGCAAATTTCGCGCCATGAGCCTGGCACGCGTCCTCTATAATTTGCAAGCTATGCTTCACGGCAATCGCCCTAATTGCCTCCATGTCGCACACCTTGCCAAACAAATGCACCGGCAAAATCGCTCTTGTTTTACTGGTAATTAATTGCTCAATTTTATGCACATCAATTAAAAAATTCTCGCTGATATCACAAAAAACCGGCACCGCGCCTATATTGGAGATCGCCAAACTCGTCGCGACCGCGCTGTTTGGAACAGTAATTACCTCATCTCCACGCTTAACTCCGTGTGCCAAGAGCGACATCTCGAGGGCAGACAATCCAGTGGAAGTGGCAACCGCATAGGCGTACCCACAATACTGGGCAAAATTCTTTTCAAAATTTTCAGTGGCAGGACCAAGCACATAATTTCCAGCTTCCCCAAACTGCCTGAACCCTTTGATCAATTCGATCTCAAAAAATTCCCACTCTCTTTTCATGTCAATAAAAGGAATACGCATAGTTATGTTGTTAATCTTTTAAACTCATCATATGCTCTAATATAATCTTTTTCATCGTACCAATCACTTGCAAAAACCAATATTACACAGTCAGAAGAAAAATTCAACATCGTGTGCCACAACATCGGCCCCAGTCGTATACCTACCGACGGATCGTTCATGGCAATTCTCTGTTTATGTTTGCCGTCATCAAGACGTAACACAAATGAGCCGTTGATACAAAAAATAATCTGCTCGAGTTTTTTGTGTGCATGTTTGCCCCTGACTGCTTTTTTATTGAAGAGATTATTGATAATATATACTCGTTTTATGGTAAATGGTATATTTTTTCTAGCTTCGGCAATTACCAAATTTCCATCAGGAAAATCCTCGTAACATTGTAGTTTTACTACACCAGAATTTTTTACGTTAATCTTTTTTGGTTTCATACAATATTATTTTTGTTTAAACGACTTAAGCATGATAAAAGGCATGGCAATCTTTTTGATAACCTGACGCAGATTATCATTAAAAGCCGGACGACGATCAAAACCTTGAAAATCAGGGAACTGTTTTTTTACTGTGGCAACTACGTTTTGTAATTCGGAAGTATAACCGGGATATATTAACTCACGGTCATGTGACGTAATAAAATAGGAAGAATAGTAAAGCTGAAATTTATTCAGACCGTACATTTTTAATGAGTGAAAATGATAAAAAACTAATTGATCTTCATCAATAAAAATAGTTTGGTTTTTTTGGGAAAGTACATAACGATTAATATTCCATGGCGCCAAATTAGCTCCTTTATTTTTGAGTACATGTACTCCTTGATATTCTTTAGTCCAGGTATCTAAATACATCTGATCGCCAAATTTCCCTGGTTCATAACGATTGTAGCACCAGACTAAACATTGTTTGCGCCAGGTATTGAGACACCGTAATCCTTCAGCGTTATTTTTGATAATTACGAGACTGACATTATAGATACCGGATTGTTTTTCAAGATACTGGAGACCGACCGAATAATTATGACGAATGATTAAGATGTTACAGTCACTCATCTCATCATAGATAACCTGAGGTGAAGAGAAAAAATAGGTATCAGCATCAATATAAGCTACAATGGCTATTTCGGGATTATGCTGCACCACATGCCACATAAGTGATGATGCACACGTCCAGCAATACTCACCAAGCCCTCTCCCTTTCTTAGCTTCGAGTAATTCCGGTGTTTCAAACTCCGCTAAACTGATCAACTTAATATTTTTTAACTGTAATCCTCTTATAATCTTATACGTTTCATCATCCATACATAAAATCCACAATGTAAAATCAATCCGCTGTCTCTCAAGAGAATAATAGAGCGCTAAACCACGATAAAGATAATTTTTATTAAACAGAGTACAAAAATTATAGGTCATATTTTTTTTGCATGTACCACATAATCAAGCGTGATCCATGAATTACGGAATATTGCATCCAAAATAATGCTTACGGCTTGGATAGGAAAGCACAGTAATAATGACACTAGGAATTTAAGTAGTATCCATTTTCCAGCAAGTGTTTCAAATATAAATGCCGACAGTATTTGACCGCAGACTCGGAATACTCCTGTGGTTGATTCTATGCTCGTGATAGTCAATTTTGCTTTCCCAAATATCTGTTCATGACCATAGCGCGTGAACCTTCTAAAATCAAACGGGGTTTCATGTTCATTCCACACAAAAGGCATAGTTAAAAATAGTTCTCCATCTTTCTTAAGCACTCGATGGCATTCCATGAGTAAATTTTCCGAATCCTCAACGTGTTCTAAAACTTGGGTGCAAATAACAATATCAAATGATTCATCAGGCATCGGGATAGTTTTACCATCAAAATACTCATCAACTTGCTTAGCAGTATCCAGATGACCGCCACCGGTAATATCAATACCGATATACTCTGCGTCATTAAATAATAACTGGTAAGGTTTGTCACCACAGCCAATATCTAGAATCTTTAATTTTTTTTCTTTTTTAGTATTAGCATACTTCTTAATAGAGCAATATAAACCTCGCCTAGCAATAAAGTAAGGATTACCAATAATGCCCCACCACGGAGGTCTAAAGAAGATCATTTTATAAAAACTCTTTAATTTTTCTCGCATAATATAACCGCGATTCACGACTCGTGAAAATAGATAAGTGAAATATAATAGTCTACCATTCGCACACAAAACTTCATGCTACAATACCACTTGCAACGCTTCATTGCAAATGAAGCAATCAAACTAATTACCAGCGCAACTTTATGCGTGCTCTCATTATTTTAAAATAATTTCTCACCCAAATAATAATAATTATTATTCTCATTTTAGGAGTTTTAAAATAGCGTTCAATAGCTTTCCGTGCGAGCTGATTTTCTTCAAGCGGGATCCTTTCAACAAAAATGGGTTCTTGCGAAATATGATTTTCAAATATTTTTACTGAGCCGCTATGCACCCCACTGCCATCAAATCCAATATTATCTACCAGTGTTTTATAAGGAAATAAAGTTAATTTATTTTTTAAAAAAGCTGCCGCATGCCACCGTACCGCCCATGATTTGTTTACCCCGCATAATTGCCCTTCTAACATCTGGGTGTATGGATAAGCTCCTCCAAAATCAAACTCCTTAGTTAACTTTCTCTTTTTTAATTCATCCAATAATTTCCTGCTATCAGGCTCAAAGATATTCCACCCCCGCTTCCATGTCGCCCAGCCCTGACAATCGGTTCCTCGGATAAAAAACGTTGAGGGCAAGGTCTCTTTAAGAGAAAACAAATAGCCGTGAATACTAACTACCTGATCATTATACTCATAAAGCGTAAGCGCTTCATTCATATATTTTAGGAAATAGGGAGAAGTTAAAAGATCGTCTTCAAGGACAATTATTTTTCCATACTGAGTTACAACCTTAGTAACTCCGTCAATTATTGATTTTGCCAAACCAAAATTATAATCTCGTTCAATTATCTCCACAGTTTTAAATCCTTGAATTGTTCTTAACAGCTCACGCGTTTCAGAAACTTTTTCTTCGGCTTCTTCATTTTTAGGACCATCAGCAAAAATAATTAGCTGACTTTCGCTAGCTAATTTATTTTTCTTTAAAGCTTCAATAGTAAGCTTCGTATGTTCTGGACGATTATAGACAAACAAAACAATAGGGGCGAGATTCATATTATTCATGACGTAAAATAGCCTGTAAGATCTCATCTTCACCGAATACCTCGCTTAAAATATGAGCGTTGGGAAGTATACAATGACCACCAATTTTTCCATTTTCTGGAGCGCTCAGAACTGGACGAATCACATTGGTTTTTCCGAGCTCAATATAACCCTCATTATAACTCGCATTAAAATCAGTCATTACTTCATCAAACTTTACACCTTCAAATTTCTTACAGATTTCTGCGGCATAAGCATGAAAAGCAATGCAAAGGCCATAATACGTTGTATCAAATAATTTACCTAGTTCCGTCGCTACTGATGACGCACAAACTTTTACCCTACTAATACCAATACTTCGCAAATGCTCTGCTGCTCGCTCTCCTAATTCTGGATCATCAGCACCAATAAATTTAATAAAGGTTTTAATACCCTCAAATAACTTAGGATGCACTCCGCGAACTGGTGAGTGAACGACATTACCAAACATATCGAATAATTTTTTCGTGTCCCCAGCTCCGATCGTTGAATGGATGATAACTAAGCGTGGTCGATAAGTAGTAATATTTTCGGCGACAATATCATGAAAATTTTTAAGATACGGAATACAAATATGAAGAACATCAAGATTGGAATCGAAGGTATTAATATCTAAATCACGAATCAACGGATTAGTATAAAACTGAGCAATGGCCCTACCTATTTCTCCATATCCTAAAATACCAACTTTAAATGTTTCTGACATATTTTAAATCATATAAATTTAAATCTTTTGCAATATTAAAACATACCCATTCTTTTTTGAAAAAGGAAATTTTAAGTATGTCCAAAGTAGAGCCAACAATCTATTGATAAAAATCTTTGCTTTAGAAAGACCAGCATTTTGAAATTTACAATTTCCTCTTCGATACCAACAAGTAACAACTTTTAGATTTCCTACACCAACTTTTTGTTGCTGTTGATTACTGAAATAATTGGTTATTGTTTCAGGAGGATACGGTCGAACATGATCAATATCTAAATAAAAATCGGGGTGCATTAAAGGACTTCTTAATATAATGTAACCCCCTGATTTTGTGATTCTAACCAGCTGATCCAAAACAGTTGAAATTTCTGGATATTTAAAATGTTCAATTACATGTGAGCAATGTATAATATCAAAATTTTCTGCAGGATAGGGTAACGAAGTCACATCAGCACAGAGAGTTTTTAAACCTTGATCATTAATTTTATTTACTAAATCCTGATTGATTTCAACACATTCAATATCAATATTTTTATACAAATCCCGTATTTTTAAAGGGAACCTTCCAGTACCCGAACCAACTTCCAAATATTTATATTGCCTCTCTGGACTTAATAGTCTAAAAAATTTTAAAACTGGCTTATCCTCATAGCTATAACTTTCCTCATAAAACTTACGTTTTAGCCTATCAAAAAAATCAAGGTGATACATTTTCATAGATGACTGCTTTAAGATGTGATTGTAAATTATTTTGAAATTCATTCTCTAACGTCTTTTCAATATATAAGGCATTATATAATCTTATAATTTCCTCATGAATACCTAAGGATTCTTGACTCTCAGTTACCTGTACCTGTGGCGAAATAAGTGGGAGCAAACTATTTCTTGATTCTTGTAGCATGCTTTCAACTTGGTTAATATCCAAATGCTGCGCAACCTGCTCTTGGCATTCTTCTGTCTGTTTTTTTCCTCCAAGTAAAAGACGCATTTTTATCCAGAACTTCAGTTGTTGCGGCAAAAAATCATAAATAGCTCGTTTTATTTTGGGTAAAATTGGTAGTGCAGCAAGCTTGCTTCCGCGTTTTCCTCTTACTCTCCAGCGAAATACTGAGCGATTAAAAAAAAGATTATACCATCGATAGGCCTGCCTAACCTTTTCGAAACTCCAGCCTTCATGAAGAGCCTGTTCAATTTTTCTAAAGTAATCATCGTGGCTCTCAGCCACATAATTAATATCTGGAGTATAGTTAATGAGATCTTTAGAATAAATGACGACTGGAATTCCGAGTAAGCTCATTTCTACACCGACCGAAGACCAGGCATTTAAAAAAACATCCGTTTCCTGAGCTATATTGTATAATGAAATTTTTTCAGCAGGCCAATTTACCCGACAGTTACTCGGCAAATCTTTAAAAATTTTTTCAAGCATACGAGCATGCTCAGATATAGTAGCGTTCTTTTTAGAAGGGAATTCACGTGGATGTACCCGAATAATCAAAAAAAGGTCCGGTCTCGTTCTAAGGTATTCTACTAACGACATAATCCATGCTACTTGCGAAGCGAAAATGAGATTAGAGGGTTCTTTTTTTACCCCAATTGCTTCCGCAGCAAAACGCTCATCATAACTGCTCATCACCGCAGTGAGTATCTTTTGAGTTTTACTAATTTTAAAAGAGCTTCTTATATCAACGGGCAGAGCACTTTTGGCAGTGGAATAGACCAAATGATGACGTGCCTCAAGAAGTTCGAGAAAATGATCCGTTACATAGCTCAATTCATCTTGGGTACACGGAATATGTTTAAAGGACTTCCACTGATCCTTTAATTCGTTAAAGTACGCAAACGAGTTATCTTTAGATACGATAAGTGTATCATCCAAATCCGACAAATTCAAGCCAGCATGGATAAAATAGACAGGCACCCCTTTGGCGCGAGCATACTCCTGCCACACATGATTTACAGAGTATAAAGCATTATAAACGATAATAATATCGGGTTTTTCAATAGCAATAATTTTCCGGGCGGAAAAAAAAGAAAAAAGGGTGTTCGTGAGACTGATAAGATATTCTTGCCACTCTGATTCAGAAAATTCCAAGGACATTTTTTTATGATGCAATAAAAATTCATACAAAGCACTCTTACCAACACTAGTTCCATCAATCACTAATTCGGTGAAATTATCCTGATTAACTTTTTTCACTATCATAGCAATCTCATCTAAATCTTGCTCTGTAAGAACAGTGTTAATTGCATAGCCTAAGAGATTAAATTCTTTTCTAATAATTTCCTCATTAAGTACTCCTAGCCTTTTTACTGTTTCTTTATCAATGGGTCTTGAAGAGTATTTCAGATTATAACTACTCAAACAAATACTACAATCAATAAATTGCGTACCGGCAGTTACATATGTAACCTCATGTCCTTTTTTCTGAAGCGCGACAGCAAGTGTGGCTTCCGGAAGGGCGAATGACCAAACAGCCGTATGCGGCGCAAAGCTAATAATCTTCATATCGAACAAATTGATTTAATCTTAATAGTAAGAGCTTGAGAGATGTTTCGAATACTGATTTCATCAGTTACCGAAGATATTACTTTATACCCCAAATCAACGCACCCTTCAATAGTGGTATCCTCAAGCGCTTTCAAAAAAATCTTTAAGTCTTTAAGAGTTGGCGCGTATTTTTGAGTAATTATTTTATCCAAAGCTTCTTCGCAATCTTGAATAGTCATAATTGAAAATACTCCCCGAGCAAACTGATAAAAATTATGACCAAACATAAGTACAGGTTTGCCGCGATACAATGCTTCCCAGCCGGCCGTACCCGTGGCAGTGGCAACAGCTAAAGAATTTTTGAGTAACTCAAAAGTACTAAAGGAGCTAGGAACCAACCGGACCTGAGGTATCTTTAAAAATTCTTTATAAAAATCAATATCTCTTCCTATTATAGTCTGAAAAAGATGCTCTTTTACATATATCAAAACATCTTTAGGAAGAGTATAAGCAATCATTTGGGCAATAAGGAGTTGTTCCGCGAAAACACCGGCTAACGGTGAGGTTGTTACCTCAGGTTGTAAATGCAAAGGAAAATAGATGTAACGTGCTTTCAAATCTGGGACGGTTGAATTCTTTTTATAAAACTTAAACAATTTATTTTCTGAATAAATTCTTCGAAAGGAAGTTGCAATTTTTTTAATCATCGCAACCGGCTTTCCAACAAACATCATGAATCGGTTGAAAGGTATTTTTTTTAGCTTTGCCACCGTACTCGCAAGTATCGTATGAATCGGGATATTTTTTACCACATCAAAGTGTACATGATCTTTACTGCTAGTATTGAGTTCAAAATCTCGTTTACATCTACCCACCAATTCAATATCTTTCTCATCCACTGTTTCATATTTTTTAAGAAGTTCATCAAACTTAGTTTTTATTTCTACCATATTATTTTCCCAATCCTCCATCATGGTAATGGTATCCGAAACTCGTACTTGAAAAAGGAAGAGGGTGGGTATTTTTTTTAATTTACATAACTCGTAGATGATAAAATCATAGACTTCATGCGGGGGACTCGAGGATAAAAAAAGATCAAAATGACCTTTCTCAAGTATATGATTCCAATAACGAAGGTGTTTAAGATAAAGTCTTTTCCTCTCACCATACGTCAGTGGGGCAACTTCAAGTCGATCCATCATTTTTAAAACCATTGCTTCACAACCCTGCATTGATTTAATAAGATCTTCTTCAAGAGGTAGTATTTTTTCCCATGAGACGTGATAATCTCCCCAAGTAATATCAGCGGCTTTATGAAAAGTGGCAGCCACCGATGGTGGAAGCGCTACCTGTACTTCGTTATAAATAACATGACACTTATCAACTTTAAACTCATCTATCACTCCAGAGATAATAGGAAAATAAACTGGATGATGGAAACCATTAAAAATAATTTTCATAAAAACCGAATTTATACAATTGTTCAAAATAATATAATAATAGGAACTAAAAAATAGTCGTGTACCTCTTCTGATTTTCTAAAGACAGATAAACCTTACCATATGAACTGGACTCACCCCACAAATTATCTTTCCACCATTGCCCGTTCTCTATCCACCACACCCGAGGATCGCGGAATGTGTCTGCTACTCGGTCAAATTCTTCTTCGCTCCAACCAACATAATCCAGCCAGCGGTACAGGTCTTTAGATTTAATTGAATCCATCTTTTTCACGATTTCTATTCCTTCTGCTCTAGTCATTTTACCGCCACGGATATCTTTAGATACATGGTCAGTAGCCCGGCCATAACCGAACTTAACGAATTTCATATAATCATGAATACCGTTTTCGTGCATATCATCTAAATTCGACATACGGCGATATGTTCTCTCAAACGGTTCTTCCGCTTCTTTAAAACCATATTGCTTTACCATTAATGGACCATGCTGATTTGCTTCCCATGGAAAGTAATTGGATATAAAAATGCCCCTTACCCCGACACGTTCAATCTCTTCGTCAGTTGGATACATCCAGCTAACCAAATCTTGTTTACGAAGGTTTTCCCCATACTCAGGAGCTTTGTCAACAAAATCACTCCACTCATAACCCCGTAAATTGTGCTCGTGGCGATAACGGTAAGTAAATTCAACCATATCTTTATAAGAATGCATGCCACCTAAGTCCATAAATCCATGTTCACCCCAGATCATTAACGGTACGTTGTGCTGCACAGCCGCTCTTATTGGGTACGTAAAAATACCGGCGTGGGCATGCCAATTCATGTCCCCCATAATCCGCATACCCAAACGGTTCATAGTTTTAAGCACACCGACACTCGGGGTAAAAAAAACATGGTCAACATTGAAAACCTCTCGCATGTTAATTAAATTTTCCATGCCAGTTTTGGTATAGTTATTACCGTGATAGGTAACCAGCAAAGGATTAAGGCCCATAACATTTTTAATGACATGAATTTGGAAATAACTGTCCTTGCCACCGCTAACCGGAATAAGGCAATCATAATTGGAACCGTCTTTGCTTCGGTATTGCTCAACCAGTACTTTAAATTTTTGTTTTCTTTCTTCCCAATTAACCACTCCTCTTTCAGAGCTAGTACGACAACCGGAACAAATACCGTTTTCGTCAAAAGCCAAAGGAACCGCTGAGCTCGCCGGATAAACGCAATTACTACAATAATTCATTTTCTTCATACTATCTAAAATTTAAACCTTCTTGTTTTAATAATTTCTTAGCTCGTGGATAACTAAGTTCCGTAAAATGAAAAAAGTTGCCAGCTGCTACTCCTGAAACCGGGACTGCTTTTATCAAATTCACAAAATCTTCTGTACTCCCGGCTCCCCCGCAGGCAACTACCGGCAACTTAGTCGACTCAACTAATTGTTTGATTGTTTCAAGGTCATAACCATTTGCGTGTCCGTCGCGATCTATTGAGTTAAGAAAAATTTCTCCGGCACCAAGTTTTTCACAAATTTTTACCCATTCCACAACTTCCTTACCTTCGTTCTTCTGCCCGAAATTACTATGGACTACGGCTTTGCCGTCTATTATTTTGTAATCGATAGATATAACTACGGCCTGAGCTCCATATTTTTTGGAAACTTCGGTTATCAATTCTGGGGTTAAGAATGCTCCTGTATTTAACACTACTTTGTCGGCACCATTCCTGATCCTGAAATCAACATCTTCCAAAGTCCTGATCCCCCCACCAAAAGCCAGTGGCATAAAACAAACTGTAGAAATAGCTTGAATAATTTCTTCAATACTGCTATATGATTTAGTTTCCAAATCATCTCTTCTTAAATCATACTTTTTCTCGCGACTTATATCAATATAGATTAATTCGTCGACATTCCACTGATTGTAACGCCTAGCTTCATCTACCACATTGCCAATGTTCTGATGGTAAGAAAAGTCTTCGCTTCTAACAATAAAGCCATTTTTAATATATAAAACTGGAATCAAACGTGTCTTAATCATAGATTTCCAAAATTGGCTAAAATTTTAAGTCCGGCGCTTTGGCTTTTTTCAGGGTGGAACTGACAACCATAAATATTATTACTTTGAAGCATCGAAGTAAACTCAAAACCATAATCAGTCGTAGCAATTGTTTCTGATTGATTCTGTAGTTGACAATAAAAACTATGAACAAAGTAGCAACTCTCCCCTGACTCGACGCCTTCTAAGAGTGATGATTGCTTAGTAACTTTTAAATCGTTCCAACCAACATGCGGAACCGGCAAATTACGAACTTTGTCGGTAAAATTCAAAACTTTACCGGTAACCAAGTCTAAGCCTTGATGTTGCCCATATTCCTCGCTTGAGCTTAATAACAACTGCATCCCGAGGCACAAACCTAAAATTGGTTTACCTGCATTAGAAAATTTCTTAATCGGTTCAACAAAACCAAGTTTGTTTAACTCTTCCATAGCCAGACCAAAGGCCCCTACTCCGGGCAAAATCAATTTATAGCAGCCTTCAATGTCAGCTGGTGAATTTACAAATTTATTGGCAATATTTAAATAATCCAGTGAATTTTTCACGGACTGCAAATTGCCCATGTTGTAATTAACAATACCAATCATCTATTTCTTCTTAAGTAAAAACCAGGTTAAGTTGTCGTTATATATATTTTCGCGACCATACTTAAAGCCATACTTAACCAGTTCCAGATCTTTAAACCTATCCATCATTTCCCCTGCAAAATCACGTTTGAACAAACGGTTATTATGGCCGCGATAGTTAACCACAACCGGAGTCGGGTTATAATATTCGGAAATTAGAATATATTTTTTTGAAGTTTTATACAATAAATCATAAACTTCGTTTAAAATATTCGGGTTTAAATGGATAAGTACCCCACGGATAAGAACTAAATCCCGTTGATAGTCGAGTTTGAAATCTAAAATAGAACCGTGGTAAACTTTAATTTTTTTAATTTTTTTGAGCTGTTCCACGGCTTTGTCATTGATTTCAATAGCCGACAATTCGACTTTTGGCATAAATTCTTTTATGGCCAATAAGTTCATACCGATATTTGAGCCAAATTCAATAACGGAATTCAGACCCTTCAAACCTGAAAGTGCTTCTTTAAAAAAACTGACATTGGTTTTTTTAAGTCCTGCTGCAGCATTACGATTAATATATTCATCACCAAAACTGCCAGCCCAAAAATTTTCTTGCTCTGTTTTAAATTTCTTCATAAATCAAGTTTATGGGGATTTAAAATTTTAAATTTAATCTCAGTCTGTTTCCAATCTTCTTCGGTGCCTACTATTTTCATTTTATTGAGTTAATAAATATTTAATACCTTCATCTATAGTAGCCAAATCTGTTTTATATTTCTCTATTTTTTCGAACTCTTCCTTGAATATGTGCTGTGCTGTTTTGGTCCTGCCCTCAGGTTTTTTATTCCAAGGTACAAATGCCGAAACGTTTAAAATTAAACCTTTCCACCTCAGCTTCTTTGCCTGTTTTATAAAGGTTAAAAAGGCCCGAGGCTGATAGTAAGAAGACCCTACTAAAATAAAACTTGTCCATTGTCTCTTTTTCGCAATATTTATAATATGTTCAGCCTGATCTTTGGTGTTGAGGGCGCCCGAGTCGACGACCAAATCTTTTGATTTGACACCTTTTTTTAACACAAAAGATTTCATTTTTGTTAACGATATATTTGATTGCTCCGACTTGGCATTCTTCCCAATTAAAACGTTGTTGCCGGAAATCACTACTTTTTTGGCAAAACCTTTACGGTATAAATACAAAGTTGGCACTGAACGATCATATCGGTCACCTTGCAACCAAACAACAGCATCCGACAAACCAACCGGCTGCTTAAGCAATAACCTATACAAGATTCTAAACTTTTTTTGTGCATGAGTCATAACTTAAACAATTCCCAAGCTTTCTACTTCTTTTTTTGCAGCAAAAAAATAAAATTTGGTGAATAATTACCTACCGAAGGAAGTTTCGAAGCAATTTTATTTATAGGATGCAAATACTCGGGAGTCTTATTCTCCATATCGCTCAAAGAAGCGTGCACTACACGCGAAATAATATAATACAAGCTGCCAATATTATTTACGTCCACGACCTTAAAATTTTTTGACGCGAATTCGAGTAGCTTTTTTTCGGGCATATAGTAATTATGCCACCGCACAGTTATAGCTGGCAGGCTAAAAATTTTTCTAAGCGAATTAAGACGACTCAATCCTTCCTGCGTATTTTCGCACAAAATTATTTGTCCTCCTGGCTTTAACATCTTTTTCATTTCTAATAAAGCCTGCTTCTGTTCCTGCCAGTTCATAAGGTTAATAAGGCAACGTTCAGAAACAATAAGGTCGAACTTCCCTATTTTAGGCAATTTGCTTCCTAAGTTTAAAACGCTACCAACTTCAAAAAACAATCTTTTTTTCAAAGTTTTATTTTTACCTAAAGTCTTTTGAGCTGCTTCTATCATTTTCTCCGAGTAATCAAGACCAAAAAATTGAGATTTTGGAAATTTTTTGGCGAAGAAAAAAGTTGAAAAACCATTACCACATCCAATGTCTAAAATTCGTTTGCCGTCTGATAAGTAAGACATGATTCTGTCTATTTCTAGTTCGCGATAATAACTATCCGGTGCAGTGGCTAATTGAGACTCACCAAAAGTACTGGCCTGATCCTGCCAAAATTCTTTTATTTTTTCTACTTGTTGTTTTTTGCTCATAATTTTTAATAATTAATTTTTTATTAAGTTCCATGTTAATGGCGTCCCCCGCTCAATTGTCGTAGCGGCTTTTTTGCCGATGATTTTATCTAAAAACTTTGTTTCCAAACCATAAGCGGGGCGAATACCTCGGACATTTTTTAAAGAAAACTTCTCGCCGCGCTTAATATCCTCTACTACAAATAATGAACGACGGAAATGCCTGTTGTATTTTTCTGATGGTGTTTGCGGACCATACTTTGCCCTTCCTAAGGCCTTTTCCTGAAAACGTATAACGTCTACCATTTTTTTAAATGCCTTTTGGTCCAACGAAAAACGGTCATCTAAGGCCTTGCCGTGGTTTATAACAAAATGTTTTTCAATAATACTCGCACCAAGTCCAGCAGCCAGAGCAGGTATTTCTGTACCACCCATATTATCGGAAAATCCCGATACGACTTCAAACCGTTTTGCCAAATCAGTAACGGTAGATAAATTAGCGGCACTGACATTTCCGGATTCGGCATACGAGGTGGTACAGTGAAGTAGTGCCAATTGTTTCACGCCTTGTTTTTTTAAAACCCCCACGGAATATTCAATCTCAGGCAAAGTAGCAAAACCCACAGACATGATTACCGGTTTACCAGTAGCCGCTACTTTTTTAAGCAGGGGAATATCCGTGGCTTCGTAGGAGGCAATTTTATAACAAGGCACATGTAAATCTTCCAAAAAATCAACAGCCGTGGCATCAAATGGGGTGGAGAAAAATACCAAACCTAGACTCTCGGCCAACTGCTTAAGAGGTTTATGCCATGGCCAAGGCGTGTAAGCCTTCTGATAAAGATTATAAAAAGTTTGATTTTTCCAGGCTTTAGGATTATTTTTACCCCCCACAAAAAACCATTTTTTTTGCGAATCAATGGTCATCGTATCTGGAGTGTAAGTCTGGAGCTTAATGGCATCAGCCCCGGCTTTTGCGGCAGCTCTAACCAATGCTTTTGCTTTTACAAAACTCTGCTCGTGATTAGCCGACATTTCCGCAATAATAAAAGCCGGGTGCCCTGGACCAATCCTTCTTTTCCCTTTGGGTGTTTGAATAATTATCTCTTTCATATACAAAAACTCAAGTTTATCTTAATTAAAAATTAATTTAAATTTCATCTCTGCTATTTTCCAATCTTCCATCGTGTCAATATCCTGTACTTCTGATTCAGGCAAAATAAATGCTGTGGCGCCATTAAAATCAATGCGGGGATTATCTAAAAAAGAAGCCGTCCTTAAACAATAGAACTGACCTGCATCGTGATAAGCAGGACTAAAATCTTGCGAACGAATTTCGACATTCTCTGGAGATACCATGGAAAGCAGTCCATCCACATCAATCTTAAGCGCTCGTTGGATAGGATAACTAAATTTGGTAACAGGAATGACTGCTGATACTTCATGATTTTTGAGTTTTTTCATTGCCTCAATTAATCGCTCCGGGGTTACAGATACAGCAGTCGGGTATATACAACACAAGTACTCAAAATTCTGGCCATTTTTTTGATATTCTTCAAGCACTTCTTTAATAACATCAGCCGTCGTTGCATGATCATTAGCGTTCTTAGTGGAGCGTAAAAAAGGCACAGCTGCTCCAAACGATTTGGCAATATCTGCAATTTCTTGATCATCGGTTGAAACCATTACCTCATCAAACAATCCGCTCTTGAGCGCCACTTCAATTGGATAAGCTATGATTGGTCGACCTAAAAAATCCTTAATATTTTTACGTGGTATGCGCTTACTCCCACCTCGGGCAATAATAATAGCTACAACAGACATATTTCTTTATTTTAATCTAAAAAATTCTTTTATCGCCTCAGTAATAAACACAGCTTCTTTCTGGCTTAGATCTTGGTAACAGGGTATAGTGATAGCCGACTTTGCATACTTCGTTGTTTCGGGAAAATCTTTATCTTTGCATTTGATGATCCTTTTATAAAACGGATGAGAATATACTGGAGGGTAATGAAAATTAACTCCAATTCCTTTTGATTTTAAGAAATTAATTAGCGGCAACCGATGCTTCGGATTTTTCACCCGAATGACATAAATATGCCAAGAGCTCTTACTGCCAGTAACTTCTTGTGGCAAAATAATTTGTTCACAACCCTGTAATTCTTCTTCATACCGCACTACAATCTGCTGTCTCTTTGCTATAAAAGTATCCAGCTTTTTCATCTGGTTTATACCCAATGCCGCTTGAAAATCAGTAATACGATAGTTATATCCGAATGTTTTCATCTCAATAAAACCTTGCGCATTTTTAACGATCCCATGTGTGCGGAGAAGTCGCATCTTATTATATAGTTTTTTACTATTTGTTAAAATAGCTCCACCTTCACCGGTTGTTATAGACTTTACCGGATGGAAACTAAAGGTTGTCATATCACTTTGTAATGAACCAATCTTTTTACCTTGATATGAGGCGCCAAGCGCATGCGCGGCGTCTTCGACAACTTTTAATTTGTATTTTTTAGCAATCTTTAAAATCTTCTTCATGTTACACGGCTGACCGGCCAGATGTACCGGTACAATCATTTTTGTTCGACGCGTTATCAATTTTTCAATCTTGTCTTCATCAATATTATTGGTATCAAGACGAATATCACAAAAAACTGGCTTAGCCCCGCACGCAAGAACCATATTACTTGTGGCTACAAAGGTAGTGCTGGTAGTAATGACTTCATCTCCAGGCTTAAGACCCGCGGCCAGATAGGCTACGTGCAATGCAGTAGTCCCGTTATTAACCGCAACAGCAAATTTTGCCCCACAATACTCGGCCAAAGATTTCTCAAACTGGTCAATACTTGGGCCTTGCGTAATCCAGTCGGATTGTAATACTTTTACCACACTTTCAATATCGCGTTCATCAATAGATTGGTGGCCATAAGGTATCATAAAAAGATACTAAGAATTAGAAACTAATTTTTGCAATCCTTCATTATCAAGCCATTTTGGATTGTTATCACTTGAGAAATAAAAATCTTTCGGTAATTCTTTTCCATGATCATAGTTACCATGACCAGTCCACCAATCATACTCCGGTAAAATAGTATAATGATCATCAAATTCTTTCGTATGACGAGCTTCTTCAGAAGTGACAAGCATCTCATGAATTTTTTCACCAGGTCTAATACCGGTAACCTTAAGTTTACACTCCGGTGCCAAAGCTAAAATAAAATCCTTAACCTTCATACTTGGAATTTTGGGAATAAATATTTCTCCTCCGCTCATTTTTTCTAGTGCCATAAGCACCAAATCAACCCCGCCCTCAAGCGTAATCCAGAATCGCGTCATGTCTTCATGTGTTAATGTTATTTCACCAGTAGGGCGCTGATCTTCAATAACTTTCACAATACTCCCACGACTGCCAAACACATTACCATAACGAACAGCGCTGAATTTAGAACCGCCTTCTCCTGAATAAACATTTGAGCTAATAATTAAACGCTCGGCGCAAAGTTTGGTTGCTCCATATAATGTTGCCGGATTAGCCGCTTTATCGGTCGAAACCAGTAATACTTTTTTAACATTACGCTGTAAAGCGGCCATAATAACATTTTTAGTGCCAATAGTATTAGTTAAAACTGCTTCAAACGGATTATACTCCAGTGCCGGAACTTGTTTAAGAGCAGCCGCGTGCACGACTATATCCACTCCTTTAAAAGCCAACTCCAAACGCTCCGAATCCCGAACATCACCAATAAAATAACGCATCTTATAGGCATGCTCAATAAAAGTACTTTGCATTTGAGATTGTTTAAGCTCGTCTCGACTAAACACAATTATTTTTTTCGCTTCACTTTTCTCGAGCAGTGTTCTGATAAATTTTTGACCAAACGAACCAGTTCCTCCCGTTACCAGAACAACTTTATCCTTAAGAAAATCTAACATACATTTAATTAAATATTAAATTCTAATAGTATTATACTCTAATGGCACCGCAATTTTTCCCAACAAATAATTAGTCTTAAACAAGGATCGAACATTATCCGTATCAATAATCTCAAAATTAATATTATGTTTTGCTTCAAAATTTATAGTGGAATTATGTACAACTGCACTGAAATGAAAATTCCCAATATTAAATAAAAATGCCGGCACTTCAACTACGGTAGTATATATTCCCACTTCATAATTATTTACCGCTCCTTTCGTGTCAGATTCTGAAGAGTATAATAACATATCATCTCCTGAGTTGAAAACCACTGACAACATAGCGTTTTTTAAGGTCTCAAAAAACTCATATTCAATTTTAACTGAAAAACGTTCATTAATCGGGATTCGAAATGAAGGCGTTCCTTCTTTAGTTAAAAGAGAAATTTTTCTGATATTAACAGGCTTCCCTTTTTGCACCGGATAATCCACTACCGCATTATGTGTTTGATTTTTATTGAGATAAAAATCAGCCACCTCTATTGTTGGTCCTTCTTTAATAATCTTTCCGTCCTGCAAGAGCAAAGAACGTTTACATAAATTTTTTAGCGCTCCAATATTATGACTAACAAACAATACCGTTCTTCCGTCTTTACTGCTTACATCCTGCATCTTGCCCAAACATTTCTTTTGAAACTCAGCATCCCCCACCGCAAGAACTTCATCTACGATCAAAATATCCGGCTCTAAATGAGCCGCGACGGAAAATGCCAAACGCACATACATCCCCGAAGAATATCTTTTTACTGGTGTATCAAGAAATTTTTCTACTCCCGAAAAATCAACAATCTCATCAAACTTTCGTTCAATCTCTTTTTTTCTCATGCCCAAGATCGCGCCATTTAAATAAATATTTTCTCTCCCGGTAAGCTCGGGATGAAAACCAGTGCCAACTTCAAGTAAACTCCCCACTCGTCCGCGGAGCCTAATCTCTCCAGTCGTGGGTGGAGTAATTCTTGATAATATTTTAAGAAGCGTGCTTTTACCCGCCCCATTTCGCCCCATAATTCCCAGCACTTCGCCTTGTTCAACAGTAAAATTAATATCCTGTAGCGCCCAAAAATCATTGGCGTTAGGACCATGATAAGTTTTAGCTTTAAGCCACGAAAAGGGCGCCCGCGCAATATTTGTCAAAATATCACGCATAGCCAAATATTTCTCCTTCTCTCCGATGCTATATTTTTTTCCTAAATTTTTAACTTCAATAATAGCAGACATATACTTAAATCACATCAGCAAAATATCGCTCTACCTTTTTAAAATAAAAATAACCCAGGATACAATAGACTACCATACTGGATATAGATACCCCCAGTAATGCAAAATCAATCGGCTTGGCACCCAGTAATCCTGAGCGAGCGGCATCAATCACACCAGCCATGGGATTGAGCCCCAAAATCCAGCGGTACTTTTCGCTCACAATACTAGTTGGATAAATGACAGGAGTAATAAAAATAAGTAGCTGGACAAAGAAGGGTAAAACAAATCTAATGTCACGATATTTTACATTGAGCGAAGCAAAGATTAGGCCAATGCCGAGCGTTGAGAAAATAGTCATGACTATAAGTAACGGCAGAATCAAAATACCAAGAAGCGACGGAGTATATTGATAATATACCATCATGCCAATAAGAATAATAAGAGCAACAAAAAAATCAACAACATTGGTAATGATTGAAGAAATTGGCAGAATAATTCTGGGGAAATAGATTTTCGTGACAATCTTTTCATTTGCTATAAATGAATTACTTGCCTGAGACAGACTTGTTGAAAATAATGTCCAGAAAAGCAAGCCTACATATACAAATATCGGATAGGGAATATTATCAGACGGAATATGGGTCAATCTGCCAAAAAATACAGTAAATATAACCATAGTCACAAATGGTTGAAAAATCGCCCACAACGCTCCAATAGCGGTCTGCTTATATTTAACCTTAACATCGCGCCAGGTAAAAAAATAGAACAGATCACGAAATTGCCAGATTTCTTTGCCATCAAACTGCCACCACTTATTTTTTGGCCTGATTATCAATTCCATATTTTACCAACTTTTAGTTTTTTCAATGGTTTTAGCTTTTACTTTTTGATATAAATCAGTCGCTTTTTTGTCTACAACTGGCGATAATAAATTTAATAATTCATGCCCCATTATGCGATACTGCTTGCCAATTTTATTAGCTCTAAGTAGACCCTTTTTTAAAAGTCTTTTAATAGTACTATTACTAATCTTCAAAACTTTCTGAGCTTCTTGAGTTGTGTATACTTCGTTTGGCCTAATTTCACTCATACACCCATATTTAATTATCTAAAATTCCTCCACCTAATATAGTACTAAAGGTGTCAATAGGTGTCAATAGGTGTCAATAGGTGTCAATAGGTGTCAATAGGTGTCAAAAACTAGGCTATTTAGCATTAAGATGGCCCCCGTTATCAAGATACCAAGCATACATACTTGACAAACCATCCTTCAAAGAAGTTCTAGGATTCCAGCCCAAACTATTTATTCTTTCAGTATCTAAATATCTCCTTGGCGTCCCGTCAGGTTTTGAGGTATCAAAAACCAACTCCCCCTTAAATCCCACCACTTCTTTCATTGTTTCTGCTAATTCTCGAATTGAAGTCTCAAACCCCGGCCCAATATTGATATGCTCTAGACCGTTATAATCATTCATTAACATTACTAAACCCTCAACTAAATCTTCAGAGTAAAGAAAGTCCCTCGTCGGCTTTCCAGTACCCCATATTACCATTTCCTTGTCTCCCCTCCTCATGGTCTCTACAAACCTTCTCATCATGCCAGGAATTACGTGTGAATTAGTTGGATGAAAATTATCATGTGGACCATAAAGATTAGCAGGCATAACAGAGATAAAATTATCTCCATATTGCTCTTTATACTTCTTACAAAGCATAAGACTAGCAATCTTAGAGATAGCATACCCTTCATTTGTAGACTCTAGTGGCCCAGTGAGTAATGATTCCTCTTTCACTGGAATTTCAGCCTGCACAGGATAAATACAAATGCTGCCAAAATTTAATAATTTTTTAACTTGATTCTGATGAGCGGCATGAATTACATTAAAATTAATCACTAAATTTTCGTAGGTAAAATCTGCCGGGAAGGTTTTGTTGCCCACAATTCCTCCCACCTTCGCGGCTAAATGAAAAACATATTCCGGCTTTTCTTCTTCAAAAAATTTATTGGTTGCCGTCTGGTCTAAAAGATCTAAATCTTTATGAGATCTTGTAATAATGTTTACATAACCTTGTTTTTTAAGCTCATTAACAAGCGCTGTACCCACAAGACCTTTATGACCGCTCACATAAATTTTTGCATTTTTTTCCATAAAATGAATTTATAAAATATAATTTTATAAAAAACTATTTATACCATATAATCCCTACTCAATAACCCCATTTCCTCAAATTCAGCCTCCACCATTAATTTAATCAGGTCTTCAAATTTTACTTTTGGCTCCCAACCCAAAACTTTTTTCGCTTTACTAAAATCTCCCAACAAAAAATCCACTTCCGTGGGACGGAAATAACGCGGGTCAATTTCCACTAGCACCTTGCCGCTTTTAGTATCAATACCCTTTTCCTCAATACCTTTCCCCTTCCATTCTATCTCATAACCCAATAAACGAGCGGTGTGTTCCACAAACTCTCGCACGGTATGAGTTTCACCGGTAGCGATTACATAGTCATCAGGACTTGGCTGTTGTAACATCATCCACATCGCTTCCACATAATCTTTGGCATACCCCCAATCTCTCTTTGCATCTAAATTTCCTAAATAAATTTTTTCTTGTTTTCCTAATTTTATTTTCGCAAATGCGTTGGTAATTTTCTTTGTCACAAACGTGCCGCCGCGCCGCGGTGATTCATGATTAAATAAAATACCGTTGCAAATAAACATGTTGTAGGCTTCACGGTAATTTACCGAAATGTGATGAGCAAAAACCTTGGCACAGGCATATGGACTGCGAGGATTAAACGGCGTGGTTTCGTTTTGGGGTGTGGCCAATACTTTGCCATACATTTCCGAAGATCCAGCTTGATAATATTTAACCCGCAACTGCTCATTTCTGATCACATCAAGCAATCGTAATGCGCCTAAACCGTCGGCGTCGGCGGTATATTCCGGAATATCAAAGCTAACCCGGACATGACTCTGAGCCCCGAGATTATACACTTCATCCGGTTGCACTTTTTCCAAGATCCGATTGATATTACTACCATCAGTTAGATCTCCATAGTGCAACACCATTTTTAACTCCTGCTCATGAGGATCCTGATAAATATGATCCAAACGAGTAGTATTAAAACTACTGGAACGACGAATTATTCCATGTACCTGATACCCCTTACTGATTAAAAATTCTGCTAAATACGAACCATCTTGTCCGGTAATGCCAGTAATTAGGGCTTTTTTCATATACGAAATGAGTGAGGGAAATAGCCAGTGAGATATTTATAATCGCTTGCGAGTTATAAATATTGAATCTGGATATTTCGGAGTGAATGAGTATATATGAGCCTTAGCCCATATAAAAATTTAATAGGTAATCTGCAAGCTATTCAAACTAGTCCTTCAAATCAAACCTCTATCTAATTGGGGTTGTAGACAAAATTTGACTAATAATTTCTTGTTGTGATGAATCAAAAATAATATTATTTTTCTTAGCCAAATCAATAGCTTCTTTCGCTTTATCAATTTTTCCCACTAATTTATACACATAAGCTAACCGCCAATAAGTCTCGGCGACTTCAGGCCCGTCTGTAAGAGTTTTTTCTAATAATTTTAAACCATCGTCAACTCTGCCAGTTTGTAAATAAAAATTAGTAATATTGTATATGATCTGCTGACGTTTTGGAGAATAAACTAACGCCTCATCTAAATAATTACCGTAGTCTGTGATATATTTTGTATCATTTGTTAAAATGTATCCAATCTGACTCAACTGACTCAATGTCAGATAATTCCTAATATCATAAGGGTGGAGCGAAACATTTTCTTTTAGGGCTTCAATAGAAATATTAAACAATTCTAAACTTTTTTCTTTACTAAGCTTAACACTTGACTGATTGCTCAAAACTTGAGCCGCCGTACGCGACAAGTCACCTCTAATATCGTCTATGTGAGGAGAATTGAAAGAAATGGCAGACTTCATAAGTTCTATCCCTACTTCAGGTTGCGGAGAGCTTAGATACTTCAATGCTTCTAAGGCTTTCATATTAGCTCTAGCTGGCTGAATATTAAAGACAAAAATGACTGCAAAAACCAACAAAGCACTAATAAGTAGGCTACCTGAGCCAACAGGCTTATTCAAGGACACGTTCTGATTTGTATTTTTTACATCTGGATTAAGAATAATTTCTTTTTTCAAAGAAAAACTTGTTACCATTGCCAACCAAAACATAAAGTAAAGATAGGACGTTGGGTTCTCAAACACAGTTACGTTCTGAATTAGATGAGAGACCAAAAAAGCCATACCTAAAACTGTAATATGAATATCTAAAACATTTTTTCTTCTTGCCACAACTAACACCGTTATAGCTGTTATAAAAATAATTAGATATAATGTTAAACCTACCAAACCCTGGACGGCTAATGTATTAACTATAACATTATGAGCATTATCAAACCATGTTTCTCCATAGCCAAACTGCAAGGACTTTGGTTGATAGTACTTATTAAAAGCATAGAAAAAATTATTTGGCCCCCAACCAAAAACAGGCTTTTCTTTCCAACTTTCTACAGCAGATTCCCAAGCAAGCCAACGAGGACTAGCTTTTATAACCGTAAAGGAAGTTAAAATAGCACGATTAACAGCTGGAATTTTTTGAACAAACGCGGATTCTCTGAAATTATAAAGCAAAGCAATTAACACAATGCCCAAAACGACTAACCCACTAAGCACCCTTCTAGTTTTAGGAAAATCACGCAACACAATAATATAGCCTAATACAGCAAAACCTGCGCCTACTACGAGACCTAAAATCGAACCACGAGTACCACTAAAAATCATACCTCCAAATGCAAGCAATCCCATCAAAACGTACGCCCACTTCCAAATCTTATTGCTTTCTTTGATAAAAAGTAAAAACGATACAAAAATTAAAAATAAACCATATCCCCCAACATAAATAGCATTGCCTAATGTGGCAATCACACGACTTGATCCTTGGTTTAGAAGTAAATTTGGATTTAAAACTTGAATTAAACCTATCGACATCACTATTGAACCGGCAACCAAAAATACATTCAGGGCTTTTCTCCAATCATCCCAAGTTTTAAGAACTGAACTACAAATAAAATAGTAGGCTACATAGTGAAAAATAGTAAATAGACCCAACATTCTTTCGTGGTTATCCCAAAAACTATGGTACCAATCAACACCAGTAAAAGTAGAAATAGCAAAACTAATAAAAAAGGCACCCACCGCCAAACTCAGCCAAGAAAATTTAGGTCGAAATTCCTGCCAATTGATAAATAAAAGCAAAATATAACTGGCAATCATCAGTTCTACCAGAGATCTAAAAACCAAGATTTTGGGAACGATAAAAGGAAATATAAAAGAGGTCGGAAGCACTAGTAGCGGTACAAAAAATGTAAGATAAATAAAAAACTTAACAGCTTTCACTATATTTTGCTTCATACATTTTAATACTTACAATTAAACAATTTCTAATAGATTGGGCTACAGAAATCTTAAAATTACTTGTATATTCTATCTACTCTAAACTTAAATGTCAAACAGCGATTGACCCATCCCCCATTATCTGTTAATATAGTCTCCTAATAAAACAAATATGGCTCAAGAAAACGTTATAATCAGCTTTGACGAAGTGTCATTTGCCTACACCCCTCAAAAACCTATTCTGGACGAGGTCAGTTTTTCCTTGCGTAAAAACTCCAAAATCACCATTATGGGTCAAAACGGCGCGGGCAAAAGCACAATTTTTAAACTTATCACCAAAGAAATCAAGCCTGAAAACGGCCAAGTAAATGTTAGCTTGGGCGCCACTATCGCTATTGCCACTCAAGTCATGAAGCCGGAAAATCTAGAAAAAACCATTGAGGAATTTTTTGGCCAAGTTTTTGATCAAGACAAAAAAATCTACGACCTCCCAAAAAGAATCTCGGAAGTTTTGGATATCGTCCACCTCAAAGCTCCCTTGGACAAAAAAGTAAAACAATTTTCTGGCGGTCAACAAGCGAGACTGCTCCTTGCGTATGCCCTTATCCAAAAACCAGATATTTTACTGCTTGACGAGCCAACTAACAATCTCGACACCGCTGGTATAGACCACCTTACTCAATTTTTGATGACCTATCCAAAAACTTGTTTGGTTATTTCTCACGATGCGAATTTTTTAAATGCCTTTACTGAAGGAGTTCTCTATCTAGATTCGTTTACCCAAAAAATTGAACAATACGTCGGCGACTACTATAATGTACTAGGAGAAATCGAGGCTCGTATCGAACGCGAACGCGCCAAAAATGCCCAATTGCGCCGAAGCATCCAAGACAGAAAAGACAAAGTAAACTTCTTTGCCAATAAAGGTGGTAAAATGCGTGCTTTGGCCAGTAAACTACGCGACCAAATAGAAGACGCCGAGGAGAATATGGTGGAGGAACGCCAAGAAGACAAAACCATTAATGACTTCACTATACCCTCCCAGACCGAAATTATCGGCCCCATGGTAGAAATCCGATCGGTCGGCGTCATGAAAGACCACGAACCAGTTCGCATCACCCTCCCAACCCCTATCACCGTTCGCAAAAAACAACGCCTGCTCCTCAAAGGCCCAAATGGCATTGGCAAAAGCACCTTACTACAAGCATTAGCCAATGTCACCGAAGAAGGTGCAACTATCTCCCCAGATGTAAGAGTTGGTTATTACCGCCAAGATTTTTCCGGTCTTGATTTTGAAAAGACTGCTTATCAGGCGCTAGAAGAAATGATGCACAACCCGTGGAACCAAGAAATCTATGCCACCGGCGCCCAATTTTTACTTTCGTCTCAAATACTAAAAAACAAAGTCGGCGCCCTGTCCGAAGGCCAAAAAGGCTTGCTCTGCTATGCCAGATTTGTCTTGCAAAAACCCGGGTTGCTTATCATGGACGAACCAACCAATCATATTAACTTCCGCCACTTGCCGATTATTGCGAAGGCCTTGGATGAATTTGAAGGCGCGATAATTCTGGTTAGCCACGTCCCTGAATTTGTCGATCAGATAAAAATTGATCAGGTTTTGGATTTGGAGATTGTTTAAAATCCAAAAAACTCTAAAATTATCGGACAAACTATATGAAAAGATATAGAATTTCTAATTTTTCTCTTGATATAGGAAGAGATATTTTTAAGCAACCTGCACAGGGTGAGATGGCGAGAATTACAGAAGGTCTTAAAACATGGTTAATTTCAAAATATGGCACTCAAAGTTTTGATCAAAAATTCAATAGATACATACAACTAGAGAAACCTGTAATTTCAATAATTGCAGAATATACTCACTTACTAGAAGATGTCTGTAGCTCATACATACAAGGCAACTTATACTCATCGCTAACAGGCGCTTGTTGCCTAGGAGAAAGAATATTTAATGATATTCTGTTTAAAGTAATGGATGATTTTAAATCGTCGAGCCATTATAAGGATATGTACAATAGGGGTTCGATAATTGACTGGGAGAAAGCTATAGAGATTCTTTCTGATTGGCATCTTATAAATAATGAAACACAAGAAAAGTACACCGAACTGTACAAACTGAGAACTAATTCTGTGCATTATCAAAAAAAAGAGCAGGATTTAACTACAATGTCATTATCAGCAATAAACGCAATAAATTTCATTATTAATAAAATCTTCGCCTTAGGACAACATCAAAAAGATATGCTAATTTATTTTGAAGTTCCAGGAGAAATTTTTATCAAAAAAGAAGCTGAAAAAAATCCGCTGGTAAAGGCCTTCTTTATTCCTTGTAGTATTCTAGTAGGACCAACACACAGAATGGAACCCGGTCAACAACTTGGTCAATTTAAAATTATTGATACAGAGAAATATGAAGATAGAGAAATCAGCGATGCCCAGTTTGTAAAATTAAGAAATGAATTTAAGCACTAATACTTCAAGTAGCTACTAATACCTATAATTCTCCGGCTTAAAAGGCCCACCAACAGACACGCTGAGATAATCAGCTTGTTTTTTTGTAAGCGTGGTTAATTTCACTCCCAATTTATCAAGATGCAATCTGGCTACTTCTTCATCCAAACTCTTTGGCAACGTATAAACTTTGCCAGATTGATATTTGCCAGTTTCATTCCAAATAGATAGCTGCGCCAAGACTTGATTGGTAAACGAAGTACTCATCACAAAACTAGGATGACCATGAGCATTGCCCAGATTTACCAAGCGACCGCGAGAAAGCAAAATAAGCGTCTTGCCAGAGTCCCAGACAAACTTATCAACTTGCGGTTTGATATTTATTTCTTTGATATTACTTTGACTAGTGAGCCACGCCACATCTATCTCACTATCAAAATGCCCAATGTTGCAGACAATGGCGCTGTCTTTCATGGCTTCCAAATGCTCGCCGGTAATAACATCACAACAACCGGTAGAAGTCACAAAAATATCAGCCATTGGCGCCGCTTCTTCCATTGTGACGACCTCATAGCCCTCCATAGCCGCCTGTAAAGCGTTGATAGGGTCGATTTCAGTGACTAACACTCGCGCACCATATCCACGCATGCTCTGAGCACAGCCCTTACCCACATCGCCGAACCCAGCAATGACCACTTTCTTCCCAGCGAGCATCACATCAGTCGCACGCTTGATACCATCAGCCAAGCTCTCACGACAGCCATACTTATTATCAAACTTTGATTTGGTGACAGAGTCATTTACATTTATCGCAATTGTTCCCAACTTTCCTTTTTCCATCATCTGATACAAGCGGTGCACGCCTGTAGTAGTTTCTTCAGACAAGCCTTTGATTTCTTTTAGCATTTCAGGATGTTTTTCATGAACTAAAACAGTCAAATCTCCCCCATCATCAAGAAGCAGGTTTGGTCCTTTGCCATCGGCGAATTTGAGAGATTCTTCGACACACCACCAATATTCTTCTTCAGTTTCTCCTTTCCAGGCAAAGACAGGAATACCCGCTTGAGCAATGGCAGCCGCCGCTGAATCTTGCGTAGAAAAAATATTACAACTACTCCATCTGACTTCGGCACCAAGCTGAACCAAGGTTTCGATAAGAACCGCGGTTTGAATAGTCATGTGCAAACAACCGGCAATGCGCGCGCCTTGTAGTGGTTTTTGATTTCCAAATTTTGCGCGCAGGGCCATCAACCCCGGCATTTCTTTCTCTGCGATTTCAATTTCTTTTCTTCCTAGTTCGGCCAAGGCCATGTCTGCTACTTTATAATCACTACTCATAATATATAATTTAAAAAATAATTAATTTAAAACTAATTTAGATCCATAAGCCTGCTCATAGCGCGCGCAAAATGCATCTTTGGTAAAATCATGCTCTTGGGTGCCTAGAGTTTCTATGGCATAGCTAGCCGCCACACTTCCCACCTGACCGCAGGTTTTGAGATCAAGCCCTTGCTGATAGGCTGTAAAAAATCCAGCAATATAAGAATCACCCGCGCCAGTTGGATCATCAAATGATTCTGGTGCGCAAACTCCGACTTCAATCACTTCGCCATCGCTAGTGGAAATAATCGATCCTTTTTCTCCCATAGTAGTAATCAAAACTTTTGTATTTTTCAAAATTTCTTCCCCGCTCCAACCAGTGCGTTCTTCCATTAATTTTATTTCATAATCATTACCAATTACAAAATGTGCTTGCCCGATCATACGCTGTAATTCTAGGCCATCAAACGCCGTGATTTGCTGACCCGGCGCAAAGACCGCCTCCACGCCCAACTCCTGACATTCTTTGAGGTGTTTAGTCATCACTTCTTTCTGGGTAGGAGCAATAATCGCGACTGAAAATTTTTCTTTAATATCACGAAGGCTAATACTGCTTGCCAAACCAAGCGGCCCATTATGAAAAGCCGTAATCTGATTATTGTCAGCGTCGGTGGTTATAAACGCCGAAGCGCTTAGCTGGTTAGGGTCAATATGGATATAGTCTGTTTTGATATTATGTTCTTTAAAATACCGCACATATTCATCGCCATTCTTGCCGGCAGCAGACACAATTACCGGCTCCCCGCCCAAGAGATTCATAGTGTAAGTAATGTTTCCACCAGTACCACCCCAAGAACGACGGAGTTCGTCAACCATAAAACAAACATTGAGAATATGCATATTCTCGGGCATAATATGATTTTTGAAACTATCAGGAAAATTCATGATAAAGTCGTAGGCGAGCGAACCGGAAACGAGTATAGACATAAAATTATGTTTAAATCCTTAAAATTCGCTTTAAATTGTAGCATATACCTGAGCAAAGTCAAACCAAATTATCCATTGACTTTATCTTATTTTTTGATAAACTATGGCTAGAAATCAACTGCCCAACTGTCATCCCGAGCGAGCCCTCAAGGGCGACGAGGGATCTTTCCGTTTGCAGAACTTGATTACGGAAAGATTTCTCACTCCGTTCGAAATGACAACAAGACAACAAAAAACAATGGAGAGATGGCCGAGTGGTTGAAGGCAGCAGTTTACTAAACTGCCAGACTCGCAAGAGTCTCTAGAGTTCGAATCTCTATCTCTCCGCCAATACAACTGTCTTAAAAAATAATATAAATTAATATGTCAGAGCACAAGCCTTCCACTCTAGAACAACAATTAGCACAACCAGAAACTACAGGTTATCTAGAAATTAAAAAGAGGCCAGAGTACGCAATGGCATGTAAAAATACTGCAAGAGGCGGAGATCTTATTAGAGAGCTCTTCAGACTTGGCGTTCCTAAAAGTGAATTGAAACCATTCGCACTTGCCCGCTTAACAGAATATATCCGAAGTGGGTACAGTCTTGATGCTATTCAAAACATGGCAAGGCAATTCAGCAAAAGCAAGGAAGAACGATTAAAATTAATAACTAGCTTAGAAATAGAGCAAATGTTTATTACAACCAAATACGATATGATGCATGAAGTAAAAACTAACACACCATCACCGGAATCACCTGCTAGCGAAACCGAAACTGAAGAAGAGCAAATAAAAAGAGGGCTTGAAATGGCAGCACTATATGAATAAAACCTAAGCAGATATTTTAAATTAAAAACATCTGGAGAGGTGTCAGAGTGGCCGATCGTGCAGCTTTGCTAAAGCTGTGTACCGTAAGGTACCGAGGGTTCGAATCCCTCCCTCTCCGCCAACAAA